>JAJRTO010000168.1 GCA_024278235.1 Candidatus Poribacteria bacterium
TCGGTTGCAGTAGTTTTGCCACCAGCCCGGTCCAGCCCGTCTGATGAGAGGCAGTAGTCTTCACGTACTGTGCCCCATTGGCGTTCTGTCAGATAGGGTCCCCATTTTTTCCAGGGGATGTTCCTCTCCCGAACCTCTTTCAGTCTTTCTTTCTTTCTTTCTTTCTCTCGATCCATGCATACCTTCTATTGGTGTGAGTGGCTTTGCCACCCATCATGGAGTATCTGTGAAAGCTGTGCGACGAGTTCTCGATTTTCCGGTTTCTCAGAGATGTTTTCGTTTTCCTTCGGATCCATCTGGTGGTCGTACAGCATCCGTGCGCTCATATCTCCCTCACTGTCGCTCCATTCCGTATACAAATACCGGTCAGTACGGATGGAGTCACCGGCGAAATATCGGCTGAAGACGGCCTGCTTCCAGGATCTCCCTGGGGTCTCTAAAAGTGGCACCAAGCTCGTGCCTTCCAGATGATCTGGAAGCGGCAGCCCTGCCAACTCACACAGCGTTGGGTAAATGTCCGCGAATTCGACAAGCGCACTGGATGTTTTCTCTCCTGTGATCCCCGGAGCGCTGACGATGAGTGGAGCATTCAGTGAGGTATTGAAATTGCAGTGTTTGCACCACAGACCATGTTCCCCAAGTTGCCATCCATGATCTCCCCAAAGCACGACAATCGTATTCTCACGTAATTCTAACTGATCGAGTGTATCGAGAAGCCTTCCCACCTGGGCATCCGTATAACTCGTGGCAGCATAGTAGCCGTGGATCAAGGTCCGAGCCATTTCGTCCGGGAGAGGGCCTGCTGTTGGGACATCAAAATAAGCCCGTAGCTCACCCCAGTTGTGCATAGCGGCATCCGGTGCTCCTTTGGGACGAAAGGGATTATCCGCAAGGCTAACTTCATCCCGTCGGTAGAGATCCCAGTACAGCTTCGGCGCGTTGAAGGGCAAATGAGGTTTGATAAAACCAGCCGCAAGGAAGAACGGTTCACCGGCATCCTTCAAGCGATGCAGATCCTCAATTGTGCGTTCGGCGATCTGCCCATCGATGTAGGCTTCGTCAGGCACGTCGGTGCACTCATAGGCAGGCCCACGTCCGTTATTGGTTGCAGCGATGGCCCTGTTTTCTTCGAGGAGGTAGTTCCTCCAATTGCCTCCGACATCCGGATACCAGGGAGCTTCACTCCAGCTTCTACCAGCGGTATCCGAACGGTGATGAAATACCTTGCCATTGGACAGAGTGATGTATCCATGTTTCCTGAAATGCTCAGGGAGTGTCAATGCATGCGGTAAATCCCTATCAGCCCAGGTATCATAGGTCACGAATCGATCACGATTGGGCCGAACGCCGGTGAGTAAACTGGCCCTGGTCGCTCCACACACAGGCACTTGGCAATAGGCTCGCGGAAAGATGGTTCCTTCCGCTGCAAGACGGTCGATATTCGGTGATGCCATCTGATGATGGCCGTAGCAGTAGAGTTGCGGCCTCAGATCATCGATAGGAATAAAGAGCACGTTCGGTTTGTTCATGGGACTTTTCCTTCTCGTTGGGACAAGCAGGGATCGTTGGGGGAAGGGAGACGTCACTCATACTTCAGGGCGACAACCCGGCCTGTTCTCGACGATTCCAGAATACCTTCATAGAGGACCATGCTCTTGTAGGATTCATAGATGTTGGATCGTGTAGAACGGCCTTCCTGGATCGCGCTGATAAAATCGGCAAGTTCAGCTAAGTGTCCTGTCTCATAGCCACTGTCTCCTGATGAAGTGAAAGTAGGTGGCTCACGCCATTCGGAGCATCGGCTATTGGTCGCAATCCGCCAGGAGGAGGAATTGTGGATCGACATGAAGTTGCCTCCCCGGATCGAAATCTCTACTTCTTCTGTGGGAATCTGGAATGAGCGTCCATCGTTGAAATTGAAAGAACCCACGCCTCCATGCGGATACTTCACGGAGACCGCATAAGCATCTCCCCCTTTGGCAAAGGCGAATACTTCCTCGGCATCTCCGAAGAGATATGCGGAGAGATCGATCAAGTGGATAGCGAAGTCCAACAGGAATGAGGATCGCGGGGATGTGTTGGCGTATTGTGATGAAGCATAATCAATCGAGAGCGAGTAGAGATCCTCGGGGGGAAACTGATCGATGAATTGCTTGGCTCGATTATAGGCCATATTATATCGCTTCTTGAAGGCGGTGGTGCATAGCACTCCTGTCTCCTGTGCTGCGCGTGCGACTTCCAGTGCATCCGCCGCAGTCGGCGCCGGGGGTTTCTCAGTGTACACTGGAATACCGCGCCTCATGATGACGGGGGCCAGTTGTGCATGGGCTTGTGGCCCAATGCAGATGATGACTCCATCTGGCTCCTCGTCCTCGATCATCCGTTCCATGTCCGTATAGGGTGTTCCGCCAAAGAGCTTAGCGTTTCTCTCGGCCTTCTCCGGGATCTTGTCACATACCCCCACAAGCTCTGCTCCGGCAGCACCGATATAGGGATAAATTCGGCGTGAAGACAGGTTTCCTGCACCAACGACAACGATCCTTGGAAAGTCCATTAGAGCATATTCCTCGCTGATGACTCGCGCATCCTATCAATACAGGTATGAACTGTGCCTTCTGAAGGTTCAGGGATGCGACGATTCAGTTGCACTGCCCATCCATCCGCAAATGGGAAAGTTATCCCAGGCTATCTGCCGAGACTGCGTGGGTTTAGAAGACGCCTGGTGTCGTCAGGACAGGCCTCGGAATCGCATTGGTCAGTGTATAGGTTGCCTGCACTCCATCAGCATCTACGTCACCTACAGCCGTTGCTGTGTAGTTGAATCCACTGGTGGTGACTTTATACTGATAGCGGACTTCGCCATCCGGAAGAAAACCCAGTTTCCGGAAATCGGAGGCTCCTCCACCCGTCCAGGCCGCTGTTACCCCCACGGGAACCGCAGTAGGGGTGGATGCACAGCTTAGATAGGCATCATACTCAGCACGATAGGTTTCCTCAAGCGCACGGATCGCGGCAAGATTGTTCGTTGCCTCTGCTGTCTTGGCTTTTGCCTGAAACAGTTGGTATTTTGGCATTGCGATGGAAGCAAGGATTGCAACGATAGCAACGGTGATCATCAGTTCGATCAGTGTAAATGCTGCCTGGTCTCTTAAGATCTTCATCATTGGATTTGCTCCGAGTGTTCTGGCTTCTGGTGCCAAGAACCTGGTAGACTGATGGCATCCAAATGATTATCGGCAGAATTTATGGAGAGGTTTAACAGAATCAGCATTTCACATTTTCCCAATGGTTCCTGATGCATGGTTCCATCCGAGTCTGAATCCGGGGATCCGGGTTCGAGGAGGGAGCCGGGCACAGTTTAACGATCTTCTATCCTCTGGAGTGTCTACAACAACATCTCTACGGATGGTCGATCTGTGGGGTCACGGCTCAAGTAGATGAGTCGTATGATGCCATTCGCACCCACAATAAAATCTCCCCCTAATTGATGCGGATCTCCCTGGATATCA
>JAJRTO010000169.1 GCA_024278235.1 Candidatus Poribacteria bacterium
CAATGAAACGACTATCCCTTATCAGTATGGTTGTACTATGGAACCCACGGAGATGGTTGGCCTTCCCTTCCGTAGCCTCCGCAATTCCACCTCTTCCGTGGTTCAGATGGCTTTGAACCACGGAATGGCGGAGGGCATGGAACCCACGGAGATGGTTGGCCTTCCCTTCCGTAGCCTCCGCAATTCCACCTCTTCCGTGGTTCAGAAACAGGAAAGGCCATAAACCATGCGGGTTTCTCACAAAGGTTATGATTTCGGAACACTCACAGACAAGATTCTCGGTGTCTGTGTGGAGGTGCATAAAACGCTTGGCCCTGGATTCCGAGAGATTGTCTATCAACGCGCACTGGCTCTTGAACTGACGGCAACTGGACTGAGTTTCAGCAGAGAAGAGAAGGTTCCTATCTACTATAAAGGGGAGCAGATTGACACGCGACGAGTTGATTTCATCGTCGAAGAATGCATGCTTGAAATCAAGGCGAAAGAATCTCTGGCTCCTGAAGATTATGTGCAAGCGTTATCGTATTTGAAGGCGTCCGGTTTCAAGCTGGGATTACTCGTGAACTTCGGGGCTGCGAAGATAGAGGTGAAGCGATTGGTGAATTGAAACACGGAACCGAGGAAACCACGGAAGTCACAAAGAATTCCTTCTGTGCCTTCCGCCATTCCGCAGTTTCCGTGTTTCAAACGAACGATATGAAGGGGGATATGATGAAGCGGTTGATGATCATTCTGTTATGTGTTGGTGTCCTTCATGCTGGGATCGCTCATGCTATCGAACATTCTGCATTGAGCAACGTGTTCACACTTGATACGCGCCGGACGCCTATGCAGCACTCGGCGCTCAGCAACATCTTCACGTTGGACACCCGGGATGTTCTGCCCTCCGTGGGGCTGGAGCATTCGGCGTTGAGCAATGTGTTCACGCTGGATATCGTGCTGCTGAAATAGTCGGCAGGCAGGGCAGCGTGATGACAGGGATAAATGCCTCCTCCGGTGTGAATCGGTCCACACATCTGTCATCGTTCAGAGGTTGAGGAAATAGATGAGCTTGCCGACGATGGAACGCTGTGCGACATCGCTGCCCTGCCGGAGTTCGTTATAGACGATGTAGAAATCGCTGCCGGGACGGTATGTATACCGGAGGAGGAAATTGCCACGGACGATGTCATTGTCGTCGTTCCATTGGAGAAATAGCTTGATGAGGAAATCGGGAGAGACGTCGTAGATCCATCGGTTGTTGACAGTGTTCGTTGTGAAGCTCCCATCATCCAGTTCGATGGAATTCCAGTTGTAGCTGCCGGTGATGAGCAAGTTGGATATCGGACGGATGTGGCCATTCAAGGAAACGGATTGGCGATTCCCGTTGTAGAATCCGCCGCGACCATATGAGCCACCGATCTTCAGCCAGCGGCTGTCATCTGTTCCCCCGCCTATGCCATAGCTAACCCACCGATGGAGGCCCTTCGGGATCACGATCCCTTTCCGGATTTCCCAGTCTCCCTCCAGATATTCCCAGTGTGGATCTATCCCGATGCCTGCCGAATCCCCGGTTTCCAATTCCAGACCGTAATCGAAGCCGATCGAGCGGCTTTCCAGTCCTCCGTCATGATCTGTGGTGACCGCATAATGTCCTCTGCCACCTGTGTTGCGAAGAATGCCCTTCCGGATCTCGAATGATTTCCCCCACCAGGCCACGCTTTCCCGGATGTCCGTCCGGTTGACAAATCCCATTTCGGCATTGAAGTTCTCCTGAATATCTTTGTACGAGCCGCCCACACTCCAGTTCTCTCCTCGCCATTCGCCACTGAACTGACCGGCCATATCCTTACCGTTCAACCCCTCAGTCCACGTCCTGGCCACTGAGCCATGCATGGTCAACTCGCTCCTGGGATTGAAGCGCGCATCCACACCGAAGGTCTGGTGGTCTCCTTCGCCCACACGAGGCCATTTGTTGAGAAAGGTCATCCCGATGGAGGATGAGCGGAGGATATCTCTCTTGACCCGGAAGGCGGAGAAGTTGATCGCAGGAGTCTGTGTTTCCCCCTTTTCGTCCGTCACCTCATCGGTCTGGACATTGAGCAAGCCGATGGATTGGTTGCCCAGCTTGCCGGTCAGCTTGAGCCCTCTCAGAATTTGCGCTTCTCTCCCCGCTGCACTGCCGATGCGACGGCTGTAGAAGATGGGAAGCGCCCTGGAGAAAACGCGGTCCGGATTGCCGAAGATGCCCACGCCTTCCAGGAAGAAGGGTCGCTTCTCCGGGAAGAAGAGGTCGTACCGTGAGAGGTTGACCCGCTCATCATCCGCCTCTACTTGCGCAAAGTCTGTGTTCACCGTCAGATCCAGTGTCAGGTCAGATGTGATGCCAACCTTGACATCCAGGCTGGGACGCTCCACAGAATCCACCTCTGTCTCATCATCACGATAGTTCGCTTCCACTCCCAGGACGCCAATTGGCCTGACCTCCAATCGGTGTCCCCGGGGCAGATCTTGGAGCCCGACAAGTTCACCCGCGTTGGAGATCACATTGATATTGTCCGTCTCGATAGAGGTCCAGCACCCATCCTCATCCGCCCGCCGAATCGTCCGCGCCGCGTTGAAACCCCAGACGTGCTCCTCTTTGTGTGGAAAACGAAGCTGCCCAAAAGGGATGGCGAATTCTGCCGACCATCCCTCTGAGTGGCGCGTGGCAGCACCGTCCCAGACGGCATCCCAATTGAGATGGAACTGGCCGTTATCCGTGATCCGCGCATCCACTTTGGCCCCTCGGGGATTCGTTCCGAAGTAATACGCATTCCTCTGGTCGTGGTACGTGTCGATCACGAACCGGATGTAGTCATTCGTTTCCCAGACCTGGTAATCGCGCCTCATCTCCGTGCCAAGCACCTTCTCAGGCTCGGAGTCATCACATTGAAAACCGAAGTAGATATTCTCATCATCATAGAGCACACGTATGCTGGTTTGTTGGTTCATCGGTTCTCCACGATGGGGCTTCATCTGTATGAACCCCTCCGATGGCTGAGCCTTCTGCCAGACAACATCATCCAATTTACCGTCGATCTTCGGTGGCTCTTCAACTCTTACCGCAACGATCTGCCGCCGTTCCACATCTTCGGCGGAAACTGGTGCTGATAACATCGCAGGTGTGATGAAAGCTACAATGAGAACTGGAAATATGCTTCTGTGCATGTGCTCCTCCTAAGGAATAATAGCACATCTTGCCGCGTTTTTCGGCTTGCTACTCTTCGCTACCATACGAATTCAACAGTGTCATTTGCCTTCGACCAACGACCAAGTACAGAGGCTCTGTGTCGGTCTTTCGTCGTTGGTCCCTCCTCTCGAATGGTAGCTTTCAGTCCGGAATCAGTATGAGACAAACGGTACTGAGCATACGGTGTCGAATCCGATCTGTCAAGAACCATTTCCCTGAACTCGATCCGACTCGAAAATCCCCACCTGACAAGGTCATGAATCAAGCAGATGATAACGCCGAGGAAGCTACCGATTCCTCCAGGTGCTTCTCCTTCCCACGAAGTCGGTAGCTATCACTACGAAGATGGAATACCTCACAGCATCCCCCTCTTTTTTGTTGCACGAAGGCCAAGCGGAGGCTAGAATGGGCTCTGAAGGAAATCCATCCTCTCGATTCTCTTGAATCGCACGGACATTGTCAGGTACAATTGGGTTACCATCATGTAAGGACGTTTGACCATGGCATTCACTATCCAAGATTATCATGACTTAGTGCAACTTCTGGTGGAACACCCGACGTGGAAAGCAGAATTGCGTGGTCTACTGCTTTCGGATGAACTGCTGGCATTGCCGGGAGTGGTCAAGGAACTAGCCGAAGCTCAGCGACGCACCGAGGAACGGCTGGACGTGCTGACGGAGAGTGTTAAAGGGTTGGCTGAAGCTCAGCGACGCACCGAGGAACGACTGGATGCACTGACGGAGACTGTTAAAGAGTTGGCTGAAGCCCAGCGACGCACCGAGGAACGACTGGACGCATTGACGGAGAGTGTTAAAGGGTTGGCTGAAGCTCAGCGACGCACCGAGGAACGACTGGACGCGCTGACGGAGACTGTTAAAGAGTTGGCTGAAGCCCAGCGACGCACCGAGGAACGACTGGACGCATTGGCCGAAGCTCAGCGACGCACCGAGGAACGACTGGACGCGCTGACGGAGACTGTTAAAGGATTGGCTGAAGCCCAGCAGCGCACCGAGGAACGACTCAATGCTTTGATCAAGTCTCACGAGCGGCTGACGGATATCGTCGGAGGGCTCCAGGGACGCATGCTGGAGATCACCTATCGAGATCGTGCCGGTGCTTATTTTGGTCGCCTCTTACGTCGTGTTAAAGCTGTCGAACCTTACATTCTTGAAGACATGCTGGAAGAAACACTGAGTCCTGATGAATTTGATGACTTCCTGCTTCTGGATCTCCTCGTCACCGGGAAGCCACGCCAGTCACCTGAATCCTCTGACATCTGGTTGGCAGTCGAAATCTCATCGGTGGTCGATCAAAACGATATTGAGCGTGCCGTGCGCCGTGCAAGTTTGCTACGACGCACGGGGTATCGTGTCGTGCCCGGGGTGGCTGGTGAGAGTATCACTCAAGGGGGAGAAGCGGCGGCAGAAGCACACCGGGTTCTATTGATGCAGGATGGACGCGTTCGCTTCTGGCAGGAGTCGCTGAACGGATGGACATCGGAACATTGAGCGATCAATGAGAGGTCTTCCCCTGTTTTTTCACCGAGAATTCGCGCTCCCATCGCTCCTCAATACCAGCATGCCAGGATTTCACAGCATGGGTAAATTCAGCAACAAGATGAGTTTGTGCGTCTTTTAGATTGCGGTTTTCGCTCATATCCTCGTCGATCTTGGATAGATGGACGGCATCCTCAGGTGGGGCTCCCTCCACCAGACGACCATTGAGTACCAGTTTCCATTCCCCACACCGCATTGCAAGCTGATCCCCTTGTTCCCAGTAGAGGTTTCGATCAGGCAGTGGCTCACCTTTGGCGACATAGGGGAGGATGTCGATACCATCGAGTTCATAGGCGGATGGATTTCCACCAGCCGCTGTCAACATGGTCGGAAAAACATCCATCGCTGCACAGGGCGTGTTCAGGAGCTGACCAGTGGGGATTCCTTAAGGCCAGTGCATGATACCGGGGACACGAATCCCTCCTTCATAGAGACTGAATTTATGTCCTTTGAGCTTGCCAGCAGTGCCACCATAGTAGGGATCAAGAGTTCCGTCCAACCAGTTACGTGATTCCCGTGAAGGTCCATTGTCCGCCATGAAGAAACTGAAGGTGTTCTGAGCCACCCCCAGGCGTTCCAGTTCTGCCATAATATCCCCGACACTATCGTCCACTGCACTGATCATAGCGGCCATTACCTGCCGATCCCACGGCAGATCGGCGAAGCGATCCATGTACTGTTGTGGTGCATGCATCGGGTAGTGAGGAGCGTTGTATCCGACAAAGAGGAAGAACGGTTCCTCTGAGCTTGCCGCATCCCGCAGATATTCAACCGCCTTGTGGGTGATCATCTCGGTGAAATACTCTCCGTTGTTCCAGACTTCCTGATTGTCTTCCCACAGGTCATGAGTAGGATTCTGACCCGGCCCTCCCCGGTTCATTCCCCAATAAAAGATGTGTGAGTAGTAGTCGATACATCCCGCCAGGAAGCCATACCAGTGATCGAAACCGTGATGATGCGGTCGTGCCTGGTCTTCCACACCCAGATGCCATTTCCCGATCATGTACGTCTGATAGTTGAGTCGTTTCAGTGCAGAAGCCAGGGTCGGTACATGGGTCGGCAACCCGGTCGCAGTACGATGCCCAGCCAGGATGGAGCGAACTCCCGCATTCCCCGGGTAACGCCCGGTGAGCAGCGAGGCGCGTGAAGGACTACACACAGGTGAGTTCGAGTACCAGTCAGTGAAACGAACCCCCTCGCGTGCAAGCCGATCCAAATGTGGCGTACGGAAATCGGTTGCCCCCATGCACGAAAGATCGCCGTATCCCTGGTCATCGGTAAGAAAAACAATGAAGTTCGGTCGGTTCATACGGTACGATTCCTTTCTTCTCTATCGATCAAATTGCTTGAAGTACTGAAACTTTCCTCCTATCCAGGTAGTGCTACCCTGGATGGAAACTCGGCCATTCCCTGAATCCCGAGATTGATCCGGAAGAGAGCACCGGCAACGGCCCCATCTTCCTCCTTCTGGTTTCCCCCGGCGGTTGTCACATACATGTCCGTATAATCCTCACCTCCAAAGGTGACACAGGAAACCTTCTTCGCTGGGAACTCCACACGACGGTCTTCGGTGCCGTCCGGAGCATAACGCACTAAGCAACTGCCATCCCAACGAGCCGACCAGACATATCCTTCCGAATCTACGGTCATGCCGTCAGGAACACCCTCTCCTTCCGGTGTCTGCACAAAGAGTCGTTGATTGGTAATGTCCCCGGTGTCCCTATGGTAGTCAAACAGATAGATCTCCCGTTTCGCAGAATCCGTATAGTACATTTGCCTGCGGTCAAGAGTAAATCCCATACCGTTGGAGCAACCGATGCCATCAAGCACCTGGGTCAATGTGCCATCAGTATCCAGTCGGTAGAGCCTGCCGGGATGGTCCTTGCTGGGCATCGTGCCACAAAAGACGCGTCCGGCGGGATCGGCGATCACGTCGTTGAAGCGACTCTCCCGCTCCTCAGGGATCTCATCGATGACATGCCTCAACTCGCCATCACGCCACACAGCGATGGCTCCTCTTGCCATGAACAGAAGCAAGCTACCATCTTCTTGAATTGTGAACCCACCGACGATTTCTCCTTCATAGAATTGCTCATGTGTACCGGAGATGGGATCATATCGAAACATCCGACCGGTTGGTATGTCTGTCCAGTAGACTTTCTGTTCTTGCGGATGCCACAACGGTCCTTCGCCTGTCACACATGCATAATCAGCGATCAGTTCATACGCCATATATCTCTCCCTTAACAGGTTGGTTCATCCAGAGACTCGCGATGATGCAATATTGATTGACTTGAACGTGGAAAACCGATAACATAGTAAACCGAAACGCGGTGGTTCTTCAAGGAAATAGTATCCTTCACTGTGTCGTAATGACGAACGTGGTCAGAATGGTTTCATCATCGACGCTGGCCGGTTGGGACGATAGCTATGCAAACGGAATCATTTATCGATTTTCTCGCGGCGTTCGGACGCATGCATCCACCCCGTATGATATATTGTGAAGGGGAAAACTTCCCCGGATGGCAGGCTCGATTCCGGGAAAAGCTGAGGACGCTCCGTGGACCTCTGCCAGAGCGAGTTGAGCAAGAGATAGAGATCGTCGAATCCGTGTCAACGGAGGATCATACACGCCATCTGTTGCGCATCCCCGTCAGTGCCATTTCAACGCTGGTGGCATATCTGCTCGTGCCTCATAGTTTAGCACCCGGAGAACGTCGCCCCGGCCTGATCGTGTCTCACGGCCATGCCAGGTATGGGATCGATTCGGTGTGCGGTGTGCAAGGGATGGATGAAGAAGACAATAGCCGTCGGGCGTATGGACTGTCCGCCGTCCGCTCAGGATATGTTGTACTGGCTCCTGCCTGGTGGGGCTGGAAGGGTCGAGATGGGCATCTGGATCGGATCGGGAATCGCGACCGGTGCAACGTCATCCAGATGGCCGCGGCGATGTATGGCATGAATGTGCTCGACCTGCACATCCAGGATGGACAGGCTGCACTGGATGTGCTTGCCTCCCGACCGGAGGTAGACGAAAATCGTCTTGGTTGTATCGGTAACTCCTACGGTGGGAGAACGGCGATGTGGCTGACGATTTTCGATGACCGGATCAAGGTATGTATCCCGGCGGGGTGTATGAACACTTTCAGAGAGCGATCACTGAAGCTGTCCTCTTGCGGGATTCAGTACCTGCCAGGCATTTTGCAATATGGAGATGTGCCGGAACTGTTCAGCTTGATCGCACCACGACCGATGCAGTTGCAGGCCGGCAAACAGGACTCACTCATCACACCGGCGGATCGTGACGGGATAGAGACAACCGTCCGCCGAGCCTACCGTCTACTTGGCAGAGAATGCAACTTTGACTATGTACTCCATCCTGAAGGGCACTTGCTCTTGTGGGAGGCGGCAGTCCCCTTCCTGGAGCAGCACTTGTAGACGAGGATGGTTGTATCTTCAGAGAACAGAGGAATCCTTACTGTCATGACACGTGTCCTTTCGATCTTGCTCCTATTCTTCATCCTTATGAAACCGATGTCCGGTGTCGCCGAAGATAAGTCCACGACCTCGGGCTATCCCACGGAAATCGAGATACGCCTGCGGGAAGCAGAAGATGCCTATCAGAAGAAAGAGTGGCAGAAGTCTGTAGAACTCTATGCTCGCCTTGTAGAGGAACGTCCGGAACTTCTTCCGGCTCATGTGGGATTGGCGATATCTGCTGTCAAACTCGCAGAATATCCACGGGCGATTGCAGCTTTTCAACGCGCTTTGGAACTCCAACCGGAGACACCGGGATTGCAAGGCGAATTAGCTGATGCCTATCGGTTGTCTGGGCAGTTCCATGAAGCGGAGAAGTGGTATCGGCGTGCGATTGAGACAGCGAAGGAAAATGCGTCAGTATCATGGTATATCGGTTTAGGACTCCTTGAGACCTCCCGGGGGGACTACGAGAAAGCGCGGCAATACTATATCTCCGCCGTACTCTATGATCCCGATGCAACGATCGCTTATCAAAACCTCGGGGTCGTATTACTTGAGCAGAACCGTCTCGATGAGGCAGATGCAGCCTTCCAGATGGTATTGGAACAGGATGATACGATGGCTGCGGCATTTTATGGGAGGGGGCAGGTAGCCGCCAAACGCCGTGATCTCAATGCGGCACGCAGGTTCTATAGCCGTGCAGTGGCGCTCGACCCGGATAATGCTTCTTTCCATTATGCCCATGCCCAGACGCTCTTCAGACTTGGAGCGCAAGAGGAGGGTCAGGAAGCTCTGACTCGCTACCGTCGTGCCAAAGCCCAGGTATATCTCCGAGAGGCTTACCAACTCCGCAAAAAGCAGCAATGGAAAGAAGCGCTGGCGCAACTACAGAAATCGGTGGAAGCGGATCCTACCTTCACGGAGGCTATCCTTGAAAGGGCCTACGTTCAAATGAGACTTGGCGAGTTTGACAGCGCAAAGAAGACGTGCATACAGATCCTTCATGATAATCCCGATACACCGAGGGCACATTATTACCTCGGAATCATCGAGGCCAAGCAGGACAATCTGGATGCTGCTGAGTCCGCATTTCTGGAGGTCATCCGCTTGTCCCCCGATTTTCCGGATAGCTATCCTCAGTTGGCGCAGATCCGCTAGATGAGAAGCGATCTGGCCGGTGCGGAGGCTGTGTACGATATGGCGATTGCACGTGCAACCCAATGGGCTCCGGGCTACTGGTGGCGAGGCCAGATACGCTACCAGCGAGGGAATATCGCCGGCGCTGAGGCGGATCTCCGACATGCGATTGAGCTTACGCCGGAGATCCCTTTTCCCAAGAACTCCTTAGCACGCCTCCTGGCCGAGCAGGATCGTAGTCTCGATGAAGCGCTGAAGTTGGCCCAGGCAGCGGTATCCGCGGATCCCCGTTCTGAACATCGGGCGACCCTGGCACTTGTCTATCATCATCTCGGTAAAACGTCGAAAGCCCAGCAGGAGATCGAGCGTGCTTACCAGGCCGATCCAAATAATCCTGATGTGCAAGCTCTCCGAACCCTGATTCTTGAGGATGAAGTGAAATGAGATGAAGATCTTTTCTGTTGCAATCCAGATCCATCTATGGTATGATGCAGCAGAATTACTGGCAACATCGGTTATTTACTTTCATCAAAGAGTCTTGTGCTCAGAAAGGAGTGTCACACAGAATGAAGAATCTGTTGGGATGGGGTATCGTGATTGCGATAGCCCTTGCACTCGTTCCGGGTGTCTATGCACAGGCACTTCTGAGCGATGAGTTTACAGGTACTGATCTCGCATCGTTCTGGCAGGTACGGAACGGAGATCTCAGCCCCTGGAGCCTGAAAGACGGATGGCTCGTTATTGAAGCCGGTTACAACCAGAACGTCTGGGCAGATGATACTGCTACCCGGTTCTACCAGATAACCGATCAGGATTTCGATGTTGAAACCTCGATGATCGTGAACTATCTGGATGCCAGTACCGTCGCTGGAATCATCGCCTACTCTGCGACCACGCAGGATCACAAGGCCCGTGATGGCCAATGGGTCACCCTGAAACTCTGGGGACGTGGTGCTGCGCAGGACAATAATGCTGTCCTTCAGTATCAGCGTCGTGAGGATGACGGGGCTCCGGGATATGTTGGTACTCAACCGGACTACAATCCACCTCAGGGAATAATCCCACTTGAGATGCGCATCAAACGCACGGGCAATGAGTATGAATCCTGGTTCAAACCGGAAGCCCAGGGCGACTGGGTGCCGGTTGGTAAGGTCACCAACGAACTCCAGGATCCATTGGAAGTCGGTATCTACGCGGGTATCGCTGACGGTCCCGGCGCTGGTATGATGACCGTTTCCTATGATTATTTCAAAGAAGCGTCATCACCCGTTACCGCAGTTGATCCTAAACACCGTCTGACGGTCACATGGAGTGCTCTTAAGAGCGAATAACCCATGGATGACGTCGAGATGGACAATCGAGTGCAGCCTTTCATCGACACTTTGAGGGGCTGCACATTTCTTTGCAAGTTTTTCTGTGTCAAGGAGTTCTCAAGATGGTGGACGCAAGACAATCATCTCGGTGGTATCTGGTATGGTCTATCGTCACGGTAACAGCGTTCTTGGCGGGGGTGGTTCAAGCCGCATCGCTGGGGGATCCTTTCGATGGAAATAGTCTACAGAACCCCAACTGGAGCTGGTCCATTGAACCAAAAGAATGGGATGTCGGCCAGACAAAAACCGGCTGGCTTCACGTCAAAGGAGAAGTGAATCGTAACCTCTGGGCTTCTGATACCACGAACCGTCTGTATCAGGAACGTGATGGCGATTTTGATGTAGAAACCCATGTTTTCATGGACTATAAGCCTTCAAGCACGGTAGCAGGACTCGTCGCCTACTCACCCACAACAAAAGACCGCCAGGGAAGAGCTGGTGAATGGGTTACTCTGAAACTCTGGGGACGTGGTGCTGCTCAAGGAAGTAATGCCGTCCTGCAATATCAGAAGCGTGAATTTGACGCAGGCGAAGGACTGGTCGGGACAGTACCCGGTTTCCAGGAACCTGCTGGACCGATGGACGTATTCATGCGTCTAAAGCGAGAGGGAGATACATTCACCTCATGGTACAAACGTCAGGTTGGCGACAACTGGACCCAGATCGGCCAGACCGATCAGAAATTCGAGCCGGATCTGCAGGTAGGGGTTTATGTAGGGATTGCTGATGGAGCTGGAGAAATGATCTCTGAGTTTGAATATTTCGAGGATCTCCTGGAGCCTTTTGCAATCTCACCTCGTGCAAAGTTACCGATGGCGTGGGGTGATCTGAAGCGTCGTACTGAATAGCCTGTCCCTAACCATGAACTGGCGTTTCTCTCAGTATATATCTGCTATATTAGTGATCTGGGGTATCTTCCGTGGTGTGGCTGTATATGGGGGAGAGGTGTCCAGTTCATCTTTCCTGAGTGATGCGGCCCAACGGGCGTTGGCCTCTATCGAATGGGTGCGCATCCCTGCAGGAGAATTCTGGATGGGATCTACTTCGGAAGAAGCCGGGGCTGCCTATGAAGATGCGAAACTCCGTAGTTCGATGCTGGATCGACGCCATTTTGATGCCCAGGTTCCGAAACATCGTGTCTATCTCGATGCGTATGAAATTTCCCGATACGAGATCACAAACCGCCAATATCGGTACTTCACAGAAGATACCCAACGCTCCAAACCACGTGGTTATCAAGGGGAGGACACGTGGGCTGATGAAACGGTCAACGATGATAAACAGCCTGTCGTGGGCGTGACCTGGTTCGATGCTCAAGCCTTTGCAGAATGGATTGGTGGCAGTCTTCCCTCCGAAGCTCAGTGGGAACGTGCAGCGGCTGGCGTACATGGATACAAGTATCCATGGGGAGACTCGCCGCCAACCCCTCGTCATGCGAATTTTGCCCGCCGTTATAATCGTCCAACCATTGTCGGACAGTTATCCCGGGGAGCTTCTCCGGAGGGTGTATGCGACCTCGCTGGAAATGTTTGGGAATGGTGCCTCGATGAATACGATCCGGGTTTTTACCAACAAAGTCCCAAACGCAACCCGGTAAATCTCCGTCGGCGTGATGTGCTAAGCGACCGGGTAATCCGGGGCGGATCATGGGATTTTGGACGTGCGTTCATGCGCACCACACTGCGTTTCCGCTTCTATCCCCTTAATTCCACTCATAATATTGGCTTCCGGGTCGTACGATCTGTCTCTAAGGCAAGGGAATAAGAAGGGAATTCTCCAATGCGTACTTCGTATTGCGTATTTCGTATTGGATCTAATACGCATTGCGCATTACGCATCCCCGTTTCTTCACTTTCCCATTTCCTCACATGCTGTCTCTCCGGTCTTCTGGCCCTCTGGTTTTCTGATCTTCTGGTGGCAGAAACAGATCCCTATTTCCGGGATGTCACCGCTGAGATGGGGCTTGACTTCAAGCATATCACAGGTTTCTCGCCCGAACGCCTCTTCATCGAATCGGTCGGGAGCGGTGGCGTCCTATTTGATTACGATAATGACGGTGATCTCGATCTCTATTTTGCCCAGGGCAACGATCCTCTCGAACCTTCCTCTAATATCACCAATCAACTCTATCGCAATGATAACGGATATTTCACAGACGTCACGACAGCAGCAGGCGTTGGAGATAGCACTTACAGCATGGGTGCAGTGGCAGCGGACTACAATGGGGATGGTTACCTTGACCTGTATGTCACGAACTTCGGATCGAATGTGCTCTATCACAACAATGGAGATGGCACGTTTACCGATGTGACTCAGGAGGCCGGGGTGGGTTGCCCGCTGTTCAGCACGAGTGCAGCCTTTGCCGATGTCGACCGTGATGGGGATATCGATTTGTATGTCTGCAACTACGTCGAATACTCGCTGGACACAGATGTACCATGCTACTATGGGGAGATGCGGATCTATTGTGGCCCACAGGAATATGATGGCATTGCGGATACGTTCTACCGCAATAATGGAGATGGTACGTTCACGGATGTTACCGGGGAGATTGGCGTCTACGAAACAACAATGCGCGGATTAGGAGTCGTCTTCACGGATTTGGACAATGATGGTTGGCTCGATATCTACGTCGCCAATGATATGACCCGGAATACACTCTTCATCAATCAGAAGGATGGCACATTCAAGGAAGAAGCAATTGTCCGTGGTACCTCATATAACGGTGATGGCCTCACAAACAACTCGATGGGCGTCGATGCTGCGGACTATGACAACGACGGGGACCCTGATTTGTACGTTACCAACTTTGCCCTGGAGACGAATTGTTTGATGCAGAACGACGGAGATGGTTATTTCTACGATGTGACATTCGAGGTCGGGCTTGCGGAACCCTCCTTTTACTCGCTTGGATTTGGCACGCGTTTCCTGGATTTCGACAATGATGGGTGGCTCGACCTGTTCGTCGGCAACGGGCATATCTGGGATAACGTCGAGCAGATCGACCCCACTCACCGGTATGCGCAGCCTGCCCAACTTTTTCGGAACCAGAACGGCCAGTTCACAGATGTTACTGTGGAGGCCGGGCTCAGTGAAACTGCCTATGTCGTACGAGGAATGCTCTTTGGTGACATCGATAATGATGGCGACACCGATGTCGTGCTTTGCCAGGCCAATCGTCCCGCAGTGGTTCTACGCAACGAAGTGGGCAGTAGGCGATCATGGATAATGATAGAACTGGTGGGGGCAGACGGCAACAGAGACGCCATCGGCGCACGTGTCCGACTGACAGCCAATGGTCTCACGCAGATGCGTGAGGTGATCTGTGGCGCAAGCTATCTGTCGGGGAACGATCTCCGGCTGCTCTTCGGACTCGGAGAAGCTGATGCCGTGGATCAGATCGAAATCCGTTGGCCCAACGGCGCTCTTCAGACGATGGAGAATCTGCGAACCGAACAGATACATGTTATCCGCCAGCAGGATGAATCTGAGTAGCTCATACTTTCACCCCTGATCATCACTCGAACTCCGTTTTTGTTTCGCTTTATGGCGCTTCCGCGCCCTGGCGGCCAGAGAATCACCGAGTAGCAAACTGCCGTTTTCAAGCACAGACAGCTTGTCTGTGCCCAGGCGAGACAGCATGCGCAGACAAGCTGCCCTCGCCACCCGTTTTCCCGGAGGGAGGGAAGCTACCCACACATTGGCAAGGAACATCAAGAAGCCGGGGAGTTTCAGCCCGACTAGTTTTCTGTTGCAGGTGCTGGACTGACGTGCTATAATGCGGCAACAAGAAAACAGCTTGGAAGGAGGTCTGTTTAACGCCCTGGAATCAGGGCGTCAAACAACTTGTAGATGCACAAAAAACACATCTTTCTTTATGTTGCCCTTGCTTGCGCGCTGGGCATGTTGGTTGGGGGCCCCGCACAGGCGGATCTCCTCGATGGACTCGTAGCAGCATGGACCTTTGATGATGGTACTGCCAAAGACCAGACAGGTAATGGTCATGACGGGGTTCTCGTCGGCAAACCGATGCCGGTGCCTGGTAAGTTCGGAATGGGATTCGATTTCAACGGAAAAGACACCGGTATTGACATTGAGGATCATGAGGAACTTCAACTGACCGAACCATTCACTGTAGCGGCCTGGCTTTTCCCACGTGCCATGTTTGATCACGCCGGCATTGTCTGGAAAGGCAGCATGATCGGCTGGGGTACGGATGTATACAACTTCCGGATCGCCGAACATAGTACGAACGGCTTCACCTGGGGTGCTTGTACCGGCCCGGTCGAGGGTTATTTTGCGACCGATGGTATGGTGGACAAGATGGAAAAATGGTACCATGTGGTACTGGTAGAAGATGGCACCAAAGGGATCGCTTACGTGAACGGTGAAACGGGGTTCGCAGTGAGCGGTGGGGATGCCAACCGTCCCAACGCGCCCTATGCTCCCCTGGAAGGACATCCCGTACGTATCGGCTATTCGATGGGCATTGGTGGTAACATTGGCAGTGAAGGGTATGTGGATGGTATCATCGACGAAGTCTTCCTGTTCAACCGTCCTCTCTCAGAAGAAGAGGTCATAAAATTGATGGAACAGAGCGTCCCCCTCGCCGTCGGTCCGAAAGGCAAACTGGCGACCTCCTGGGGTCAGCTCAAACGACAATAACTTCTGTCACTGCTTGGGCCACGGGTGGTCTACCTGCTTGCGGTCCGACGGCGAAGATGGTTCGCACCGTAGTGAGGAGGTGATGTCAAATCCCCGCGCATCGCGATTCGCTGTAATTCCTCAATAACAGTGAATCTCACCGTTTCTATATTCTAATCTAATCTGAATCTGGAATGAATGAGGAGTACACCATGAAAACTCTGATATGTTTGTTGGCACTTGGGATGCTTTTGACTGGTTTCAGTTATGCAATTGTGGAAGAGGACATCGTCGCTGGACTCGTGGGTTACTGGCCACTCGATGGTGATGGGATTGACAAGAGCGGCATGGGCAACGACGGCATCGTGAAGGGAAATCCACAGATGGTGACGGGCCAAGTCGGAGCTGCGTTGGACTTCGATGGTGATGGCGATGGCATCGAGATTCCAAGCAACCCGACGCTCGAACTCCCGGACGCACTCACAGTCGCCGCATGGATCTTCCCCCGTGCTACCAAAGATGCCGCCGGTAATGATCATGCCGGTGTTGTCTGGAAAGGCAACAAGATCGGTTGGGGCACGGATGTATACAACTTCCGCATTGCGACTGCCGGAGACGCAGGACTGACCTGGGGCGCTACGGGTGGTGGCACTGAGGGCTACTTCGCAACATCCAATTGCTTCGTCAACGGGCTTAACCAGTGGTACCACGTTGCGCTCGTGGAGGACGGTTCCGAAGGTCTCGCCTATGTCAACGGCGTCGAGCAGACGGATGCGGATGTGACGGGTGGCAATATGCATCGTCCTTCAGCTCCCTATGACACTTGGCCGGATGAGCCCGTCCGTATCGGATGGTCCCAGGGACGTGGTGGCGATGTCAACACACTCGTCTATTTCGATGGTATCATCGATGAGGTCGTGATCTACAACCGAGCCCTGAGCGGTGCACAGATCCGACAACTGATGGAGCAGGGCCTCCCCGCAACCGCCGTGGAACCCGGCGGGAAACTCACAACGACCTGGTCCGGAATCAAAGCGCAGTAATCAGTACT
The DNA here is from genome assembly GCA_024278235.1 of Candidatus Poribacteria bacterium. Classification (GTDB taxonomy): domain Bacteria; phylum Poribacteria; class WGA-4E; order JAJRTO01; family JAJRTO01; genus JAJRTO01. The sequence goes on from JAJRTO010000169.1 coordinate 16,453, forward strand.
GTCATTGTATCGTGGGATGCCTTCGATTGGGGTATCCCACACATCTGCGGATCGTAATTTTCTCTCCGTTTCGCTTCTTGGACATGGGGAACCTCCTAAAACATCAAGGTTGGATGAGGCATATTATACCATAACAGTTTTCGGATAAGCTCTGGGTATCCACATATACTTGAAATGGAGGCTCCGCTTTCACATTGCCGGACTCTCCCCAATATGCGATAATGGCAATGCCGGGAGCCGGGAGCTAAGAATCCCATGACTATACCGAACGCATTTAGGTTTTGTGAAAATGTGGGAGAATGAAACGATTGCTTGGGGACAATGAGACAATGAGACAGTGAGACAGTGAGACAGTGAGACAGTGAGACAGTGAGACAGTGAGACACTGCTCCCTGACGCCGATGCTACTCACAGATTCCATGTGCGCTCAGTATAGCAACTGGCGACCAGCGAATATCACTTCGGGGAGGTAGGCCCAACCATGAGAAAAATGAAAGCTGCGATCTATACGGGGATTGGACAGATAGGTATTCAGGAGGTCGATCGGTCTGATCCGCTTCCAGGATATGTGGTGCTGGATACCAAACGAGCGGGAATTTGTGGGAGTGATCTGCACAGCTATTTCGGCCACTGGAGTCAACCAACGACCTTTGCGTCCGGCCATGAAACGTGCGGTATCGTTGCTGAACTCGGTCAAGGTGTGACCGGATTTCAACAGGGCGACAAAGTCACTGCTGAGTGCTTCTCACACTGCGGTCAATGTACCTATTGCCGAACAGGTCATTACAATCACTGCGCCCAACGGAAGGGCATTTCCCACAACGCGCATGGCGGTTTCGCAGAATACACGACCGTACATGCCTCGGGGTTGTTCAAGTTGCCGGAAAGCATGAGTTTCGAGGAGGGCGCCATGGTGGAGCCACTTGCCGTTTCTCATCGGGCGGTGGCACAGTCCGGGGTTACCTATCGTGACCGGATGGCCATCCTGGGAGGGGGAAGCATTGGCCAACTCTGTCTGGCGGTTGCCAAAGCAGTCGGTGTCAAGGAGACCCTCATCACAGTCAAGTATGAACAGCAGGCAGAGCTGGCAAAGCAACTGGGGGCCGATCATGTCGTTCGCGTTGGTGAGGCAGATCTCAGAGATTGTGTGCGGGACATCACGGACGGTTTCGGTATGGATGCTGTGATCGAGACGGTGGGAGTTGCGCAGACGATCAATGATGCGATGGCAATGGTCCGCAGGCGAGGAGTGGTCGTTCTTCTGGCGGGGTATCACAAGTCGCTGGAGATCGAATTGGGGCAGATTGTCTGGTCCGAGGCGATCATCACTGGCTCCAACTGTTACGGCTATAGCGGTATGAAAACCGACTTTGAGACCAGTATTGACTTGATCGCGTCCGGTAAAGTGGATGTGACCAAGCTCGTGACCCATCGGTTCCCGTTTTCCGAAATCAGCGAAGCGTTTGAGGTCGCTGCTGACAAGACGTCCGGTTGCATCAAGGTGCACGTGTGCCGGTAACGAGTGGGAGAACCAATTCGTCCTTGAAGCCTCCTCAAGAATAGGGTATCATCATGAAAGTCCCCAACACTAACCACTGACTTTCAGAGTATCTACTTATGAGAAATTCATCATCTGTTATCTGGGCTGCCCAACCTGGGCCGGCCCATTTGTTCCTCGTCTTGATCCTGCCGGTCATGTCAATTCTGATAGGTATGGATCAGCTTACTAAGTGGTTGCTCCCCGCGATCTTTCCCAATACCCAGGTGCGGATCTCCGGGGGAGAATATATGATTGTGCAGCAATTCCATCTGGGCAAACTGCTTTCCACCAGCAATGTCTTACGTATCGTCATCCTGATAATACTGATGGGCATTGGGTTTTATTGCCTGTCAAGGTTGTGGCATATGCACCGGGGTTACTTTGCCTTTGGACTGGTACTCGGTGGTTGTCTCAGCAATCTGATCGATTATGCGCGTCACGGTGTCGCTGTCGAGTGGATCAGCCTGCGATGGTGGCCTGCCATCAGCTTGGCGGATGTCGCCGTTGTCATCGGGGGACTGCTGTTTCTCAGAATGTTGATCGACAGAAGAACGACGGCAGAATGAGGGCGAACTTCGTGTATCCCTGGCGATCACTCGGCTGGTGGCTCTGTCTGTGTGCCCTCTTCGCGACCTCCGGTGAGGCTGCCTTTGAGCGTGTCAGTTTGGGTGCAAGACCCCTCGGCATGGCAAGCGCCTTTACGGCGGTTGCAGATGATGTCAACGCGCTGCAATGGAATCCAGCGGGATTGATGCGCGTGCGTTCCCGCCAACTGGATCTTTCCTATCTGGATCTCTATGGGCTGGTGGGTTACAGTGCTGTCAGCCTGGTTTTTCCTCGCAAATCCGGCGGCTATGGGTTGGGAATCGTTGGCTCCAGCGATGTGGATGGTCTCTACCAGGAATTGGAGATGCTGGTTGCTGGCGCCTATCCGTTGACAGATCAGATTTCGGCAGGGATAACGTTACGGTATCTGAGTTCACGAGCCCAAATGGGGGACATTCAGATCGGTCAGTCCAGTGGAGTTGGAGTCGATACAGGGGTACAGGGAACCCTTCTCGATGGAAGGCTCCAGATTGCACTCACATTCCCCAACCTGTTGTCTCAGGTTCGCTATCATCGGGAATCGCTCTGGCGAGGGCCAGAAACTCGTTATCATGAGAGTGCGGCCCGCGAGGCCCGATTTGGATTGGCCTGGTATACGGATTGGGTACGTCCGACCTGTTTCACCTCGGAGTTGACCAATGCGGCTTCCTGGAGGGTTGGATTGGAGTCCCGGGTAGGGCGCGGCCTGCTATTGCGCACCGGTTTTCAGATCGGGGGAGGCATCGCTCGCAACTGGGCATTTGGTCTGGGGTACACGATTGGTACGTTTCAGTTGGATTATGCCTATGTTCTCGGACGTTTCAACACAACCATGTCTCAGATGAGCCTCCGGCTGTATTACTGAGATGAAGGCCATATTATTGATGCAGCATCACCGGAAAAATTCCCCATTGCAAACCCCAAGTAGTCTCCATCACCCATCTTCAATCCACAGCCTACCGTTTATCCTGATGATATGTGCCGCATTGAGCCTGTGTCTGCCTATTGCAGATGCATCGGATGTCCTGCAAAGCGAGGGGATGGGAGGGGTTGTCACAGCACTCCGCAGCATTGACGCCGGTACCGAATTGAATCCGGCCGCCCTGGTTTATGCCCGGGACAACCATCTGGCGTTTCACCTTGGCACCTCAGGTTGGCGTCACGCGAATTTGGGCGAGAGTGATGAGGCGCGTTTTTCCGGAGATTTGGCCGGACGTATCCAACCTGCCTTCTATTACACCCGGGGAATGGGTCGATATGGGATCAGTATCGGCTATCGAGCAGACTTGGACAACAGTGTTCGCCTGTCGCTCTTGAAAACACAATCGACCTACTTCGTCAACGAACAACGGTTCGAGGCTCAAACGGATCTCGCGCTACTCTATGATAGCCTGTGGGAGCATGCCTGGTTCCTGGCCGTTGGTTACCACCTGGAGAGTGCCGATATCGGTGTGCGTCTCAAGCGCGTGGTACAGACGGCCAAGCAGGGAGAACTGATGCCGAGTCTTTATCTGTATGCCCAGTTGGAGGATGTCAACCCAAACAAAGCGGATGAAGTGATTCCAGCCATCATGGATGGGCTTGACTACGATAAGGATAAACTCGAACATCCTCTGGATCAGGTGGATCGTGATGTGACGGTAGGAGCGTGGGACTTTGATATTGGCATGCAAACAGACTGGTTTGCCCAGCGATTCAATATCCCGGGACTCACGGCCGGTGTGCTGCTCAAAGATGTGTTCCAACGGCGTCGTGTCACTGCATCCCCCACGCATCTGACCTTCGGGGCGAACTGGCAGGCATATCCCTGGTTGAAGGCGGTCGCAGAGTTCGGCAAGCGATTTGGCGATGCCGGACCCGATATCCGTTTGGGATGGGAAGCGACCACAGACTGGAAACGCTATGCGGTAGGAGGGATTGCTGTACGGAATGGTTGGAGTCGACGGAACGGTGTCATTCGCATCAGTTTGGGCCTGGCACTGAGACTGGGGAGTGCTACCTGGGAATACGCCCTGAGCAAGCGAACACACGGCGAATCACTCGGAGAAGCACATCATTCTTTGGCTTCGACTGTCCGGTTTTAGATATTTTCTCGAAATGAAGGATCAAGAATCGCTCAGGATGCCGGTGGACTATAGTTCGGCGCCTCTTCTGTAATGGTAACATCGTGTGGATGGCTTTCACGCACACCCGCATTGGTCACCCGGACGAAACAGGTTTCAGTACGCATGGTCTCGATGTCGGGAGCGCCGCAGTATCCCATGCTTGCACGCAGCCCACCAACAAGTTGAAACACCAGATCGCCCAGTGTTCCCTTATAGGGCACTCGTCCTTCGATACCTTCAGGTACCAGTTTTTCCTGGTTTTCCTGATTTTCCTGGAAGTAGCGTTCCCTCCCCGCGCTGGCGCGTTCACTCATCGCTGAAAGGGATCCCATTGCACGATAGATCTTGAAACTACGACCCTGGTAGATCACCGTCTCTCCGGGGCTTTCCTCCGTACCCGCAAGTAGGCTCCCTACCATAACACAGTTTGCGCCGGCTGCGATTGCTTTTGCAATATCGCCTGAATACCGGATACCACCATCCGCGATGATGGTGATGCCATCTCTGGCTGCCTCTTGAGCACATGCGTAAATGGCGGTTACCTGAGGAATCCCCACCCCTGCGACAACACGGGTGGTGCATATCGAGCCTGGGCCGACACCGACCTTCACAGCATCTGCACCAGCGTCAATCAAGGCGCGAGTCGCCTCAGCCGTGACAACGTTTCCTGCGATCAGATTCAAGTCGGGATGGAGTTTGCGGATCTTCCGGGTTGCCTCGATGACCCCATAAGAATGGCCATGTGCCGTGTCGATAATCAGGACATCGACTCCGGCATCGATGAGTTGATCGACTTCTTCAGGCGATGTCGAAGTGCCGATCGCAGCGCCGACACGCAATCGCCCTTTATTATCTTTGCAGGCGTTGGGATATTGTGCGATCTTATCGATGTCTTTGATGGTGATCAACCCTTTAAGTTTGAATGCCTCATCCACGATAGGCAGTTTTTCCTTACGGCCATTGTGTAGAATACCTTTGGCTTGCTCCAGAGTTGTTCCAAGATGTGCCGTGATAAGGTTTTCTGAAGTCATCACCTCAGATACAGGTCGATCGAGTTCCTTCTGATATTTGACGTCACGGTTGGTAAGCATGCCAACAAGTTTACCGTCTGCCTCTGTGATCGGGATGCCACCGATACGATAGCGGCTCATCACGTTGAGAGCTTCTCGGATGGTCGCCGTAGACGAGAGGGTTATCGGATTCGTGATCATGCCACTTTCTGAGCGCTTGACCTTGTCGACCTCACTGATCTGATATTTGATACCCCAGTTCCGGTGGATAATGCCGATGCCACCTTCTCTGGCAATGGCAATGGCGAGCTTCGCATCCGTGACAGTATCCATTGCTGCACTACAGATTGGAATATTAAGCTCAATGCGATTGGTCAGGTGGGTTCGAGTATCCACTTCACTTGGGATGACCTCAGAGTAAGCGGGTACCAGGCTGACATCATCAAATGTGAGACCCACCTTACCAAATTTTGAGTCCATGGGCGCACCTCCTGGGTAATGGTAGCTGAAGAGCAGGAAGAATTTAATTAGAAATTATAACAGGTTACATGGTTGTTTGTCAAAATCAATCGGAGCGAGTTCTGTCCACCACTGATTCTCTTGCATTCAGGGGGGTGATATGCTACAATAGCACAGATTTGAGATGACGGAGGTGCAGTATGTCAGGTCATTCCAAGTGGGCAACGACAAAACGTAGGAAATCCGCTGTCGATGCCAAGAGGGGTAAGATATTCACAAAGCTGGTCAAGGAAATCACGATTGCCGCCCGTATGGGAGGTGGCGATCCAAACGTCAATCCCCGGTTACGTACAGCAATCGCTAATGCGAAGTCCTATAGTATGCCCCAGGATAACATCGAGCGTGCCATCCTCAAGGGAACAGGACAGCTTGAAGGCGTTTCCTACGAGGAAGCATCCTACGAAGGCTACGGTCCAGGTGGAGTTGCCATCATGATCGAGGTTCTTACAGACAATAAGAACCGTGCGATTGCCGAGGTTCGGTACATCCTTTCCAAGCATGGCGGCACTCTTGGTGAGCGTGGATGTGTTTCCTATCTATTTGACAAAAAGGGACTGATTGTCGTTGAGAAATCGGATGCAGTCGATGAAGATGAACTTTTTATGCTGGCAGTCGAGGCGGGCGCCGAAGACATGAAAACTGAGGATGATCGTTACGAGATCACAACCGATGTTGAATCGTTTCACACCGTACACGCCGCGCTCGAACAGGCCAACATCGAGATGGCCGTTTCTGATCTCACGATGATTCCTCAGACGACGGTTTCCGTCGAAGGCAAACAGGCTGAACAGGTATTACGTTTGATGGAAGCACTTGAAGATAGCGACGACATACAGAACGTCTATGCGAACTTCGATATGCCTGATGAGATGCTCGAGCAAGCTGCTTGATGACTTCATGGGATGTCCTCCAGAAAGATGAGATGGATGCACCCACAGCCCGGAACGTTGGAATACAATGGTAGTGCTTGGGATTGATCCTGGGCTTGCAAATATGGGGTATGGTCTGGTGCGCCACGAGGGATCGCTTCTTAAGGCTGTCCACTATGGAGCTGTACGCACAGATGCAAAGACCCCTCAGCATCAGAGGCTGCTTCAGATCTATGAGGCGATGGAGGAATTGATAGACCATTATACGCCAACCACCGTTGCTATGGAAGAACTCTTCTTCAGCAAGAATTCAGCAACGGCTCTTCTGGTTGGACAGGCATTGGGTGTGATCCAACTCGCCGCAGCGAAACGAACCATCGATGTGATGCTCTATACTCCGCTGCAAGTAACACTATCCGTGGTTGGTCACGGTAGAGCGAGCAAGCACCAGATCCAGGAGATGGTACGGACATTGCTCGGCATGCCATCGGTTCCCCGCCCCGATCATGCCGCTGACGCGCTGGCTGTTGCGATTTGCCACCTCCATTCCCGTAGGATGCACCAATTTCTGAGAGATTAATCACATGATCGTCTATGTACGGGGACAGTTGGTGTCGAAGATACCCCAGTATGCCGTCGTTGATGTTGGGGGCATAGGATACCAGGTATTCATTCCGCTTTCCACCTATAATCAACTCCCAGAAGCAGGTCAGGAAGTTAAACTGCATACCTATTACCACATCCGTCAGGATGAGATGCGTCTGTACGGGTTTCTCACGCAGGAAGAACGGCATATCTTCGAGAGTGTGCTCCCTGTTTCAGGTATCGGTCCTACGATGGCGATCAACATCCTTTCGCGGCTCACCCCAACCCAATTTCGCTTGGCAATCACTCAGAACGACACCCATGCTCTGGCTCAAGTCAAAGGGATCTCTCAGCAACGTGCGCGGGAGCTGATCGTAAAGCTCAAGAAGAAGATGGACGCGTTGGAATTCAGCGAGCAAGTAGCTGGGACCGTCGAGACGCCTATTCTGGCACAGGTGGTGGGAGCCTTGACAGGATTGGGCGTTGCCGAGCCAGCAGCGAGTCGTGCTGCTGCCGAGGCGCATAAGGTCTTGGGAGACGATTCGACATTCGATGACCTGATCGCCCTTGCGCTGCGGTATGTGACACGATCATAGCCACGATCATGGCAGAGGTCTGGAAATCAGATGCAGGACGAGAATACACCAACGAGCACGCAGCAAACAGATTACACTCTGAGGCCCGAATACCTGCATGAGTTCATCGGTCAGGACAAGGTCAAAGAGCAGCTCGAAATTGCCATCGGTGCAGCAAAATTGCGCGGAGAGGTCCTCGGACATGTGCTGCTGGTTGGGCCACCAGGACTCGGCAAAACAACGCTTGCCAAGATCATTGCGAACGAAATGGGGGCCCAATTCAACTCGACGATTGGACCGAATCTCGAACGTCTGAATATGGCATCTCACCTGACAAATCTGGCATTCAAGGATGTGCTCTTCATCGATGAGATCCACCGTACCCGCAACGAGGTACAGGAATATCTTTATCCTGCAATGGAGGATTATAAACTGGAACTGACCATCGGACAAGGGCCGAGTGCAAGTATGGTTTCAGTGCCACTGCAACGATTTACGCTCATTGGTGCAACGACGCGGGAAGGGCTGCTGACAGGGCCATTCCGTGATCGCTTTGGACATCGTGTTCGCATCGATTATTATACTCCCGAGGAACTCCGTATCATCATCCATCAGAATGCCAAACAACTGAACATTCAAATTGATGAAGAGTCGGAATGGGAACTGGCCAACCGTTCGCGTGGCACACCGCGTATCGCCAAGCGGCTCCTTCAGCGCGTCTGGGATTTCGCCACTTTCAAAGCGACCGGAGTCATTGATCTGGATATCGTCCGGATTGCCCTGGAATTCTTCGGAGTCGATCAACTGGGGCTGGATCGACGTGATCGTCTCTATTTGCAGACGTTGATCCAGACGTTCAGTGGACGTGCGGGACTCAGGGCACTCTCTGTCGCGCTGAGTGAAGATGAACGTACGCTGGAGGATGTCTATGAGCCGTTTCTCGTCCAGATCGGATTCATCACTCTGACGAAACAAGGACGTGTGGCGATGAAACCGGCCTACGATCATCTGGAATTGACCTATGACGAAGATACACAGAGGAAGTTGTTCTAGTGATGCGGCTTGATCGATTCGATTATCCGTTGCCAGAGGAACTTATCGCGCAGTATCCGCTTCCTCACCGTGATGCCTCTCGCCTGATGGTGCTCGACCGTGAGACAAGGCAGATCCAACATACGGAGTTTTCCTGTCTTCCCCAACTGTTACAGACAGGGGATCTGTTGGTTCTGAACAATACACGTGTGATTCCGGCGCGCCTGTTCGGCAAAAAAAAGCATACAGGGGCTAGGATAGAGATTTTTCTACTCAGCGAAGAGAAACCCAATCTGTGGAACGCGCTCATTCGCCCGGCCAAGCGTGTGAAACGTGGAACTGTCATTGAATTTGACGGAACCTTCCGTGCGAAACTCATCGAGAAAAACAGGGATGGTACCAGTTTGGTGGAACTTGAATACCAGGGCGAACTCAACGAAATACTTGCTGAACTTGGCCATGTGCCTCTGCCACCCTATATCAAGCGATTCCCTGATGAGATGGATCGTGAGCGATACCAGAACGTCTATGCGCGCAGGGATGGTGCCGTGGCCGCTCCCACTGCGGGGCTTCATTTTACAGAAGCCCTATTCGAACAGCTCGCACAGAAAGCAATCGAATGGACTGAACTGACACTGCATGTGGGATTAGGGACGTTCCAGCCTGTCAAAGTCGAATTGATTGAGGAACATCAAATGCATGGGGAACGTTTCGAGTTCCCTGTACAGGCAGCCGATGCCATCAATGGTTGCAAAGCTCGTGGGTGTCGAACCGTCGCTGTTGGTACGACCAGCGTTCGCACGCTCGAAAGTGTCGTTGATAATGGACGCGTTGTCCCACAAAGTGGGGCAACGAACTTGTTTATCTATCCCGGCTACCGATTTCAGGTGGTAGATGCGCTCATCACCAACTTCCACCTGCCTTGCTCAACGCTTCTGATGCTTGTAACGGCATTCGGTGGTTATGAATTCATCATGGAGGCGTACGAAGAAGCTGTACGGCAACGTTATCGGTTTTACAGCTATGGGGATGCCATGCTTATCCTTTAGGAGGTGACCATTGTTCGATCCAACTATTCTTGCTCAGTTTGCACCACTGGTTATTATCTTTGTGATATTCTATCTCTTGATCATCCGTCCTCAGCGAGTTAAGGAGCGAAAACATCAGGAAATGCTCCGTGAGCTGAGGAAGGGCGATCAGGTCGTTACCAATGGCGGCTTGCACGGTACGGTTGTGGGCGTACAGGATGAAGTCGTCGTCCTTCGTATTTCTGACGAGGTGAAGGTCGAAGTATCCCGAAGTGCTATCTCTTTTCTGAAGAAAGGCGGGGAACTGATCGAAGGATAGGGAATTTGCTGAGATGTGAGACATCAGAGATGAGGCAGAAAGCAGAAGGCAGAAAGCAGGGGACAACCGACAAAACCAGAGCCTTGTCATTGCCTGTTTGCATGTGGGTGTGTCGCTGTGCAATGGTACTAACGCTCCTCACTGTGAGCGCGTTCGATGCCCCTGCAGGACGCTGGTGGGATGATTTCGATGATGGCAACCTTCATGGGTGGGACGTCTATAACTTTGAACCACGCGTCGAGAAATGGGATGTCCAGGACGGTGCCGCTGTCGGCGAGATCTTTGAACTCGGTTCGATGAGCTTGCTTGTGGCGGGTGAGCCGGACTGGGTGGATTACACGGTAAGCTGTCGTGCGAAGTTTGAGAAGACGATGGATGAACAGGGCAGTTTGGGGATCTCCATCTATGAGTCAGAAGATGCCGATAATCGCTATGCCTTCTTCCTGAATATCAGTGCGGGTACGATGGCTATCTGGCGTGTGGAAAAAGGTGACTGGGGAGTCCCCGTTACCACACTATTCGAAGTGGAGAAAGACACCTGGTACACATTGCAGGCGTCTGTGATAGGGCCCCAGTTGGCTTTTGTCGTGAACGACACACCGTTGGTTGCCATCTCACGTGAACTTTTGCCACCCGGCCGATTCGCATTGGTGGTTTCCAATGCGAGGGTCTATTTCGATGATGTGTCCGTCGAGGGTGAAAACATCCCGGATCGGGGGCCCACCGGGTTTGCCGTTGAAGGGGCCGGGAAGCTCAGTGTTCGCTGGGCGGATCTAAAACAGCCATAGTC
>JAJRTO010000170.1 GCA_024278235.1 Candidatus Poribacteria bacterium
GCGGCAACGTGCATGCCATTGTACCCGCCGGTAGATTCGTAGGTGGCGCCGTCGCGGAAGTAAGTGTTGGGAACGAAAACGCGCATCTTGCCCATGCCGTCATAGAGCCAGTCCATGAAGTCGCGGCCCTGTTCGTAGTTGAGCACCTCTGCCATCTTGACCAGTCCCCATTGGTGATAGGGTTCGTTCGATTGCGTCGATCCGTCCATCGCCGCCTGCATCCAGACTGCCATCAGGTTCTCTTCGATAAATCGGCGCACATCCTCATGGGTTTGGACATCCAAGCCCTTCTGCTGCAGGAAGGGAATGATGTCCGGATCCTGATCAATGGCCGGGAAGATGCGGTCGTAGGCCAATGCGAGTTTGACCTGATAGCCGGGTTGGTCGATGGCATAGACCGTGAGGCCGGTTCGACTCAGAAAGGGACCTTCATCGAATCGTCCCTGACCAAATCGCTCGACCTGTCCAACTGTGTTGCGGTGCCGGTGCTGCGTCATGGTCGCCAGATAGGCATACTCGACAGCCAGCCGTGAGAATGCAACCAGTGCCTTGTGGACATATCGAATATCACCCGTGGCCACATAACCATCGGCGCAGGCCGGTGCGACCTGTAGCATCCGGTGACAGTAAGCCTGGGACAACTCGGCGATGAAACCATAATGCTTGTCCTCAGAGACGTACCCTCCGCCGATGCCATCGTCGGGGAAGTCGCCACTGGTGAAGTCCCCTGCCCCAAAGTCGTTGGAGGGGTACAATTCGTGGCCGACTGGACATTCGATCTTCCATTTCCAGGGGAAGGACATCTCCTTGATCCACGGATAATAAGGACGCCCCTCGTAGATTTCTTTGCCATGCACCGGGCAACCGAATTGGATGTTCACCCAATGCCAGCGAGGGACGGTGCTGTCCGGTTGCATGGCCCAGATATCCTCGTCAGACATCTCCAGCCACCCTCCGGAAGCTGCTTCGTCCGGTGTTTTCCCCTCTGCTCCGGTGGGGAAAATCTGCTGCTCTTTCAGTTCCGGGAGCGACTGACCCAGCGGCCAACGGCGCGGGAGCTGAACATCCTTCAGCGTTCGATACTGGCGCAGATCCTCGAAAGACCAGATCTCGACGGGTACGATGACCTCACCGGCTGGCAAGACGAACTGTATCTCGGCTCGCTTCGCTGGCTGGAGCGTCCGGAAGTAGAACTTGCGGATTTCCGACGGAGTTGGCAACGGCGTGCGATCCAGCAGACGTACGCTATCGGGTACCGTCACCGGGATCTCCGGGGCATCGGGGGGGACCTTCAGGGCAATCATAAACAGACGATCCACGCCGAGCACGTCCGGCGCGTAGAGTATCGGGTTTTTGTCGGCTGCCTGTAGCTGCTTCGTCTGTGCAAACAGCCAGAGAAGCGGTGTCAAGGTAAGCAGTAATCCATAGCGCATCGTTTTCTCCTTTTGGGTCCGGTTCGCAGGTGATTATTCAACCCGTCTTGATTATACGCTTCTGGGCAGGAGTGTCAAGCAGTTTCGATGGGGAGGTCCGCCACAGAACTCCTCTGGAGCATTCTCTACGAAGTCGAAAGTCAACGGCCTTCGAAGTGTCATGAAGAATGAATGCTCCATTGACAATATTGGTTTACTTCGATACACTATCTTGAAGAATCATGTCAAGGAGGGGGAATATCAGATTGGAAAAAATCCGTGAACTTTCTATTCTCTTGACCACCGGTATCAATGACTACGAGAATCAGCTCAAGACACTTCAAGAGGAACGCCTGAAGTTCCTGAGATTATCTCTGACGGACAATTTTGGGGAAGAGGAAGGGACAAGTAAAGAGTCGTGGCTCATTCATCTCAAGGACATTGAAGATACATTGCATATTCGTTTACGAGCAATGCGCCAAGCGATCTGTGATGCCGCTGCTGACATTCAGGCAAACCAGCCGGGAGCCCGGCAAAACCTTTGAATCACAGAAACAGCGGATGACACGGAAGAAAGTAGATGCCTTCCGTGTCATCCGTTTTTCCGTACTATCCGTGTTTCAAAAAACGGCATCAGAACTTCAATCCTCTAGTTTGATTTCTTTGATGCCCTTTTCTCTGGCGATCTCTTCGATTTCATCGATGATCTTTTCGAGCGATTCATCGTCGATGCCACGTCGAATGAAGATCTTCAGAACGGATTCACGGGGGTTATCGATACGCTGCAATTGCTCCTGGAGTTGTTCCAGTGAGATGGGCTCCTCGCGAAACAATATTTCTACACCTTTTTCCACGTCATCGGAAGCCTGAACAGAAATTTCAATCACAGGTCGCTCTTGATGTTCGACCCGTCGCCGCTCCTTCAGGGCTTCTACCTCAATTTTCTCAATGCCCTTCTCCCTGGCCATCCGGTGGATCTTTTCAAGAAGCTCATCCGGGGCCTCTCCTCGGACCCGGATGGACAGAGCCCATTTGTGCGGATCATCGAGGTGTTGAAACTGTTTCTGGAGTTGCTCCAGGGAGATAGGACGCTCCTTAAAGAATATCTCAGCGCCATCATCTGCTTCTTGAATGAACAGACGCATCGTGGGGCGATGCTCCCGTTCGGCCCACTCTTGCCGCCGGGGAGGTCCTTGCCTTTCTCGCTCATCCCACTCTGGTCGCCGGGGAGGCTCCCATCTTCCCTGTTCATGCTTTTCCCGCTCATCCCACTCCGGTCGTCGGGGAGGACCCTGTCTTTCTCGCTCATCCCACTCCGGTCGTCGGGGGTGTTCCGGGCCTTCTCGTTCACGCTGGCAACACCCCATGGTCCGCTCAGGACGCCGCTCCGGCACATCGATATATCGGATGATATCCTCCACATCTCGGAAGAACTGAGGCTGAGTACGGATGAGTAGGATGTTCGCCCACGGGTCACCTATCACGATGGCGTCCTTTCCTGCAAAGGGTTCGACGATTTCCATCGCATGTTCCGCTGGCACATGCTCCAGGGGAAACACCTTCAGTTGCTGGCGTCCTCGCGGGGGGGCTGGCTTATGAGAACGTTGCTGGCGCATCTGACGCTGAGAGCCGACACGTACCTTCCTCAATTTCCGACTCAATAGATCGATTTTCTCACGTAGTTTCCTGCCGTCAGGGGTGTCGGGAGCAAACTCCTCCGCCTTACGGTTGAGACGGGAGAGTTCTTCTACGAGTTCTGCTTCGCGCCTCCTGGATTCATTCGTGCGGACGACATCGACTTCCAACATTGGCGAATCGTTGTCGAGGCTAGGTCTAATATTGCGTTCCGCGGGCTCTGACCTCATATAGTCTGGCTCCTGTGCGCTCACACTCATCGTAAGACACACTATCCCAAAGATCCCGAGGATCACAAGACGGCTTATCTTTTGCATGATTTTACCTCCATTTTCGTTTGCCCACTTAGACGCTTTATTCACTGAAAGGTTCATGCAAGTCCCTTGAATTTATTTCGTCACCCCAAAATGGAGTGCGGGCAGATGCTCTTGAGCAAGCGCCGGATCGTAATTGAAAATGATGAATCCCTTAACGCCGAGTTTTCTCACCTGGTGCACCTGCATGATGACCTGCTCTGGCAGCAGTCCTGGAGCTGATGCACCGATGCCGGGATAGAGTGGTATCCTATGATCCACAATCTGTTTTTGGTTCGTTACCCAGCGTGTGAATTGCCGGTTGTCTGCCGTATAATCCATTGGGCACACGAAATCGAGATAGCCCTGGTCAATCCACATTTCCCAATCTTGTCCCACGGTCTCGCGGCAGTTTGGATAATCACGAAAAACTGCCGCGGAAATTTGAATGCCGGGGCGAATCTTCCGCGCCGCCTCACTCACCGAACGGACCAGACGGGTGATCTGCTCACGCCGCCAGTCGCCGAACGCCTCTCTGTATTTTCCCGTGATCACCTCCTCCGGCCAGCTTCGGATCTTGTCGTCGATGCTCCGTTCAAAACGTTGGCGACATCCATCGCAATAGCAAGCGTTCCTGTGTGGATAGCGAATGTAATCGAAATGAATACCATCTATGGCATAGTTACGCACGACTTCTAACATCGATTCTTGTTCGAGTTTGAAATTGTCTGGGTGTGAAGGGCACAGCCAGACAATCTCCTCACCGTTGCGATCTCGCTGCAGGCGTCCTTGCTGACGCAACTCATCGATGAACTCGGCCGGAGCGCGCGACAGGTTCCAGTTGACTTTCCACACGTGCATCTGCAACCCGTACTTCCGGCAGGCGCTCAAACATTGTGCGATCTGATCGCCCCTTTCGGCTATCTCATCCGCAGTGGGCAATACATCGCTTGGATAGTAGGCGAGACCCGCCCAGAGCATGTTTGGCACAATGGCATTGAAGCCATGTTCTGCAAGCTCTTGAATCGATTTGTCCCATGACCAACCGGGGATACCGTATGCAGAATGACACCACACGGCGCGAAACTCACCTTGCCGGGATGGGAAACTTCGATAGTATGCCTGACTCAGACTTTCCCGGACCTCATAGGCTTGCTGAAGGGCAGAGCTGAACTGCTGAGCTTTGAGCCACTTCCTCCCGTTTTTCAGGGATCGCCGCGCGCCATTCAGGTATTTTCTGACCTCTTTCTGTTGCCTTGCAGGGATGTTCTGCAAATTCGACTTGATGAATGCTTCAGACCCTTTGAAGTCTGGAAATCCTTCCAATCCGCTCATTTTGTTCAGCACAGAGGTCGCCAACGTACTCCTGTAATGCGGCAGCAAGTGACCAAGCAGGGCCAACATCATTTTCTGCTTGCCGGAGAGATCGTTCGGCAACAGTACATGCCCCATAAAGACACCATTTGGGTGCAGTGTTATCGCGGGTATTCCCGTCGGTTTGCCATCCGCATCGATCCATTCCCCGAGAACCGACGTCTCTCCATCCTGAATGTCGGGGATACGCACATTCCAGGATCCCTGCACAATCGAGGGCGGTAGCCCTTCCATCCTCTGTTGATCGAGACGAATCGTTGCGAATTGCCCTTCATACTCCTGGCGCATCCAGGTCTCCCCCGCGATGCCCAACAATGGCCGGATCGGTTCCGGAAGATGGTAGAAAAGGATGATCTTTCCTCCCCGATGGACGAGCTTTTCGATAGCCTGACTCTCCTGCTCTGATATGTTCGGGTTATATGGGAAAATCGCAAGCTGACAACTCGAGAGTGCTCCCGATTCCACATCTGTGTCGTCGATGACGCCAAACTCGATCC
>JAJRTO010000171.1 GCA_024278235.1 Candidatus Poribacteria bacterium
GATCCTCTGCGGCACTCGCCACATACACGGGCCGGGGAGCGATCAGGGCGACCAGCATATGCTGGTCGATGGGCAAGGCATCCTCATTGTCGCTGTACTGCCTGAAGTTTGCACAGAACCAGTGTGGGAATACCCTGTTGATACGCGCCACGGTTTCGCCAAATCGTCTGCGGGATAACGCCGCACCACCACAGCCTGAATCGTTGGAGATCACCAGGGCGAATCGCTCATCCTGAGCCCCTGCCCAGAGTGCTGTTTTGCCCAGACGCGAGTGTCCCATCACAGCAACACGCTCATGGTCTATGCCATCATCCCTCTCGAAGTAATCGAGAGCGCGGCTCAAACCCCAGGCCCACGCGCCTATCGTACCCCACTCATCAGGATCGGGTCTCGCTTGTCCTTCTCTGTAGAACAGTGGATGCACGCCGTTCTGGAATCCATCGTCAAAATCTGGATCGAGATCGCCGCAGTAGATCGTGGCAACACCATAGCCGCGCTCCACAATACGTTCCACAGGCCAACGACTTGCGCTGGTACCTCGCGATTGTTCCGTGGCCCTGTTTTCAACGATTCCGAGGCTCTCGTCGTTGCGCATCCATTGTGTCGACAGTGTGATCCCCGGATCGCTGTGGATCGTATGATTCCCGTGAAAGTTAAGTCCAATGAAGATGGGAGCCGGGCCGGTGATCTGTTTGGGTAGATAGATCAGGATATCCATCTTTGGGCCACGCTTCTCACCTGTGAAATAGACGGAGATTTCCTTCCGAATGGCCTTGCCATCCAGGCTTTCAAGGTCGATCTCAGTGACCTCAGAAGCGATCCCCTGCAACATCCCGGGCGTCCTGCCGTACATCTGTTCCTCGAAGAGTGCCAGAATCTCTGCACGTCGACGTGTGTGCCATATTTCCGCATCCGTGATGCTTGTGCCTTCATCGAGCGCCAATGGGTCAGGCAAAGTATAGCTCGGCACCAGAGCTTCGTCATAGATAACCTCTGAAGGGCTGGCCTGGATCATAAACACCTGGGCGATCATCATAATGGGGGAAATGTATTGCATGAGTAACCTCCACAAAATATATCAACCGTTAGGTCGGATGGCCACACGACCGAAATCAACCCGTCCTTCCTCACAGGCAAGTGCCACACTTCCGGAGAGGAGGGGATGATCTGTATCTGTGCATTCAAAGGCGGCTTCGCCGTTGATTCTGGCGATCAGGGTAGCTTCCTGGGTTTGGAGGCTCAGTGCGTAGTCCTGATCGGGCTCCCAGGCAAAATCTTGTTCTGCCAATATGCTACGGCCGTCCAATTCCTTGACCAATCGTAGCTTCTGATCAGCGTAAAGCAACAGGGCATAATAGCGATTGAGTCCCTGCACACACACTGCAATCCCTGCGGAAGCTGCAAGATGAGGGTTGACAACCGCATCGAATACGTAGTTCTCCCACTCTCTCGTGCCCTGAATCAGCAGACCTGTGCCACTGTTCTGGATAATCCGGCAAAGCGGCATATCGTGGCCAAAGAAGTTGGCGTTGTCAGCGGCATTGACCCATGCCTGACACCATACATCCCCCCCTCCGGATGGTTTGGTGAATGCCATCTGTGGAGTCCCTTCCCAGGTCAGGTAGTCCAAATACACCGTTCCATCTGCACGAGTCTCAGAACTCACTTCGATGCCTATCTCCGCAATAGGTGCACCATCCGTGGGTTCGATAGGCCAATGGAATCTCCAGTCAGAACCTGGAGATAGCACCTGCGTTTCACCACGCCGGATGATCAGGCGATCTTCCGGGCCGTAGATGCGGATATAGGGACAACATCGTACGGGGATGGCGTTGGCACTATCTGCTGACAGGCGGGCATGAACTGTCTGCCCAGGATAGATGGTGGGAGAGGCATAGAGCGAATACCCGCCCATGTTCAGTGCTTCGGGTGGCATGAAAGTGGCTGTGGCCACACGAGTGGTGCGTCCTCTCGCGATGCCTCGATAACGGATGGCCAGGCTACGCTCCCCTCTGCTACTGTGACCTTCCACGTTTTCTACCACTGCGGTGTCCCGGCTCTCCGGGCTATCCTCAACGACGAATCCCTGTACCGAGCCGGGAAACTCGAAGTGATAGAGCGCGCCATCTTTGGGTGGCGTCGAGGGTTTGCCTGCCAACGCGTATGCCGCCTTGATGATCTCCCGGCTTTCGCGCACCGCGTCCGTGATGCACCGTCCACCATCGGCCGTAGGGAGATAGAGTCGGTCTGCCACAGGCCCACGCCAATCGGGACCGGCGTCGATGCCTGCCAGGCCAACCTTGATGCCCATGAGACATCCAATATTTCCACCATTGCAGTCGGTGTCCCAACCGGCAGTGTTGGTGATCATCAGCGCACGCTGGAAGTCATCCCCGCCGTAGAGCAAGCCGAGGATAATCAGGGCATGGTTCGGAACCATGTGGCAGTTACCGCCATACTTATCATAGCCGTAATCTGCCACAATGCGTTCTCGTGTCTTGCGCCAATCACCATCCTGCGGATGCCACTCACGAATATCGGCGATCATGCGATAGATGATAGAATCTTTCGGGATGAAGGAGACGGCGGTGTCGAGCAGTCTGTCGTTATCGGACTCAACGAATGCCTGGGCCTCCATTGCTGCGAGGACCTGTGCTCCGTAGACAGCCTCTCCGTCGTGACTCACACCCCCAGCCTTCCCTGCTAATTCGACGGCGAGTTCAGGGTCCCCAGGAGACGCCATCGCCCAGGCATCGATGAATATCTGCGCGCCAATCTGTTCAGCAACCACCTTTGTATTGAGTTGGATGGAGCCGCTTTTGGGTGCGGGAATCCCTGACTTGAGA
>JAJRTO010000172.1 GCA_024278235.1 Candidatus Poribacteria bacterium
CATAGAGCGGATGCTCGGGGGTCTCGTATCCATCGATGGGAGGTCGCTCAAAAGGACGGCCGACATGCGGGTTGAAGTAGGGACTTCCCATCGACACGTTGACCATCTGTACTCCCCACTCTCTCAGGAGGACCACTAACTTCACAGGTTCTGCCAGATCCATCTCCAGAGGATTCTGCTCATGGACACCGAAACCCCAGAGGTATGGGACAGGATACTCAAAGGGATGGCCTTCAGCGGTATCCGCATCGTAATAGTAGGGAATACCATCGTAAACGTTCAGACGACTTGCCAAGACAATCCGATCTCCCAGTTTCGCACGAATCTTGCCGATGATATTCCGGATGAAACGGGTGCGGTTCTCGAAACTCCCTCCATATTTCCCGGGGCGGGTTTTTGCGCTGAGAAGCTCTGAGAGAAGGTAGGTATGGCATTGTTTGATATCGATAAAGTCGAAACCTGCCTGGTATGTGAGTTCTGCTGCTTCGACATACTTGTCTTCGAGCCGCTCCAGATAATCATCGCTCAGAATGGGATAGTCATCCGGTATGGGGATGCGTTTCTTCTTGTTGATGAACGTTACTTTGTCAACGAGCGGCTGACGCGATGCAATGAGAGGCTTGGCGTAGCTATAACGCCCTGAATGGGTGAGTTGTAGCCCGACGACCAATTCCTCATTCGCTCCGAACGTTTGCCGGTGAGCTTCACGAGTGTTCTCCAGAAGACGGGAAATATCCGGAAGGTTGGCTTCATTGATGAGCAGTTGGCGGGGATTGGCTCGCGCTTCTTCCAGGATTGCGGTGGCTTCTCCCCAGATGACCTTGGCGCCACCGGCTCCAAAACGTTGCCACCGACGGTAGGTGAGTTCATCGGGCTTCCCATCTGAGGTCCCATCACAGCCTTCCATCGGGTGGATACCAAGCGAATTCCCGGCGGTCAGTGGACCAATCATCACCCTACGTTGCAGTGATGTCAAATCTTCTGACAAGGGGATCTGTGATTCCAAACCAAGATTTGCTATCTCAGTGCGTAGAGCATCCAGGTCTCGAAAACTGAAATGCTTCTTCTTTCTTCTTTTCATCTGGTCCACCTTTTGACCAAGTTTCAAGTGGTTTTGTGTAACAGGGATATTATAGGCACTTCCCGAATGAGTGTCAAGTGGATGGTCGTTCGACACCAAAAGTCTTTCTCTTGACAAACAGGTGTGTTTCCAGGTATGAATCTGTACCGGCATGATTGGTAGCCATCCACAGTAAGCAAGTTTTCACGTGAAAACGTTGAACGTTCAACGTTGGAAAAGCACAGCGGTTGCCGGGGTCTTGACATTTGAAATTTGACATCCATTTCTGAATATCGCTTACACTGAGGAGTATGCAGCATGCAACGATTCATCATTCTGGTATTGGTGATGCTGATGAGCCCCTATGCGACGGGAGAGGAACCGATTGGACTCAAATCCGACAGCAAAGCCCCACCCTTTGAGTTGAAGGATGCAGAGGAGAAAGTGTATCAACTCGAGCAGCTCAAAGGCAAGGTCGTTCTGCTCATCATGGGGAACCGCAAGATTCGCAAGGACGATGATCTCTGGGCAGAACGTATTCAGAAGATCTATGGCAAAGACAAGCGACTTGAACTCTTCATTGTGGCAGATATGCGGAGTGTGCCGCGCTTTATTCCACGCTCACTGATCCGAAGTCAATTGCGCAGAAACAAACCGCCAGCACGTCTGCTTCTGGATTGGGGAGGCAAAGTGCACCAGGCTTATCATACCAAACCCGATAAGCCGAATCTCTTTCTCATCGACCCACGTGGGAAAGTGGTTGTTTTTATGCGAGCCAAGCATACGGAAGAGGCTGAAGCAAAACTGAGGAAGCATATTGATTCGGTGCTGCCGGATCCCAGCATCGACGAGGACACCGTGAAGCCAGAAGGATGATTGAAATCAGAAAAATCGGGCCCCCATCCGACTCGGCATGGATCTTCGGTGCCAGGTGTTTGGGCTTGACATGACTCCATGAGATCGCTAGAATCACTTCTGTACACGAGTTTTTCAGTGAGTCCCGTAGAGCGTGCAGCTTCGTGAATCCGGAAGAACGTTGGAACGTTGGAACGTTGAACGTTCAACGGAGAACAAGCTGGCAGCATGCTTTACTTCCTCCGTAAGTGAAAAACTCGTATCTGTACTGAAATCGTAACAGAGGACATAACGATGCTACTAGCGATTGATGTTGGCAATACGAACATTGTGTTAGGTGTCTTTGAGGCAGATTCGATCCTTGCCAGGTGGCGCATCTCAACGGATTCAAGCCGTCTCGCGGATGAATATGGCCCTCTCATGCGTGAACAACTCAGATTAGAGGAAATCGATCATCGAACGATAGATGGCACGGTGATTTCATGCGTTGTCCCCTTGCTTCGGGATGTGATGACTCAAGTGAGTCAACGCTACTTCGGACTTGAGCCGATCACGATTTCCATTGATCTGGATCTGGGGATCCCTATATTGGTCGATCAGCCCGCTGAGGTGGGAGCAGACCGACTCGTCAACGTGATCGGTGCTATTGCAGAACATGGCGGGCCTTTGATTGTGATCGACTTCGGAACGGCGATCACGTTTGACGCAGTGTCTATCGATGGCGCCTACCTGGGCGGGGTCATTGTGCCAGGGATCCGTATCTCCAGTGAGGCACTATTTGAGCGTGCTGCACAGCTTGCAAAGGTGGAGATACGCAGGCCCGAGAGAGTGATTGGCAAAAATACGACCGAACATGTGCAGGCGGGGATCTACTATGGTTTTTTGGGACAGATGGAAGAGATTGTGCGTCAGATAAAGAAGGCTCTGCCGGGAGATCCAAAAGTCATTGCCACAGGAGGACAGTCTCGTCTCATCGCAGCAAATTCCGAACTTGTGGATATCATCGATCTGGACCTAACGCTTAAAGGACTCAAGGTGCTCTATGATCGTATCCAACGAAAGGGATGAATATGCCATCACGGAATCTCTACATAGGTGTGGGAGCGGTTGCACTTGTCTTCGTACTTCTGATCGCTGGATTGACTGCCTATCGGGTTAAGTTCAAGCGGATGGAACGGAACTGGATCACGGAACAACAGAAACTGCAGGAACTCGAACAGGAAAAGGTGCAGGTAGAAACGAAACTTGCAGCCACACAGCAGGAACTTGAGGCAACCCAACGTGAAGCAGAACTCTATCAAATGGCATCCGAGAAAAAGGATCAGTTTCTGAAGAAAACGCAGGAGAAACTGCGGGAACTCGAAAGGGAAAAGGAACAAGTTGCGGCACAGTCTCAACAGCTTCGCGAGAGTCTGCAGAAGGAGATCGAGGCCAAAGAGATCGAAATTCGGGAACTGCGCGGGAAGCTGACAGTCAATCTGATGGACAAGGTTCTGTTCGATTCGGGCAAGGCGGAACTGCGCAAAGATGGCAAGAAGGTGCTCCAGAAGGTCGCTCAATTCCTCAATCAATATCCTGAACGCCAGGTACGAGTTGAAGGACATACCGATTCGCTGCCGATCAGCGCGGCACTCCGCAAGCGTTTCCCCTCGAACTGGGAGTTGTCTACGGCCCGTGCCACGGCTGCCGTGCGCTATCTCCAGGATTTCTGTGGTGTGGATCCAACACGGCTGGCAGCCGTTGGATATGCACAGTATCATCCGCTGGATACCAATGATACAGTGGAAGGGCGTGCTCGGAATCGACGGATTGAGATCGTGCTCCTGCCACCGGAACGGGAAATCCGGACTCAAGACGATACCGTTACAGGACCGTAGCTCTGACAATCAATGAGACGAAAGATGTTTTTCGTCCCTGATTTTCTCTAACAGTAAACGAAAGGAAGGAAATTGATGCGGCAATGGATGTATCTCACGTCAGTTCTCATGCTTGTTTTTCTAGGGATCTGGGTTGCAGGATGTGCACCGAGTGCCAGGAAACATTCTAAGCCGACACCTCAGCCGAGCAAGGCTGAGTCCCAGACCGTCGCCTTGAAGGTGGATGGATTGGATGGCCAATCACAAGCCAGGATTACGGCTGAGATGCAGAAGCTTGGGCAGGTGCAGAATGTTCAGGTCGATCAGAAGAATGGACTGGTGCGGGTTACTTTCAAAACGGCTCAGAAGGTCCTGAACCAACAGGTCATGCAAGCTGTTCAACAGGCAGGCTATGCTCCCAGGCAGATCCTCGAGTCACCTCTTGAGCTGAGTCAACTGGAAAAAACGATGCCGACGCATAAGTAAACCCAATCTCTATAAATGGTTCCTGGAACATAAGCGTTCGGCGGACAACTAATATGCTGAACGAATTGAGGAACTTTTCAGTGAAATCTCTGTCCAATGCGCAAAAAACTCAGTACAAGGGCATCATCCAGTCATAAGTTGATGAGTCATGGTGCTTTGCTCCGCACTATATTCTCGTGGTTTGGGGTGAAACATAGTTTATGGGCATGACGGTGTGTTTATCGATACCTCTGATGCTGGCCTGCGCTGTCAGTTCTCCTCTGCCAGACATCGCCATCTTCGATGGTGGGGCACAGTTTCCCTACTACGGCGTGCCGGATACTCTCGAACCGAGGCGAGTGCAGCGAACACTGGCGTCGATCGGAGTCCACGCGAACATCCTGGATGCGGCCGCTCTTGCCGATCCTGGACGTTTCCATGTGGGGCAATACGCTGCGTTGATCTATCTCTATGGCAATACCTTCCCTCTGATGGCGGCAGAGAACCTGCGGCAGTTTCATCGAGACGGCGGTTCGATCCTTGCCACCGGCGTGCCTTTCTGCCATCCCTGTATCTCTCTTGGCGCGGCCGGTTGGTATGGTCCGTGGGACAAAGCCCTTCGCCTTACCGATTCGGCGCGCACAGGTCAGCATGCCCTTCAGATCACCCATCAGGTTGGGGATTGGAGCGGGCCGGCATCCGAGCGGCTCCCGACCACGCCCGGTCAACGGTATCGCGTCAGCGGCTGGGTACGGATAGATTCAGAAGGGGGGGCACGCCTCCAGGGACAGGATTTCTTGTTTGTGCGTTTCTTCGATGCGTCAGGGAGGTTTCTTGGGCAGTGGGGTCCCCCGCTCGAAAACTCCGAGGTCTGGCAGAACATCACCGCAGAGGTGAATACTCCCATAGATGCTGCATGGCTGGACGTATCACCCCAGAGCCGGGCGAAGGTAGCAATAGTACTGCTCGATGATATTTCGCTCCTGGATCTTGCCAGTGGCCAGGAACTCCTGGAAAATGGCGGATTTGAGATCCCCGGAGATCGTTGGCAAGATCTGGGGCACACGAATGACTGGTTCGATACAGAGACGGGTATCGGGCTGGGAAGTTTCGGCGGACCGGTCTCCTCGGGAAAAAGCACCGTCAGGCTGGAAGTAGACGACCCATTGCAGCTACGCGGTCTCGATATTCCTACTGAAATCGAACGCTCAGCTCAGTGGCTTGACGCTGCCTCGCTACCTCCAGAAGTCTCCGTTACAGGTATCTTCGGCGTCTATGAAGGGGATGTCCTCCGAGGCTTTACGGCGGCTCTGATCCGAGGACCGCAAGGCCGTGTGGATCTGTGGGCCGGTTCCAGCCTCCAGATAGACCGGCGTACCGACGAGTTTCTGATCCGCCAGATGCTCGTTCGGGGTGCGGTGATCGCGCTGACAGACCGTGGATTGTGGACCGAATTCCAACAGAAAGCGGCGTTCCAGAATCTGGATGCCCTCACTCGACCTTCGCTGCTGGCAGATCTCATCCCCCCCGATGAACCGCGCCCTTACGCCACTTTTTTCCCGAAGGCTCCCAAACCTGCCAGGCGGTTGACAGTGGCTGATGTTCGGCGGTTGCCATCCGATGAGCGGTTGTTGCTGACTTCACTCCAGGGATTGGTGAACCGGGAACAACCCCGAATCTATCTGATCTTTGATGAACATGACCAACGTTGGCTCGACTGGCTCCAACAGACGGGACGTGTCCGGAGCCTGGAGATCATGCAGGAACCCTTGAG
>JAJRTO010000173.1 GCA_024278235.1 Candidatus Poribacteria bacterium
CCAGCGTCTCCGTGGGCGGCCGGCTGAAAGTGATGAACACCACCGGGTCGGTGGTCGCCAAGCGGCTGATGACCTGGGTGGCGGTGATGGGCGCGGTCGAGATCGCCTGGCCCGTGCTGGTCCCCGGCGCGGCGGCCAGCGCGGTGCATGTCAGCAGCATCCACAGCGCGCCGCCGGCGGCTGCGCCCATCAGCCCCCGGCGCAGCCGGGAGGCTAGTGTTGATTGTGGCTGTCTCTTCTCCTCCAAAGGTTATTGTGTACTCCCTCCTGATTAAATTGTCGCCTGGTACGATCCTACAACTCTGATACCGCGCGACGGTAGCCAAGATGCGCCGTCCACTTCGTTTCGTTTGATCACGTTGGATTCAATCTGCCTGTTTAAAGACGCCAACGATCCTCCCCATGGTGCTCTGATCTAAATCATCAATACCAATGATTTTGGGGACGGGGTTCGTAACTTCAAGGCGGATGTTCCCATCCTCATCTCGGGTAAACTCCCCCCAAAGTATCTCGCCGTCCTTGATTAAGAGGGCAATGATCTTCCCCGCAGCGATCCGATCTGAGTCATCAATACCAATGATTTTGGGGACGGGGTTCGTAACTTCAAGGCGGATGTCCCCATCCTCATCTCGGGTAAACTCCCCCCAAAGTATCTCGCCATCCTTGATCACAGCACCAGCACTTATGTAATCTCCCCGCACGTCCCTGCCAACAAGTATGTATCCTACATCAGCAAACTGTGGAATGTCGTCTTGCAACTCCCCCGGTACCTTTAGCACATAGTACTCTTCGCCTGGTTGAATCGTGGGTTTGATCGGTATACCTCTGCCAAGCCGTTCTAATCTGTAAGTATCATTGCCGCGATGAAGAAGCATGTCAATTGCGATCTCTTCGACCGTCACGTCAATGAACAATTGGTCAACGTCGGGTAGGCTTTTGGTTGGCGGCCAACAACCTACCAAAATCGGGTGCCAAATTGCGCTCACCCCCCCATGAGCGCGTGCTCTGGCAACATACGCCATGATCTGTTCGAGCCATTCCTGAATATCATCACAACGCTGCTCCCAGTAGGTGGCACGGAGGGCAAACCATAGTTCCTTTGCTTGCTGAAAAGCATCCAATGCTCTGTCGTAATAGTCCCACGCCTCTTGATCCGATCCCAATAGTTGATGAATTAGTCCGAGCGAGTAAAAAGCCACGGCTTGATTGTGTTTGTATTTACTCCGAGGCCGGTCGAGGAGAACCTTTTCGACCTCTTTGCTGAATTTCAGTGCAAGGCCCAATTTGCCCTTTGCACGGCAAGCATCGGATAAGTGGATCAGGATCACAGCACACCCAGCGAAATCTCCTTGATCGTGGAGGTCCCTGGCATCCTGATAAATTGATTCAATGGGTCTGTGTCGCTCATTTCGCACGATCTGGCGACATTCATCTTGCAGAGTGACAGCTCTGCGACTCAACCCTTCTGTCCAGAGCAATGAGGAGGGATCTGGCACACAAGGCAAGCCGATCATGATTCGCTCCTTCTTCTCCTCTACTTCGTTATTTGGACCTATCAGCTTGCTACATCCAAATGCTGATTTGTTCGATTCCCCAACCGGCTTTTGGCAAGTTTCGGTGGTGTCACATACGGATCGCCTCCGAATGTCTACTTATGCATAACTCATGAGGGACGCGGGGTACACGATTCCTCTTTGAGGGAAAGGATGCGTCCCCACTCGTCCGTTTCAACCTCGTAGCGCTTCTCTTCGGAAATAAATTTGATCACGCCCTTCTCGTCTTCTTTCTCTGACTCAGTCTGCCGACTTACCACCATATTGAGTCCACCACTGGCAGTTCGGCTCATTGAAATAATTTGCAATTCTTCAACTCGTGGGCTACCTTCGAGAGCTAATATCTGACCGTCCAGCTCGGACTCGACCCGGTACCATCGTTGTTCATCGCGCCGTTCGAACAGAAAGTTGAGTCCCCTTTCTCGTCGGCCAGCCACTGATAAGACGAGCAATTCCTGCTTCCTCTCATCAGGGATTTTGAGTAGTTTCCTGACCGATTTGGCGACCTCGCGAGTGGTCTCGGCCAAGCGGTCAGCATCTAAGGGAATTGGAAGGGGAGAGCATTCTGTTCCTGGCCCATTCTCTTCTATGGGTACATGGAGGTGAGCGCGTGTTGATTTAAGTGCCACCTTGGCCAGATTATCGGTATCGAGATAAATAGGGCGCGGGAACTCTTTGTCCAGGCGCTTTGTGAAACTCTTGACGCCGACCAGCATCAAAGCCAAGATGAGAAACGGGACAAAACCTACATAGAGCATAGCAATGATGAGAGAAAGATTCCGGGTTAACCCCACCTGATCACTCAGCAGAACAGAGAATGTATTAGGGCTAGCCACGACAAAAGCTATCTTTTTGCCGTCTGGGGACCAGGCCGGATCAATTACTCGACGCGATTCACCGGGCAGCAGTTGTGGGTTGCGCCCATCGGGATCCATAATAAAAATATCCCACTGACCTTGCCGGTCGGAAACGAAGGTAATTTTCGACCCATCATAAGACCAGGAGGGAGCACGGTCGGCAGCATTGTTATTGGTCAGGTTTGTTAAATCCGTGCCATCCACGTTCATGGCATAAATGTCCCAATCCCCATCGCGGTTTGAGGCGAAGACGATAGTTTCACCATCGGGCGACCACACTGGGTGTGACAGCCTCCCCTGTTCTTCAATGAGAGATTGGCAACATCCTGTTTCCAGATCTCGCGTCCTGATCGCCCACTCACCGTCCGGCGTAAAGGTGAGTGCTACCCATAGAAGAAGGACAACTCCCAAAGAACAGAGCACTGAAACTCCTGCGGAGAGCGCAGCAAGCATGACGAGACCTGGACCTCGTTTTTTTCTCTTCACCTGTCGGAGAAGCTCGCGGTTTCGCAGGGGAAACTTAAAGACATAGACAACAGCCACAATAACACTGATGGATAAGCCAAGTGCCAGGATAGCAGCAATAAAAGGGGGCAAAAATGATCCGGGGGACAGCCCTGCAAAGCACGCTACAAAAGGCAAGGGGAGTATAGCAACGAACACCATACCTACAGCGATCCAAACCCAGCGAGGAAATTGGTCAAGGAGTTCAAAGCCTTTTTTTTTCTTGAACTCCAACCATTGGGTATTGTCGGCGCCACAGATTGGGCATCTGTCCGACTTTATTTCAGAGATAAGACGATCACAAACGAGACAACGAAACTTCTTCGCAACGTTGTTGCCGGTGCTTGATCCCTTCTGATCATTGCTCATGTTTGTCATCTCCCTTGGTAAGATTTTATCACACGGGGTGATGTGAGCTTATCTACAGATCGAAAGCGATCCTGAAGCCTGCCAAAGTGATCACTCTCCCACTTCCTCCAGAATAGCCACGACCACGCCTATGGTTTTCAAAGTTGGTGAGTCTTTGTCATAGATGCGCGGCCTGTATCTATAATTGGCCGACTCCAAGTATATGCGATGCGCTATGCGATTGAATATCTTCACCATTGCCCCAGAGTCTTTTTCCCAAAAGACCGCGATTTCTCGCAGTTCGGGCCACGAGTCTTGTTTCTTGATCAAGAGCTGGTCACCATGATTTATATTTGCCCCGATCATGCTATCCCCACGCACTGTGATAACGAAGTATTCATTACCGGGGCGGAGGACAAAGTCATCCTTGGGTTTCCTCTCCCCCAGGGTGAGAAGTTGATACCTCGTCCCATCCAGAACGATCTCATCAGTGGGGTTCTGGCTGTTCTCGCCCGGCACGTAAAGGGGTTCACCGGCTGCTGCTTCTCCGACAAGGGGAATAAAATGCAACCCGCGAGGCTCTTTAATCTCATCTATCATGCTTTGCAGCCTGCCACAGAGAGCATGGTACAAGTAGGTCCCGGGATACTGCTCCTGTAATCCTTGAAATACCCTGTGGCTTTGCTCATATAACCTGAGAGCCTGCTTTTGCTGCTTCAAAGCATGATGGGCTTTGCCCCACCCCATTAGAGCGATCCCTTTGCCATACCAATAGTTTTCATATTCGAAAATCTGCTCACTGGAACGGAGCCAACTTATAGCCTGTATTAATCTGCCCTCAGTGTAGTTGTGCGCCCCTATGCACATGTAGCTGATCCCTTTCCAGTATTCGGCTTCAAGTTGCAGTTCATCGCTAGCCTCAATATACCACCTTTGGCAATGAGCGATAGCTCCAACCCAATCACCACGGCTGCAGCACTCTTCCATTAAACTGACCTGTCGGGAGTCCCCCTTCAAGTCTAGCATGAGCAAGCGAATGATTTCATTAGCTGTCCGACGGTGATCCATAGTTCGTGCACCTCAGCTACAAGCTCGCTTGAAAACACTCATCCGTTCTGCCATCAAACGGCAAGTTTTGCTCGCCCTATGTTTCAACCATCTTTATCATTACTCACATCGGGTTCTCATCTTCGTCTTTGGAGCCCTCAATTCTATCCTCCAGCATATCTAAAGTGCGCATCACGTCATACGGCAAATAGAACTTTCCCAACATCTCGGCCGACGTGCGCTTTATCATCTCAACGAAACGCAGGATGATGAAGTGGGAAGGAATTTCTTCACCCTGCCTGGCCATAGAGGCGAAAGCCTTGGCCGTGTTGGAAATCATCTTCACCTGGG
>JAJRTO010000174.1 GCA_024278235.1 Candidatus Poribacteria bacterium
CGTTGGAGCATATCGAACCGATGCTACGCTCCATTGTCCGTGACCAGGGCGGCTGGGATCTGGACAGACTGGAAGAGCAACTCAAAGAACTCCTGACCTAGCCATCACTGGCAATCTTCTTATTCAAAACCCCTTTCTTTTGTTCACCACATTGCGCAGTGGTTGGCAGGAAAGGTAGCGGCGGATGTTATCACAGAATAGATCGACTGTACGACCAGGTCGGTGCTGGGAGCGGCCGGCGACGTGAGGGGTCAGTATCACATTGTCGAGTTCCCACAAAGGGTTATCGGAAGGGAGAGGCTCAATCTCAAAAACGTCGAGCCCTGCCCCGGCGATTTTTCTCTCCTTCAGGGTCTCAATGAGCGCGGTCTCGTCAATGATCTTCCCTCTTGCCACATTGATGAGAAAAGCGGTTGGCTTCATCAATTCCAGTTTCCGGGAGTCAAGCAGATGATGGGTCTCGGAAGTGAGTGGACAGGCGATCATCACGATGTCAGATTCACACAGCAAATCATCGAAGCGATCCATATTCCACAACGCGTCAACGCATTCAGGCGGATCGGAACGGTAGGCATCCACCGCGATCACACGAAGTCCAAATCCCTTACCCCGCTTAGCCATCTCCATACCGAAACCACCCATCCCAATGATGCCAAGCGTCCATCCACCAATCTCAACGATTGGAGGACGATTCTGCCAACTTCGAGTTCGGCGGTTTTCAACGAACTGGTGAATTCCCCGTGTCAGCCCCAGAAGGAGTGCAAAGTCGTGCTCTGCGGCATGGGATGCATAGACGCCTGCAGCGTTGGTTACGATCACATCCGATTCAATCAGTTCGGGGAAGAGCACGTTATCCTGCCCCGCGCTCGATGACTGAAACCATTTGAGCTGCTTTGCATGAGCGAAAACTTTTGGCGGACACAGATCGAAGATAACATCCGTATCGGGGATTTCCCGGATGGCGTCATCCATAGTGGTAGCAACCACCACCTGGTGATCTTGAGCAGCATTGCGGATCTGCTCGCAATATACTTCACCCATTCTAAAGCAGATTAAGATTTTCACGCTATGATAACCTCAGTTCGTTCAACACATTTCTTACATAAGCCACACTCTTGGCGTCCCGATGGAACTGGTCACCGAATCTAATACCCTCGATGGCCAAGTAACCGTCAAACCCCGCTTTGACCATCGCTGTGATGGCGAAGCGATAGTCAATTTCACCATCAGGTAACGGAACTTGCACGAAAACAGCCCGATGAACGTCGGGGACGTGAACGCGCAGCAGGTTCTTGCAATGCCAGTACTTTGCGTGAGGAGCGAGGGCGACAATCGCATGCTCACACGACTCTTCTGGAATTTCGTATGTCCAGTAGATATTGCCAAGATCCGGATTGACACCGATGATGGGCCGATCCACCAACTCAAGGAGACGTAACGCTGACCGACTGTTATCGATGATGGAGTGCTGATGCACCTCGATGGAAATCTGCACGGCATGATCAGCGGCCAGTTCAGCGACTTCACGAAGGTTGTTGGCCGTCCGTTCAAAGTCCTCCTCGGTGGCAGTACGGCTGCCGCCCTGCGAAACGGGTTCACCCACAAAGCTACCGGGCGCGTCAGGATCTTGAAGATGTGTGGGGACGGTGGTATTGACAACAGACGCGCCGATCCATGAGGCGCAACGGATGGCGTCTTCCAGCCGTTTCCGGCTTCGCACAGCGATGTCCGGATCCGTGAATCCTCCACCACCTCGAATGACACCACATTGCAGACCAGCGTCCTCCAACTGTGCACGTAGTTCTTGAGCTGTCGATTGGCTGATGTCTCCACCAAAGACTTCCAGACCGAGTTCGACGGCATCAAAGCCGATTCTACGCACTTCACGAAGGAACTGTGGACGCGCTTCCACCGGTGGCAACCCGGATCCATGATGCGGATGCAATGTTGCCCGACGAAAGGCATAGGCAATTTTCATCAGTTCACTCTCCTTAAACAGGATATTTGAAACAATGAGAGAAGTGCCCGGATCTTAGCACGTTTCGTGGCAGGACTCAACAAGTAATCGTTAGCGGCTCCGCATCATCTCCAACCATCGGCACAGCTTGAGTTCTTCATCGGAAGTATCGCACCCGGAACGGGATAGCTCGCGCTCCGGTTTATTGGGCGGTGCATCATGAGACACCGCATGAACCATTATCGAGATGATGGTCTTCAATCTGGATGATACGCTTTCACAAAGCTCTCGTGGCCTCCCGGATAATAGCCTCAGTCGATCGCATTTTCCGGTTTGTCGTGAGCCACGAAGCGGAGCGAAGTGGCGTCGGAACGGCACTCCATTGCGTTGCATACCTGACTACGATCGTACATGGTGAAGGAGTGAGCCTGCACGTTTATCTTTCAGTCATGGTAGAAAGCGACTAGAAACTCGTCCCACTCGTGAAGGTAAAATCCCTCACTTTAAGCGGGGGTACATAGCAGTTGCTGAGCACTCGTACAGGACTCCCCAGCATCTCGATATTGGCGATGACTTCCAGCGGACTTTCGTTGAACCGAAGATTCCTGATGCCATACTGGACCTCTCCGTTTTCGATCCAGAAAAGCCCATCACGGGTCATACCCGTCAAGAGAAGTTTCATCGGATCCACAGAGCGGATATACCAGAAACGGGTGATGAGAATCCCTTTATCGACAGAAGCGATCAGATCGTCAAGAGAAGCATCCGTGCCATCCATAATGAAGTTCGTCAGACCACCCGTATAGGCATGCCCGGTATGTTGCGCCCAATAGCGACTATAGGATAGGTTCTTGAGCACGCCATCCTGAATCCAATCCACATCCATCGTTGGGATGCCGTTGCCGAAAAAAGGGCTGGAAGGGCATTCAGGGTGCTGAGGTCGGCTATAGATATGCACGGCTTCTGTGCCGATCTTGGTGCCCTCTTTGCCTGTGAATGCACTGCGTTCTTCATGAGCCGCTTTGGCATCCATGCTATAGAACATACAGCTCAAGAGTTCCGCCGCAGCAGCAGGTTCCATGATAACCGTGTAATCTCCCGGTGGGACCTCTCGCGGTTGCTGGCTACGAAGTGCCTTTTCGGATGCGATCCGTGTCACTTGCATCGGCTGTACCTGATCAAGAGCATTCCTCCGGGATTCCGCCCAACCTGAGCTATCCTCCGTCATGACAGTGCTTGCATAGCCTGCAGAACTGCTTCGATGATAACCGAAGACCCCTTCTGAATTAGCAATCGCATGGAATCTCCAACCCGTCGTGAAATGTCCGGCGAGCTTCAACGATTGCCTTCCACAGAATTTCGTAGCGCGATGAACGGGCTCAGCGCGAACCTGGGGGATGGCAACTGCTGTTTTCTCATCATATGCCGGAATCTCCGCATACTTGCTGGGTCCAACAGGTGGCAGATATTCGGTATCTGGTTCTGCATTCTTCGCGATCTGTTCCGCACGGGCAACAACGTCACGAAGAGCGTCGGTATCTAGTTTGTTCGTGCTTGCATGCCCTACCTTTTGTCCAAAGGCTGCAGTAACGTTGAGGATAGCATTCTTCTGAGAGGTGTTCTGAGTGATCGCACTGTTGGCAAAACGGGTATTTGCACTTACCGATCCGCCTAAGGACAGTTCCAGATGATCGGCGCGGCGGTAAGAAAGAGTTCGCTCTAGAATCTGTTCTGCTTGTTGACGTTCCATCTGTTCCCTCCTGACTCCGGGTGTTCCACTTACCTTGCGGCGCCCACGGCGATCTGCCGGAAGCGTGCAGGAGCTGCGCCATGCGTCATCTGAGAAACTTGCATCGGATCCCCTTTGCCGCAGTTGAGCACGCCATTCGGTATCCAGAATCGTTCATCACAGATGGCATCGCAGGCATTCCAGAAATCTGTTGTCATCGATTGATAAGTCACATTTTTCAGCATCCCCACGATCTTACCATCCTTGATTTCCCAGAACGCATCGCCGCCGAACTGGAAGTTGCAACGCATTTGATCAATGCTGAAACTTCCCATACCCTCAATGTAGATACCATCTTTGGTGTCGTTGATCAGTTCCTCGAGGGTCAGCGGTTCTTTCCCTGGTGCAAGACTCAGATTCGGGATACGTACAATAGGAATACTACTCCAATGATCCGCACGGCAGGTGCCACTGCTGCGTTCCATGTTGATCTCACCGGCCACCTCCCGGTTGGTACCATATCCAACGAACAGTCCGTCTTTCACAATATACCACTTCTGCCCAGGGACACCATCATCGTCGAACCCAAATGTTGCCAGGCCATGAGGGAGCGTGTTATCCGCAACAAAGTTCACAAGAGGCGAACCATATTCAAGGTTGTTGAGTAGTTCTGGCACGGCAAAGCTCCGCCCGGCGAGACTCTCCTCGTAACCCAGGGCCCGATCCAATTCGGTTGCATGGCCTACCGACTCATGCATAGTGAGCGCTAGATTGAGGGGATCGAGAATGAGATCTTTCTTGCCTGCAGGACACTCTTTTGCACTCAGATGCTCCATGGCCTGTTGAGCAACGCGCTCCGTGTTTGCAAGGAGATCCTTCGCCTGAATATTCTCATAGCCCATCGTGCGTGGTGGAGGCGCATAAGTTCGACTCTTCGCATCCCCCTTGTCGATGGCTATCGCCTGATACTGAGCGGCTGTTGTGAATATGGTGCTCTGTAAGATGGAACCTTCCGTATTCGCGAAAAATCGCTCCACTTTACGCAGATCCATGTGTGCGTGAGCCTTCTTGATACCACGATGGCTCAATAGTGAGCGGTTGATCTCCAGCAGAAGCCCAATCTTCTGGTCAATTCCAACGGAGAAGGGATCGATCTGGTAAGGTGATACGAACGTCTCTTCGTGGGATGACTCGCTTACGAGACACACCGGCTTACCCAGCGTCGTGGCACTCGCTTTGGCGATATCCACAGCCAGATGAGTGGTCCGCTCAATCTCCACCCGGGTGACTTCACGACTTCCTGCAAATCCCCATGCCCCATCGACAATCACACGGACGCCAAACCCGAAACTCTCATAATCACCGATGCCGACAACCCTTTCGTCCTCGGTATCGAGTAATTGCTCTTTGTAACTCGCAATGCGAATATCCCCATAGTCTGCCCCCAGGCGTTGTGCCGTATCTAAAGCCATGTTAGCCAACTCTTTCATGGCAGGTCTCCTTTCGAAGGACGCCTTTTTTCAGATAGTAGCACGATGGTAATGGATTGTCAACTGAACTCTCGCTTGAGTAGAAATTCCCCAAGCTGTATGTTTTGGCTTTGGTTGTCGTATTGTTGTGCATTGTCCATCGGCATAGGGGTGCCTAGTCCTGTCTGAGGCAGTTTGCTCTAGTTTGGTTGGCATCCGTTTGCCTGGCTTGTTGGTC
>JAJRTO010000175.1 GCA_024278235.1 Candidatus Poribacteria bacterium
CTTCCCGATGGTGCGAGCCATTCGACGGGAACATCCACTGGATTGCCGAATCGATCCATCGGTTCGGCACGGAACCGTTGATCCTCTCCCGCCAATAGGGAGGCTTCCCGGGGGATCAGCTCGATCTGTGCGACCGGTCCAGGAGTTATCTGGAGCCATATACCGGCGGATTTCTGTTCGCCACGCTGCCCCGTGATCGGAACAGCTACCACCTGTCCTTTCCCAGATCCGCGAATATGGGGAAAGACGAACAGCCTCCCTCCGTCATCGATCTCTCCAATGCCATTGGTGACAGTCCAGGCGATTGGGACAGGGATCGATTCGCCTGTGGTATCACGCACAATCGACTCAAACGATATCTGGGTTCCTGCCTGTACGTTCAGGGGCAAGTCTTCAGTACCTGAGGGAAGGATCTCGACTTCAGCAATTTCAGCAGGTTCCGTACGGTACACCTCCGAACGGGCACTTCGGCTCGTCCCTCCCGCGTCTGGGAGGTCAGTAGCCTCAACGAAGTATTGCCATCCAGTAAATGTACCGGGGAGTACTCCCGTGGCATATCTCTCATTGATTTCCATCGGCAGAACCAACCACTTGCCATTCTCCCCTGAGTAGTGCAGTGTGACCTGAGCAATGGCGTGATTATCTGAAATTTCCGCTTCGATAACGACCGGTTGTCCCACGACGGAGGGCTTTGCCTGAACACGATGGATGGTCGGAGGGAGTGTGTCCTGTACCTGGCGAACGACGAAGTCCGTGTCGGATGGGCCCGGGATCCGTGCGATATTGCCAGAGGCGTCTGCGATCTCCATCCTGAATTTGATCTCACCTTCCGTATCGAACGGGGGCAAAGTTATGAGTCGATAGTCGAGGGTCGGTGAAGAGTTCTGACTCTCTGATGGTGTGCGATATGCCACGGGCAATGAAACGAGGGCTCCCCCGGACCGCTGGTAGAAAAGCACCATATCCGAAGTGGAGGTCGCATCCTCAATCGTGAGGGGGATCTGTGTCGAACGGCCAATTTCGATGTGCTCAGGCAGTTCATAAGTGATTTCCGGCGGTTGTGTGTCTCGTACCTGCAAATCCCCATCGCGTTGCACCATGTTTCCCGCATTGTCCACAGCGATGAGTTGCCAGGGGAGTGTGCCCAATGGGAGGTCTGCCAGATTCCACGTGTAAATCCCATCCTGAATCTGTTGGGGAGAAACCCTCCTGCTATCGACCCACAGCTCCACTTTGGAGAGAGCGGATGCATCCTCGACACGCACACGGATCGTGACCATCTCACCGGCTTCCACTGTCTGGGGGATCTGGAGTTCGCTAAGCCGGGGTGGTTCACTGTCCTCAAGAACGGCGACACGAAGGCGCTGTACCTGCTCCAATACGCCATAAAGCTGTGCATCGAGGAACAGCTCGACCGTATAGGTTCCCTGGCGGGCAGCCTGTGGCAGCTTGAAGGAATACTCGAAGAAGTTCAGACTCTCCGGATTGGTGGCGATCACGGTGCCATCTGGATCCCGTACCGTTACCAGGGGGAAGAGGAGTCGTGCTCCGGAGAAATTGAACAGTCGGGACATCTGGTTGCCGCGTGTGTCCTGAATA
The DNA here is from genome assembly GCA_024278235.1 of Candidatus Poribacteria bacterium. Taxonomy (GTDB): domain Bacteria; phylum Poribacteria; class WGA-4E; order JAJRTO01; family JAJRTO01; genus JAJRTO01. Next base: position 1,600 of record JAJRTO010000175.1, read on the forward strand.
TGATAGCGTACCGTGACCTGTTCCCCGGGGCGATAGGTCGGTGTGCCTCCGGGCCTGTCCAGTGTCACCTCCAGAGAAAACGGCTCGCTTCCTGTGTTCCCCAGACGGTAGCTCCCCGGGGGATAGATGCGGGGCTTCGGGCGTAATTCGTATGCATAGACAGGGGCATTACGCTCCGCGAGGACGACATAGCTCATGTTGAGATGGTAGGTGAGATTCGCAGAAACCGTGACTGGATTGTTCTCCGGGCGAGAACCAACGGCCAACAGACTCCAGATATCGGTGTATGCGGCGTCATAACCGATCTGTTGTTCAATTGCCTCCACATATTCGTAGGTATACTCCGTCTCCAACACTTCGTAGAGTGCCGGGAACGTGTTGGGGTAGACGGAGAAGCTAACAGCAGGATCCTCCGGTAATTCAAAGATCAGCTTCGCGGTTTCCAGTTGAGAGACATCGAAGGAGATTCGTGTGTGTCCTGTATCGATTCGCTGTTCGGGTAGGATCAGATAATAGAGTGAGGAGCTTGCCAGTACGACATGGTAGAGACCCGGTGATACGCGGATATTCAAGATGCCATCATTACCTGCGAAGCCCGCCAGTCCCCTGCTACGGCGCGCGGGCCGAAAGTAAATTCCCGCGCCAACGATGGGCAGCCTCTCTTCATCGAAGGCCGTCACCGTGATGGGGAGAGCATCGCGTGCATCTAGTATGATCGCCCCCGGTGCCTGGACCGTCTCAACGAGACAGAATCGGTGCTCTCGTTTCTCAGATGATGCCACGACCGTGTAATTCCCTGCCGGAGCCTCGATGAGTGCACGGCCATCTGCATCCGTCACGAATCCGATCAGGCCATCTTTCCGCTTCTGAGGTGGCGGAACAGGTTCGACATCGCTGTCTGGCTGAAGTTCGCCCGGAAATAGTTGGATATGCGCATCCTGGGCGGGGCTGCCCGATCCATCCACCACTTCCACCATGAGTTCAGCGGGATAGGCAGCCCATGCAAACCATGCGAAGCAAATCAGTACCCCAAGGAGAGCGGATAGCTTGCTCATCCTCTGACAGTGAATGCTGATGAAGTGGTCGACGGGGATCATCAACTGAAATTCCAAATCACAAAATCAAAAGTGTTGTTCCTGATTTGCAATGGTTCAGTTAGGATTCTCATCAGCACCCATATCTGGCATGGAACCTATTGGATTTGGTCTTGGATCACCTTCAAAATCTTCGGTTAGCACATCAGGGGTCATTATTCCTACGCCGATGCAGGGACTGCTATTACTGAGATGGTAATCGCCACCGAATAGAGGATCGGCATTGGTATTTCCTGTACCAGACCAACCGCCCTGAACATCCGAATAGGTAATATCTATCCCCGACGAAGCATCAATGCTAATCTCTTCTGGGCTGTTTCCCCACAGGATGGTATTAAGGACCGTCAGTGAAGAAGCTGACTCACCGGCTATGCCGCCTCCATCACTTGCAGTGTTCCCAGTGATGGTATTATTGATTATCGATAGAGAGGAACTGAGGGACCGAATTCCACCTCCATCATAGGCCGCCAGATTGTCTGTGATGATGTTGTTTTGTATCATTGAGGATGTATTGATACAGAAAATCCCGCCTCCACCCCATCCACCTACGGGAGGACCTGCTGAACCTGCTCTATTCCCACTGATTTCGTTCCCGATTATCGTTGGTGAAGATGCACGGCTGTAGATTCCGCCGCCATCATAGGATGGTGCTTCGTTGTTCGTGATAGTATTCCCGATTATCGTTGGTGAGGATGACGTGATACAGCCAATTCCACCACCCCAACCTGCCGAGTTTCCTGTAATTTCGTTGTATCTAATCGTTGGAGAAGAGGAGTTACAGTAAATCCCACCACCCCCCCAACTTGCTGAGTTTCCTGCGATAATATTGTACTCGATAGTTGGTGAAGAGGAGTTTACGCAAGAAATACCACCTCCACGACCATTGATCCTTATCGACCCATTTGTTATTGTGAACCCACTCACCACTGAACTTGAAGTTTCACCAGAGTGGAAGTAGAAGCCTCTTCCTCTTCCCTCACAGTCAATCGTCGTTAGCCATGGACCATTTTCCGAGGTAACTGTGATGCTTTTTCCATTGAGGTCTAGGTTTTTGTTGCCCCGCCCTGTATAGGTACCGTCAGCCACCAGGACAGTATCCCCGCTGGAAGCAGCATCGATTCCTGCTTGAATCGTGGGATAATCACCAGGGACGTAGATAATTTCTCCATAGGCAACACCAACGATGAATGTCAAACACACTGAAATCATGACAACATATGTCTTCATAACCATCCCTTTCTCCGCTGAAATCCACATAAGTTTCAACAACAGCCGAAATGAACATCTCATGTCTGTCGTTGCTCTTCTGATGAGTCAACATAGGTTATTTTACATGCTTTTTATATCCCATGCAACAGAAATACAGCTGTTTCGTCCAGCTCTGCTCTTTTCCAGATACACATCTCTCTGCGTTGAACGTCCTCGTTCCTGCGCAAGTTGCAATTTGAAACCGCAATGGGGGTGATTTCATCTCTTGACGACGATGGTCATGTGATCTATAATGACGCTACTTCAGTAGGTAACACTTTTGTAAGCAGGTACCGAAATCACAGAAGACGGGAAGATGAGAAAGTGGGAATTGGCACGTTTTCACGCCTTCCCGCCTTCCCCTCTTCTCGCCTTCATGTCGTCGTTGCAGGGATTTGAAAAAACGTTAGCTACTGAAATGACGCTACTTCACGTGAGCGTAGAAGACGTGAACTCAATATCATAAGGAGATTGCTGTGAATGCTATCAAACAATCCGTTGTATGGTGGTGCTTTTATCGGGGGGATATGGATGCGGTAGAACTGATCAAACGGTCCGCGAAGATAGGATATGATTCTGTTGAGATGTCGCCCCAGGAATATTGGAATGTCATCCGTGACCACGGTATGAAGGTCGCGATCATTGGCGGTCATGGTACACTGACAGATGGACTGAACAAGCGTGAGAATCACGATCGCATCGAGGATGAACTGCAGAAGAACATCGAACTTGCAGTCGAATATGAAATTCCCAGTCTCATCTGCTTCTCAGGAAACCGTAACGGGCTTCCGGACGATGCGGGCGTCGAGATCACGGCAGAAGGACTCCGCCGAGTCGCCAAGACAGCGGAAGAAAAAGGGATCACCCTCTGCGTCGAACTGCTCAACAGCAAGGTGGATCATCCCGATTATCAATGCGATCACACGGTCTGGGGAGTAGAAGTGTGTAAAGCCGTGGGTTCCCCTGCCGTCAAGCTGCTCTACGACGTCTACCACATGCAGATCATGGAAGGCGATCTCATCCGCACGATCCAGGACAATATCGAGTATATCGGGCATTTCCACACGGCAGGAAATCCGGGCCGCAACGACATGGATGAAACGCAGGAGATCTACTATCCACCGATCATGCAAGCGATTGCCGGAACCGACTATTCCGGTTTTGTCGGTCATGAATTCATCCCCAAAGGAGACCCGATAGAGGCGTTGAAGACAACCTTTGATTTGTGCAAGGTCTAGGAGGCATCATGGACGCTATCGAAGTGATCAAAACCCGTCGTAGCATTCGTTCCTATGAGGAGAAACCTGTTCCGAAGGAGATCCTGGAAGATCTCATTGATTGTGCCCGACTTGCTCCATCCGGCGTGAATGTCCAGCCTTGTGATTTCATTGTGATAACGGATGCGGAGACCCGTCTGAAGATAGCAGAAATCGCAGATTACGGTAAATTCATCGCCCAAGCGGGTGCATGCATCCTGGTCTGTGCAAAACGGACGAAATACTATCTGGAAGACGGCTCTGCCGCCACACAGAACATCCTGCTGGCAGCAAAAGCGCATGGATTGGGGTCCTGCTGGGTTGCCGGCGACAAGAAAGAATATGCTCGCAAGATCCTCGATCTGGTCGGGGCACCAGACGATTATCTCCTTGTCAGTAACATCGCTGTCGGTTATGCTGCCGAAGAGCATCATCCCCGTAAACGCTCCCTGGAAGAGGTTATCCACTGGGAGAAATTTTAATGACCCGTCGTGAACGCCTGTAGGATTGGAGTATTGAACTTGCGAGACGTGAAAGGCAACGTATCTTATCCGGTCGTAGATGACCAAACAAGGAAGGATTTACACCCATGAAAATGACCGAAAACAACATTCAGGACGCCTTTGCGGGCGAAAGCCAAGCGCATATGAAGTATCAGATCTTTGCAGATCGAGCGGAACGTGATGGATTTGACAACGTCGCTCGACTCTTCCGCGCCATTTCCTTTGCCGAACGGGTGCATGCAGAGAATCATCTACGCAGCTTGAACGGTATTGGGGCGACGGCGGAAAACCTCGCCGCTGCTCTTGAAGGTGAGACCTTTGAAGTGACCGAGATGTATCCCGCCTATGAGGTGGTGGCCCAACTTCAGGAAGCCAAACAAGCGTTGAGGAATATCCAGGGAGCATTGGCAGCAGAAAAGGAACACATGCAGTTCTACCAGGATGCCAAGACGTCCGTGGAGGATGGCAGCGACGTTGAACTTGACACCGTCCAGGTTTGTGAGATTTGCGGTTACACGCTGGAAGGGGAAGCTCCCGACCGCTGCCCTATCTGCAATGCCCGGAAAGAAAAATTCCAGGCGTTTTAGTGTCCGCCTGTTACGGTATCACCAGAACCTTCACAGCTCCCGATGCGTACTTATCAAGTGCTGCGTCAAATGCCTGCTGGATCTGGTCGAGGGGATAGCGATGGGTGATCATCGCCTCTGAGTTGACCCGTCCATCCGCTAACATGTCGATTGAGATCTGAAATTCAGGGATACCATCCCACATGGCATAGCTCCAGGCGAAACGAACGTCCGCTTCGTATCGCAGGAGTCGTCGCAGATCGATTGGTGGCGTCGATGTAAAGCTACCGATGACCGTGATGATCCCTCCGGGCCGAACCATCTGTGTAGCTTCCGTGAGAGATGTCGAATTTCCGCCCACACTCTCGTAGATAACATCGGCGCCATCGCTGTTTGTGTAATCCATCACGGCTTCCACCGCCGACTCATTCTTACTGTTGATGGCAAAATCGGCTCCCACCGAGCGAGCAATCTCCAGGGCGGCATCATGATGACCGATGATCCCAACGCGCCGGGCTCCGTTGGCTTTCGCAACCTGCATCGTGGAGATACCAATCGCTGCATCTCCCAGCACGACGGCCGTATCTGTCGCTTCGGTCTTGGCACGCTGAACGGCATGGACACCCACTGCAATGCAGTCGAGGATCGATGCGGCTTCATCCGAGATACTGTCCGGGAGTTTGAAGATGTTCTCCGCATCAGCAACCGTGTATTCGCCAAACCCACCCCCGGGGTGCGTCAAGCTGTGACAGAGATGGTAGTTGCCGGCTCGGCAGAAACGGCAGCTTCCACAGCCAGCAAGTGGTTCAATGCCTATCCGATCCCCTGGGGAAACGTGAGCTACTTCCGCACCAACTTCAACGACTTCTCCACTGAGTTCGTGCCCTCCGGCCCTGCGTCGCACGGGCGGATTTTCTGAGCGGCGGTGGTAGTGTAGATCGCTCCCACAAATCCCGGCCGCTTTCACACGAACCAGGACATCTCGAGGGCCAACGGAGGGCATCTCAACTTCCTCAACCCCCAGTTTCTGAGGTCCATAGACCATTCCAACGCGCATGATTTTTCCTCTCTTAGCTTGTCTA
>JAJRTO010000176.1 GCA_024278235.1 Candidatus Poribacteria bacterium
ATCAGAGATGGAAGAAACATCAGAGATGGAAGAAACATCAGAGATGGAAGAAACATCAGAGATCGATACGGCTTCTAGATTCACAGAAGTTCCTATGAACCGATAGAAGGCCATAGGAACTTCCGTCGCTCAAGTTACGGTATTACCCATTTCTGTTCGGGCTGGATGGCTGAGTCCAGATTGTCAACGGAGGATTTGGCAATCCTGCGGGAGTACATGATCCAGTGATCGTCCATCCAATGTGATTGATACAGTTAGAATAGCAGAGGTTTGCCGCCGGAACGTATAAGCGGCCGCTTGGGTTTGGCCAAAATTTCGGGAAGCGAGATTTTCGAGAACTGGGCAGGGAATAACGTTGCCTGGATCTGTTTGAGCATATGTGTACGTAGATCCGCTTTGAGCTGTCCCTCTGGAATACGAGCATAATCTTTCGCTGGATCCTGCTGCATGAACTCGCGGAAATACTTGATATACCCTTTGATCGAGCCTTCCCAGGAAACCTCCCCTGTTTTGACATCCACCAGCTTCAGGTCGACCTCCTCAATCCCCGATTGAATGATCAAGACAAATCGCTGAGCTGTACCAGTGACGAAGGCTGTACTTTTGTCATAGTAAATGTTCGGATCTACCTTTGTTTGAATCCTCGGTTTACCAATCTTACCCACCAGGATCAGATCAGCACCAACATTGCTTCCAACTTTTGTCGCCAGTGCGGGATCAATAAAGATTTCCTCCGCGGTCAGTTTGTCGTTCTTCAACGCATTGCCTATCGGCGCGAGTTGCTCCGACTGATCATAGATCCACTCTTTGTCCTCAACAGCCAGAGAGAGGCTTGTCCCTAGATCCTGTACCAGACGAGCCATGTCCTCCGCACCTTTATCAACAGCAAAGGGGGCAATAGCTATCTTAGCATACTGTGGCTCGTTCAAATCGATGATCGGTTTGTTGCCACCACAACCCAGAAAACCAACTGACGCCAGACTAATGAGACACAGCCAAGCAAACCATTTCTTCATCATCCAACACTCCTTTATGCAATGGGGATCGTTCCTACCTTTCACACGGCCAGATGCCACACTATAGCATAGAACTTGTGAGATTTCAACTAAAATCCCCTGCCATCTATTCTACTCAGATGCTGGTTTCTTGCTGAGAAGTTCACGAAGCGCTTTCTTCTTGGCTTTCAGACGTCTCTTCTGACGATGCCGAATTTGCGTCCTGCGTCGGACAAGTCCACTCTTACTACGACCCATGCATACACCTCCTTCCCCAATTCATCTGCCGAACGTATGTAAAGGTATTATAGCACATGCTCCACAGGCAATCAATCCTTAGAAGTACGATCTCCCCAATCTTCCGGTGCCGAAGCCGCCGTAGGGCACTCCCACAGGCAAGCTACGCACTCCCCAAGAGTCCGTCACGGCATCGTAACCCACGCCTATGGTCGCTGAAGGATCGGCGATGAGATTGATCTGGAATGTGAAATCCTTGCGAGTATTCTGAATGCCGATACGCCGCCAACTGATGCGCAGATCCCAGTCATGCAGATTTCGTCGAATGGTCACTGTTTGCGAATACCACGATTCCTGGCTCCAGTCATAGATGAAATTAAGATCCACCTGAAACAGTCGATTGGGTCGCCAGTCAACCCCGAAAGTCAGGCGGCGAGAAGCCGTACGCGTCAATTTATGGAACTGATTTCCGACACTTATCCCCCAAATGCGATCCGGATGATTGTATCGAACGCTAGAGGAGAAACCGATCTGTTTGAATCTCTCCCCATCACGCAGATTAGGATCATGCCGACTTGTGAACGTCATTTGGACACGTCGATCTGCGAATGGAGTGATCGTGAGGCGACTCAAGATATGGTCATACTCTCGCCTGTTCAGATAGTCCTGTTGTGTAAAATCCCGTGCACCACGGGTATCAAAATTCAGTAAGGTGTACCCTCGCCTACCTGCCCGTTTTGGCTTCACATCAAGCTTTGTCGTGAAGTTCATGCTCAGCCTTTTCTGATCCACGTAATAGGCTGTCGGGCCAAAAGGATAAAGACGATCCTCCCTCGCTACGGGTGGTGTGAAATCAAATCGTACTATCGTGTCCATCTGGTGACGGACACGGCTGATGCCGGGGATGAAAGATGCATTGTAGACTCGGAAGAGCCTGTTGCTGATGGATGAATTGGTGCGGAAGACGAACTTCCAGATATTGCGTTCTTGATCCATATTTTTACTGTGCCAGACGAGTTGCCCAATTCCGCGCAGATCCAGGTTGATCTCACGGTTTGGCAATACCACCATGGTGCCCTGTTTCTGCAAATCAAGCCCTGTACTCATCGATTGCAGATAGATATTCTCCTCCTCTGCATAGCGATCACGCAGATAGTTTCCAATCTTCGTATCGATATCCAGGCGCATATGCTCAAGAGTTGGAACTGCCAGCAGAGGAAAACTGTCTGTGTGGATCGCAGTGGCAGCTTTCTGTAAGGTCTTATCGATTTGCTTCAGGAAAGGCAATCGATTCACACGCATACCAGACCAACGGATATCCAATTCCGGTAGTTTCTGAGTACTGAAACTCCCTTCGTCTCCAAGCAGATCGAAACTCTTGTCCACTGTCAATGTGCTGAATATGTTGGCATCGAATGTCAACTGGGGGCGTGCTCCGGATACCAGTTCATACTTTTCCCCGGAATCTTCGAGTGCTGCGAACTGCGCCGCCGTTATCTCGTACAGGTCACCTTCTATTCGGACCTGGATGATACGATCTGAATCCTCCTGTGCTGAAACGGCGGATCCCCATGAGAACAACGTGAATAGCCGCAGATCCGATCGAGGCGTCCCAAAAGCTCCCTCTGCGTAACGGCGGTCAACAAATGAGAAGCGGTTGACCATCGTGAGCCCATTTCGACTGGCTTGACGATTGTCCCACGGGGTGTAGAAGAGATGTCGATGCTGGTAACTGATGTCCCATTGGTCACCAATATCACTGGGATTCTCTCGTGAGAAGGAAAACAGGTCACCACGGTACATATTCAGGCGGCCCCCGTACGTGCGCTTCTGCTCCACTTTGATGATGCGATAATCCGATTCCGTTCCAATGACTCGACTCACCTCACCGGTATCAAGCCGCTGGGCTTCTCGGGCAACTTCAGGCGGATCTTCCCACGGGCCCCGGTATCCCACGTCTCCGCCCTGATCTGCCGTTTCACCTTCTGAGAATTCACGGGCAATTTCCTCAAAGGTGGGGGTTGGTTCCTTATCAAGGATTTTACAGATGTAAACGCCTTCTTCGCTACGGAGCACATTGCTGAGATTTCCGGGTTCGAGGCGTCTCAACGCATAACGCTGGGAACTGGGTAACTCATTGATACCGATCCAACCAACATCGCCATCCTGGATGCCAGGTTCATCCGTATACTGATTCGCAAGGTCCGCGAAATCGGATCCATCCTTGAGCTGGCTGAGCAGTTGATCTGCTTGATCCTGAATGACTTGCTTGGTTTCGTCGCTTGGCTGCACGGCGAACAAGATCTGGCGGAGGGCGATCTCATGCACACCATATTCGTCGAGTACTTGATCTACGGTCACGATCACATAGCCTTTGTCTGTCTCTATAATAGGACTGATCTCACCAGGAGATAACCGGAAGGCGATTTCCTCGACGGCCGGATCGAGTTTCCCCTCGCCTTTCATGATCAGACCAAGCTCGCCACCTTGATATTTCGTCTGATTATCATCAGAATGGGTTCTGGCCAGCTCCGCAAAATCTGCACCTTCTGCCACTGTGAGCGCATGGACTTCCTCAGCCCGTTGACGAGCCCGCTGAATATCGTCCTCCTGGAGGGGGTATTTCAGGAAGATACGCTGTAAGTAGATCTTGTTGTATTCCCCCTTGAGCCGGCGCAGCATTTCCTGAGCACGCTGCTGGATCTCACGCTTCTGTGTGGCTGTGGCATCTTCAGGGATATTGAAACGGATTTCCTTGAATCGCACGTCACGTACATTGTACCTGGTTTCGTTACCGACACCTGAACCACGTCGGGACGTGTAATCGTAGAGGAGTTCCGATTTGAAACGAGGACGCCGAATCAGTGGCAAAACGATATTCATGAAATGCCCCTGGTAGCTATCCGTTCCGAGGCGGACAACGATTCTCGCACGTTTTGCTTTCCGCAGATCTCGACGATAGACCGGCAGATAGAGCAGAGGAACGCCACCTACCTTGAGGACAACATGCTTAGCGACCATCTCTTTATCAACATGGATGACAATCCGAGAAGCTGAGAAATAGAAGTGAGGATACTTGAGCGAGCAAGTCGTCAGTGAGCCGCCCTTTATGAGCGATTCATCGTCATCTACCTTTAACACCTCGCTGCCCTGGTAGTACCACGGTTCTGTGTACGCTATCCCTTCACGAACAATTCCTTGTCTTGTCTCAAGATTGTATATGAGTTGATCTGCATACGTTTCCTCATTTCCCACACGAAGATGGACCGATCCCTGGGCACGGATCATTTTGCCGTCCATGTCGGCCCAGATGGTATCCGCAATCAGGACAATATCTTCATAACGGAGTACCGCGCTCCCATGAAGTTGAGCGATCTGATCGTTCCAGGTTACCTCATCCGCCGTTCCGATGACTTGCCCCTCCGGGGGAGGGGTGTTGAGATCGATCTCCTCAATCGATACAAGTTCCTCTGATATGTCGGAGAGGGATGCATCGGTCGGTTCAGGGGGCAGATCAACAGGGGCTGGAGGAGTTTCGGCCCGGAGGAACCCGGACAAGTATAAGAGGCAAATAAGCGAGTAAACGAATGATCGAATGAATGGATGGGCAGGGCGAATAGACGAGCACCGGATGACGCTTCGACAAGTTTCGGTAGGCTGGTTGCAGATTCTGGATTGAGTTTCTTTCATTCCGTATTCCGCAAGCTGTCATCTGCAATCGGATATGCGAAATTCGTCGATTCTATGGGAGTTTGACCTTGACAAAAGAACGGCTCTTGAGTTTCTCGGTATAGTCCTGCCATTTCGCCTCGAACTTTCTCTGACGTAGCAGCGCTCGAACCTGCTCTCGTTCTTCGAGGGACAATGTTGCAGCTTGACGACTATCAAGCTGGAAGATATGGATTCCAAAGTCCGTCGAAATAGGCGTACTGCTTTCTCCCGCAGACAACGCTTCAAGAACTTGGCGGATCTCAGGTGGAAATTCAGCCAGGTTTCGTGTGCCGAGTTCCCCACCGGTATCCTTCGTTTCTTTATCTTCAGAAAGCTCCTGAGCTACTGTGGCAAAATCGTCACCCGCTTCAAGACGGCTCCGGACGACTTCAGCGCGTTCTCGAGCAGCATCTTTGGCTTCCTCCCCGACGGTGAACGGAAGAAAGATGTGCCGTAGTTGAATCGCATCCTCACCCCGCGCTTCAAGGCGAACGATGTGAAAACCATTATCCGTCCTGGCAGGCCCGCCGATTTCGTTTGGCTGGAGGGCATTGACAACATTTCGGAAATCTTCGGGAAACTCCTCAAGCTGTTCCGGCAGCAGATCCAACCTTCCATTACGCTCACGGGTCTGGGGGTTCCGTGAATATTTACGTACAAGTTCAGCAAAGTCAGCATCCGGTTGTCGGGCTAGATTGAGAATCCGTATTGCTTCAGCACGCGTCTCTTCAATATCTTTCTCGGTTGGATGGTATGCGATGAAAATATGCCTTAACGTTACATCATCTAATTTAGCTGGAAACTCAGAACGGTTCTCCTCGAAGAATCGATCAATCTCAGCATCCGTCACGCTCAACTTAGGTACGACTTCTTGCCATACAAGACTCTGTGCCATCAGGTTCTGCCGCGCTTGCTCGCGAAAGCTCTCAAGCGTGAGTTCTCTGCGCTTGAGTTCTTCACGTAGTTGCTCATCAGATTCAATGCCCGCATTCTGCTTGAAGGTATTGATATATTGATCAACGTCCGTTTCACTCACTTCGATCTGACGGCGTTGGGCTTCCTGATACAGCAATTTCTCGCGGATCATCTGATCCAACAGTTTCTCTCTTTCCTGTTCACCTCGCTGTTCTGCCTCCTGCTGAGAGAATCGGTAAACTTGCTGTAATTCAAGAACGCGTTCCTCGATCCTTCCCTCTAATTCATGCTGCGTAATGATATCGTCATTGATGTATGCGATAATTCGGTCTACGATACGGGCAGAAGCATACCCGTTCAACCCCAACACGCAGATCATCAAAACCGCCAAGAAGACAATTGATTTCGCCCACGTTCCGTACAGAATGCAGCACCTCGCTTTCACAACAAATCGATAGGTCAATGGAGCGATGAGCTGATAAGGAAATGCGAGAACGGCGAATAAAGAATGAAGAGATTTCTCCACTCTTTATTCACCATTCATTCTAAGCAGAAACGAGATTCAGTAGATCACAATTCTATGGTAGGAGTGGCCTCCCGGCCACGATGATCGCGTCCAGGAAGACGCTCCTACGGCGAAAATGTGAGGTACTGAGATTATTTGCTCTCGCTCCCTTTCGTTTCACTCCCTTTCATCTCATTGCTTTTAGTGTCACTCCCTTTGGTGTCATTGTTCTTCGTATCGCTTCCTTTGGTATCGCTTTCTTTCATCTCCGCTTTCTTACCCTCACTCTCTTTCGTTTCACTCCCTTTCATCTCGCTGCTCTTGGTGTCACTTCCTCCGGTGTCCACCTCGCTGGGTTCCTCTTCGGGAGGAGCTGGGATAAGTTCAGGATACAGTTTTAGTTTGGCATTCTGACGCATACCGGCAACCCATGTATCCATGCGTTCCTTCTTGTTTGCCTTTTCCAGTTTACGTTGGATGTCCTTCTGGACATCTTCCTCATCAAATTCCTTTTGCCTTTCTGCTTTGCGCTCCTCCAGCCGGAAGATCGCATAGTAGTTCGTCCCCTGGACATCCAGTGCGAAGACACCAGGATACATCTCCCCTACCTTGAGGGCAAAAGCGGCGTCGTTGAATGCCTGTGCAGCGGGAAATGCCTTCTGAGTGAAGAAACCTGTATCTCCAGTGCGCGCACCGGGACCGACATTTTTCCCCATCTCACTCAGTTCCTTGGCCAGTTCAGCGATATCTTTCCCTTCCTGAATCTGTTTGTACCATTCGTTTGCCTGTTCCTCATCTTCTTCAGACATGATACATGTCAGACGCACCTGCTCCGGCTCAACGTATTCTTCCTTGTGTTCCTCATAGTAAGCGCGCTTGTCTTCTTCTGTCACCGGTTTGATTTTGTTGTCCACTTCCATCTCGGTGATCTTCTCGACCATCAGTTGATGCAGATACTCCTCAACTTTCTTGAGAATCTCAGGATCCTCATCCAGCTTAAGCTTCTTGGCCTCTTCGAGAATAATGCGGCTTTCGGCCATCAGCTCCAGATATTCTGCTTTTCCCTCACGGTCTTCGTATTTGCGCTGTTTGTATTTGGGGAGTTCTGCGATTTCCTGTTCGAGTTCCTCAAGGGTGATCTTCTGCTTTCCCCCAATTTCATATTCAGCGAGAACGGTTCCTTCAGCATTTGCGATTCGGTTACTGCAACCGAGCATCAGGGATATTCCAATAACGATCGTCCAAGCAAATAGTATCCTTGTTCCTCTCATAGATACTTCCTCCTGAATCACTTTCCATTTAGGTTGATTACTGTTTGGGTTGATTACTGCTGGTTCTTCAGTTTTCGCAGCAGTTCCTTGATCGCTGCCAACAACGGTAATTCGTCCAGACCACTCACATCCATCATCAGACGCACTGGCGGGGCAAGTCTCAATCGAGGATCTTCACGAATGATCGTTACCAGACGCCGAGGATCGATGTTGGGATCTGCGGTGTCAAAAGTCAATTTAACAAGG
>JAJRTO010000177.1 GCA_024278235.1 Candidatus Poribacteria bacterium
TATCGTGGGGCGTGGTACGGTGCCGGTTCGATGGTCATAGTAAGAGACCTCGTGAATCAGTTTCCGATTGCTATCCGTGGTGGTTCCGCCAAAACAGAAAAATGTCTTCCGCGCTTCCTCGCAATAAACGGCAAACGGCCGGTGCTTGGCACAGTAAGTTCCCAGGCCACCACTGTATTTGTAGACATATTCGTCATGAGATGGCTGGTTCATGTACCAGATACCTCGGTATCCGCTGTCCTTGATATTCATAGTTATCATCGATGCAGGATCCTTTCCCGTATGAGCCTCCACCGTTTCACCTTATAGTAGTAGGTTGCATACGTAGGTAACGATCATATCAAAACAGTGTGGGATGCGTCAATCTCAACGGCCATGCCGGCCAGGGCAACCTCATACGGAATACAGTTAAAATTTCCTCTTTGCGTGATTTCCTGTATCGCCTTCCGATCCTGCTGAGACATTTGTCCGCGCCTATCACGGCTGGTCGCAACGACTCCAACCGGACCGAGTCCGCTCGTGGCTATTCCATATCGCCTACCGCCTATGTGTGGATACCATGCGGAGACAACGGCGCGTGAACATGATCTCACTGGATGATGAGACCGCAGGGGACGTCATGCGATTACTGGCAGATCAACTTAGTCAAGGACTGAGGTATGTGTTCCTCGCGATACGGCAGTCATCAGGCGAAGAGAGAAAATTCCTATATGGAGTACTTCTTCATCGACATGAGGCGCAGGACAGAATCGTTACGACTGATGGTCGTCGTCTGGCCATGGTTACCCTTGTATCGCCAGGAGAACCTAGAAGTGACGAGACACCGTTCCCCATGCGCGCGATACCGTATCCAGCTTGCGCAAAGTTGGTGGATGTGATAGAATTACTCAATCCCCCAATGTGTCGCCTGCGCTTTGGTGAGGAAAATCTGGAATTTGAGTGTGACAGATTCCATTTGTGGTGTCAGCCGAGAGGCGATTTCCCAGACTATCTCTCGATCCTCCCGGATCCGAAACCACCATTGAGAGTCACAGTGAACCGAGAGACATTATTATGGGCACTGGAACTCGCTCAGACAAGCATGAATAGAAAGGTGGCTTCCATAAGATTCCAGATGGAGGCAGGGAAAATGACGCTGGAAGGGATATCGGCCGAGATCGGTCGTTCACATCATTGGCGGTCTTACCTTCAGGTCTACCCACGGATGCTGCTTGACTCAACTGGTATGCGTAGTGAGGAGGTTTCATCCTATTGCCGATTTACTTTGCTCGTTTTGTAGGTGGGCTTCAACGTTTCGTGCATGCTGAGATTGAGCAGAAGCTCAATGATATAGGTGTCCTGGATCAGGGCAAGGAACATATCGTATTCCGCTGCCCCGGAAATCCCAAACCATTACTCCAATTGCGCAGTGTCGAGGAAGTTTATCTCTGTCTGCGATACCTGGAGGATGTCAGTCGGAGCCGAACTCAACTACGACGTATCACAACAGCGGCTCGGGCGTTTGACTACCGCCAGGCGGCCACCATTGCTCAACAGATGGGTTTACGCTGGCGTGGACCACTGCGAATCCGTGTTCGGGCAAGTATGCGAGGACGCCACAACTTCCGACGAGTGGACGCTCAGTATGCCGTGGAACATGGGTTACTATCAAGGCATGATCTGCGTTGCCGGCTGGACAAAAGCCATCCTCACGTTGAAATTCGTATCGAAATCCAGGAGGAAAGTGCCTATCTCCTATGGAAACTGACCGATGAGCGATTTCGGCAGCATGGCGAAAAACATGTGCATCTACCGGCATCGTTACGTCCCACGGTCGCCTACGCAATGGTGCAGGAGAGTCAATCATCCCCGGATGATGTTTTTCTCGATCCGATGTGTGGCGCAGGAACGATACTCTTAGAACGCGCTCATAGCAGATCGTATCGGTACTTGTTGGGGGGGGATATTGAGTGGCGCGCAGTCCAGGCTACCAGGGCAAATATTGGACTGCGATATGAACCGTTCGCACTATTTTGGTGGAACGCACTTGAATTGCCTCTGGAAGAACGCTCTGTGGATAGGATCGTGTGCAATCTTCCATTCGGCAAGCAGATCGCACTTCCCTATCCCGCATTTTACAGCGATTTTCTTCGTCAAGCCAGATGCATCGTCCGTCCGGATGGACGCATCGTTCTATTGGTATCCGACAAGCAACGACTGGTAGCTGCAATCAAAGATACTCACTGGAAAATCCGGAAGATCACGCCGATATCGCTGTTAGGACAACGCTCGTTTATGATAAGCTTCCAGCCACGCCCCGTTCCACCTCACCTTTCCGGAACAGAGCGCGCTTGAGAATCTTGCCCGTTGGCGTCTTGGGAAGTTCTGCAACAAACTCCACGACGCGTCGAACCTGATGACGTCCCAGATGCTGGCGGCAGAGCAGTAAGATCTCCTGCTTCGTCGCGCGTGTTCCCGTCCTGAGGACGATGACAGCCCGGGGGACCTCCCCGTGCAGGGCATGGGGTTCCGGTACGACAGCCACCTCAGCGATTGCGGGATGGCGGTAGATCACTTCCTCGATCATCCGGGGATACACGTTCATCCCATTGACGATGATCATATCCTTCTTGCGATCCACGATATAGAAGTAGCCGTCATCATCCACGTAACCCATGTCACCGGTACGATACCATTCCCCAAAGAAGACTTCTGCTGTCTCCTCCGGTCGCTTGAAATAGCCCTTCATCACACTTTCACCCCGGACCACAATCTCGCCGATCTCACCTGTGGGCAGCTCGTCGCCTTTCTCGTCCACGATTTTCATTTCGACGCCGAGAATAGGCGGCCCAATGGACCCCGGTTTACGTTCACCATCAATCGGATTTACACAGGTGACGGGGGAGCATTCTGTGGGGCCATCCCCCTCACAGATGGGAACATCATACTTTTCCTCGAAACGCTTCATCACCTCCACGGGCAAAGCCGCGCCACCGGAGATACAGAAGCGGAGAGATGACAGATCGGGTTGACGATCCTCAGGGATGTTAGCGAAGATCGTATACATGGAGGGGACACCCATGAAAATCGTGGACTTAGTTTCAGCAATCACCTGCGTCACTTCATCGGGTAGGAACCGGGGCACCGCAGCGATAGTCGCTCCCAACGAGACCGGGGTAAGCATGCACCCTGTTGCTGCGAAGGAGTGAAACATGGGAAGCACGGTCAAAAAGACATCGTCTTCGCGCAAGTCGAGTGTCCGTATCACGGAGTTCACATTGTAAAGCAGATTCCGGTGAGTGAGCATCGCCCCTTTGGGTTGGCCGGTTGTTCCTGACGTATACAGAATAGCCGCGACATCTTCCTTCTGATCCAATACAGGGATCTCAAAGGTCGGATCTTCCTGAGCCGTGATCTCCGTCAGGCTACGTGCCTCCAAATCCCCCGGTTTTCCTACCACGATGAGATGCCTCAGTTCAGGAAGATGATCCTTGACGGCTGCAACGTTCGGTTCGAAAGCGTCAAAGTAAATCAGTGCTTTTGTCTCCGAGTTGGTGAGGATATATTGCACCTCTTCGGCATTGAGCAACAGGTTGATGGGAACCACGGTTGCCCCAAGTTTGACAATGCCAAAATAGGCGGCTACAAACCAGGGCGAATTGATGCAGTAAAGCCCCACGCGGTCGTCTTTCTGGATTCCAGCTTTCTTGAGTGCGTTCGCGATCTGGTTCGAGAGCTGATCCAACGCTTTATAGGGAGTTGGTTGCCCCTGAAAGATAACGGCCGGTTTGTCATCCCGGGTCTGCGCAGATCTCTGTAACATATCACCAAGTGAATTGTACTGTTGATAGAGTGGTATCATCTGCCATCTCTCTCCTATTTTCAGTGTCAGTAAATCTCAAACTCGCTCAATCGGGATGGTCACCTCCCGACTTTTTCGCTGGATTGGACAATCCAACGGGAGCCTTTGTGATGTACTGAGTATATATCACCTGAGAAATCACCACAAGTAGAAACTTATTGCGCTTGATATTTCATGCCCGGGCGATTACAATATCCCAACCTGAGCAAGGATGGGATTGGCAAGATCCTATGCAAGATAGAAATGCAACGAAGAGACTGTTACTCGCAGTGTTGTTGATGGTGGCCATCTGCTGTGTTGGCATTTCGGGCTATGTCATACTGGAACCCGGCTGGTCATTTCTCGATGCCCTTTTCATGACCTCCATTACACTGACAACTGTGGGTTACTCGGATTATGAAATCTCCGTGCCAGCCAAAATCTTTACGCTTATCCTATTACTCCTCGGTATTGGTACGTTTACTTATGCACTTGCCGCTGTGACCAGCTTCATCGTCGAGGGACACTTCAGTAATGCTTTCAGGAGGAAACGGATGGACAAGCAGATTACTCGACTGTCCAATCACTGTATTATCTGTGGGGCAGGAGATACAGGGCACTATGTGATCGATGAGTTTCAGAAGACAGGGTGGGACTTTGTGGTCGTTGAATCTGATGAAGAACGCATTCGGGAGTTACTGGAGGAGTGCTCGTTTTTGTACGTTCAGGGTGACGCGACTGATGATCGTGTTCTTCAGCAGGCCGGTATCGGAAACGCATGCATGTTGATCACGACGTTATCTCTCGATAAGGACAATCTGTTCGTCGTGCTTTCGGCACGGCGCCTCAATCCGGATCTCCGGATTATCGCCAAGGTGGTGGATGTGGATGCTTCACGGCAAAAGATCATGATGGCGGGCGCTGACGAAGCTGTTTCCCCTGAGGCTATCGGCGGACTGCGAATTGCTTCGCTGGCACTCCGCCCACAGGTTGTGAGTTTTCTCGACCTGATGCTCCGTGAGGGGGGGGCAACCCGGTTTGAGGAGGCTACCGTTCGTTCTGGAAGCCGGGTGATCGGTAAGCCAATCAGTGAATCTCAGATCTGGGAGGAAACAGGATTACGGATAGTGGCTCTGAGGCGGGGACCAACCGGGGAGTTCGTTTACAATCCACGAGCAGATCTTGTTCTTGAAGCGGATGACGTGTTGTTCGTGATCGGGGGACCAGAATCCATCCAGCGGCTACGAAAGATAACGAAGGACAGATCTTAACGCGGCAACCGGTTCCTGTCGATCAGACGGAAACGGTACACTTCAAACTTACTGGAACGGGTGGTTGCATATTCATTGTACATGCTCCGCAGTTCTTCCCACGGCATCACAGACCAGTCCGTTTCATCGGGAGCATA
>JAJRTO010000178.1 GCA_024278235.1 Candidatus Poribacteria bacterium
ATACCTAATGGTCCAACAACGCGACCGAAAATCTCAAAAGGTCCAAATTCAATAATCTTGGGATACATGTTTCCTCTTTTCCTTGTTCAAGGAGCTTGCAACAGAAAGTACGAGTCACCACTAAAAGGCCCTACGCGAAAAAATATCATACTCTCTGCAAACGTGTGCGTGAACTGGGCAATGCGCTGCACAAAGAACGCAAGTTTTTGCATACCCCAGGTAATATTTGGCAATCGAACTCACAAAAAAGGTTGCACAAACCCACATATATAGCGGAATCCAATGCGTGGATCAAACCCATATATGTAGGCACAGGAATTGCGAATCCCCCATATCAACACATCATCTAAATGTCTGGCTTTAACACGGAAGTATATAGTAAAGACATACATATCCAGTTGAGCATAGCAAGGAGGAGATGATATGTTCGCGAAGAGGTTACTCGGCAAGGAGAAGGGTCTATTGATTATTGAGTATGCTGTCATGGGGGCTCTGTTCATCGGTATTATGCTGCCCGCTCTTGCAATGATAGCTGACAATGTCTTGGACATCCTCAATGACTTGGCCGAAGAACTCGATGTAATCGATGACTGGGTCGCTGATTTGGATCTGGAAATGGTAATTGAATCTAATGAAGATGATGACCTCAACGATCTATAACAGGGCATCTTCCTAGACTCAATCCAGAAGAATGAGCATCATCATTCGTATCTTATCGTATGGTGATGCTCTTTTTTCGTTCTAGAAGGTAACATTAACGCCAAGCGTCGGTACAATCGGTAATAGAGGCTCTTCCACTTTCTCATATCCCTGAACCTCGCCTGATAAACTCAGAATCTCCTCGTAAGAGTATTCATGTAGATTATTGCGATTATAGAGATTGAGGATCTGGAGGTACCATTGGAGATGCCATCGTCGGTAGGTCGCCTCCTTTGTGAGGCGTACATCCAGGCTATGATAGGGTGGCAGCCGATTACCGTTGATCTCACCATAACTCTTGATCCAGCGATCATCTTCCAACCGGTACTGTGCCTCTGTATAGGGGGTTCCTGTATGGAATCGCCAGTTGAAGTAGAGTGATGTCGTATCGGAAAGGGCATAATGCCCTATCAAAGAGAAACTGTGGCGTTGGTCAGAATCCCTATTGAATGTCTGATCACCTATGGAGGCTTGAGCAACCGAATAAGCGTAACCCAGGCTCACGGAGAATTGCTCCGAGAATCTGCGAATTCCAAAGAGTTCCGCTCCCCAGGCTTTTCCTCGGTCCGGTATGAGAAACTGTTGACTCTTACGCCCGGCATCTCGAATAAAGCCGACCAGATGATCCATCGGCTTATAGTATCCTTCGACGCGCAAGAACATCTCCTCGGTAGGTTGGTACTCTGCGCTAAAGATCCAGTGCTCCGCTTCCTCCGGTCTGTCGACATAAGGCTGTCCCGACTCCACAGGTAGATGGAGTCGATCCACAGGCTGGTGATAGATCCCCCATGCAGCGCGCAGGATCCAGTTTGGGTTCGGACGGATGGCAAATACAAGGCGAGGCGCGATGCTCGAACTGGCGTTTTCATGCTGGTAGAGCCAGCGCACCCCTGCATTCAATGCGATCTGCTGTGTGACCTGCCATTCATCCTGGATGTAGCTTCGCAGATCCCAATCCCAGCCATCGGAATCGACACGACTCCGGATGGGTTGTACATCCCCTGCTTCTCGAAAGAAATAGTCATAGAAGACGTCGGACCATCGCCAGATGATCCCCCATTTTGTGGTGTGACTGTCATGCCACCGAGCATTCACATCCATCTGCCAGCCCATGTAGTCGAGAACTCTTTCGTCATGTTCGCCCTCCTTATCCATCGATGCTGGTACAGATGCAGTGTTCAGGAAATCGCCTTCGCGTTTATCCTGGTCCATATGTCCCACAAACAGAAAGAGATCCGAAAAGACTTGCTCCTGCCACAAGCGTCGCCATCGAAGCCAGCCAATACGGTTGCGATACTCCGAGAGCAGATCCGTCCCCTCTTCGTGAATCTCATTCTCATCCAGCCCGATGAGGGATTCCAGTATCAGCGTGTCTTTATCTGAGAGCGGCTGATCAAGCTTGATAAAGACATCTGTGTAACGGGGATTGAGTTCTTCATCCGATCCCATGAGTTTGAGGATCCAGTCGATGTACCCACGGCGTGCGGAGAACAACCACGATCCCTTGCCCAGTGGACCTTCCAGGATGGCGTGTAGATTGAGCAGATCGATCCCCAGGTTCGCATGCACTCGATCACGGCGTGCATTCCGCGTGGTGATCTCGTACACAGCGGACATCCGGTCGCCATACTCTGCAGGGAACCCGCCTGTGAGCAGATCAGCTCTTCCGATAATCCCAAGATCAATCGATGAGATCGCTCCGCCGAAATCTTGCAGATGAAACGGTTCGTAAAGCTCCAGCCCATCGAGCCGAACGGCTGTTTCATCTTTCTCGCCGCCCCGTACCTCAAAGCGTGCGCTGAAGTCGTTGGATACCACCCCGGGAAAGATCTGAGCAGCGCGAAATACATCATTATCGATGAGTGGTAGATATTCCATCTCCTCCCGGGAGAGTTCGTTGAGCAACGTGGTTCCTTCGTGGATTCCAAAACGTCCCGGTGTGACAGAGATAGGAGGCAGTTGGATAGGAGTCTCGTCGGCAGTGACAAGATGAGGGATAAAGAGCAATGCAGTGAACAAAAGTATGGCAGTGTTTTTCATGGATCTACTCATAAGTTATATGGAGAGGTCGTTAAATTAGTCATGTTCCGCAATTCTACCGGAACTTCACTGGAGAATCAAGGGTCATTTTACCAGAATTCTACCGTTGACATTCAGTGGCGAGTGTGATACCGTCTCACGAGAATAGTAATGAGACTGGGCAAGACCTGGCGTAACAATGACTCTAATGACACAGATCAAACAGCACGAGAAGTACAATTTCTTTGTGTTTGTGATCAACCAAATCCTGGTGCGGGTCGGTTGGATCTTCAAAACTGAAACAGTGGTCATGCCAGGTTTTCTGGACACGCTCACCCCTTCCGGTGCCATACGAGGGCTCTTGCCGCTCATCTCCCGTGTCAGTCAGAGCCTCCCTCAATTTTTGATCGCACATCAGGTGACTCAGATGCCCAGGAAGAAGATTATCTTCATCCTTTCTGCATTTGGATTTGCACTTCCCTGGCTGCTGCTTTCATTGGTCCTCGGTACAACGCCCTGGTCAGGCGAACTCATGGCTGGGATTTTCCTCGGACTTTATGCCTGCCACTGGTTGGCTTATGGCTGCAACAATCTGTCGAACGGAACACTACAGGGGAAGTTGGTCCATGCAGAAAAGCGGGGTAGGTTACTCGCTTATTCCAATACCATTGGCTGCACCCTGGCAATCGCCTCTGTCTGGTTTCTCATGCCGCGATGGCTCCAGGATGGCAATGCTCAATATGTGTGGATATTTGCAACGACGGGCTGCTTCTTTGCGGTAGCAGCAACGGGGGGACTGTTCTTTCGAGAGCCTCCGGAGGCCTATTCCGGGGAGGAGATGTCGTTCCTGAAATTCCTGAGTTCAGGAATCATGCTGTTGCGGTATGACAGGGAGTTCCGCAGGCTTGCGGTCGTCATTTCGCTATATATGGTAGTGATGCTGTTGTTCCCACACTACACAGTTTTCGGCAAGCGCAAACTGGGGATCGTCTCGCGCAACTTCGTCACATTGCTGATCGTGCAGAACAGTGTCAATGCACTTGGCTCTTTCATCATGGGGAATGTTGCCGACCGCTACGGCAACCGTATTGTGCTTCGGCTTCTCATCTTCATCGCGGGCTTTGTCCCCCTGTTGGCAACCGGTATCAGTCAGCTCCCGATGGGGGCTCACTTCTACTGGATCGTGTATGCCTTCCTGGGATTCACACCGGTATCAGGGCGCATCACGATCAACTATATGCTGGAGATTGCTCCCCGCGAGAAGCATCCTCAATATCTTGGGGTACTGAGCTTACTTCAAGCCATTCCCCTATTCGGATCGCCTTTTCTGGGATTGCTGATCGATCTGTTTTCTTTTGAACGTGTGTTTATCACGGCTTCGCTGATGATCTTTGGTGCAGGATGGATGACCTTCCGCCTGGCAGAACCACGGAATCAGACTTGACGGGTCGCTAACTATCGATGGCACTTCGCACCGCTTCGGCTAGTTGCTGAAGCGAAGGTGGTTTCTGAATCCAGCCTGTGATTCTTGCGGAACGTAAGAACTCCATTTCATCACCCAGGGGATAGCCACTTATCAGTATGACCTTCACGGAAGGATCACGTCGCCGAAGCATCTGGTATAACTCGAG
>JAJRTO010000179.1 GCA_024278235.1 Candidatus Poribacteria bacterium
GGTGGAGTCGGGAACGCTGTGGAAACGCCATGCCAGAAGCGATGGAGTTTATGGACATCCGCAAGGGCTCCGACGTCGAGTTTGGGCAGTCTATCTATGAGCCATTTGGGATTGCACAGGTTGAACCGTTGAGTTTTGGAGCCATCTGTGTGATCAGCAACGTGTGTGGCTGCATAGGGTTTGTCGAGAAGGTCACCGAAGGACGTGACGTTCGCAATGTGCTGATCGCCGATTACACACGCCTTGACGGATTTCCAAGAGACCTTGATGCAGTGCGGCACATTGGACAAGCGGAACGGGACCTGATAGAGGTAGACAATAGTCTTCAAGTTGCAGAAGAACTCATGGTTCGTCTGCCGAGAGATGAAACGCAAATAGAAGCAATGATACAACAGGGATATGAGATCGGTTCCCGGATGAGCTGGGAAGTCGTCGCGCGAGATTACTTCTTCCCCGGTCTGGAGTATGCCAGGAATCGGCAAGTAGACGGGTGAGAAATGAACGAATGG
This sequence comes from Candidatus Poribacteria bacterium, assembly GCA_024278235.1. Lineage (GTDB taxonomy): Bacteria > Poribacteria > WGA-4E > JAJRTO01 > JAJRTO01 > JAJRTO01. The sequence goes on from JAJRTO010000179.1 coordinate 510, forward strand.
ATTGTTAGTGCCTCGGGCATTCGTGGGATCGTTGGCGAATGCTTTCTGCCTCATGATATTGCTCGAATGGCAGCCGCATTTGGCACGTTTGTCCAGAACAGCCACCGTCATCAAAGAGAAGACATCCGTGTTGCCATTGCTAGAGATACACGGGCATCCGGGGCGATGGCAAGGCATGCGGTGATTGCGGGTTTGATGAGTACAGGCTGTCATGTCGTGGACCTCGGGATCTGCCCAACGCCGACCTTACTACTCATGGCAAGCGAATTGAATGTGGCCGGCAGCATGATGATCACGGCAAGTCATAATCCTGCAGAGTGGAACGGTATGGAAATGGCGACCACTTGCGGGACGTTCCTGACAGAAACAGAGCGTGCCGAGGTTCTGCGGATCTACGAAACGGGGGAAATGCAGTTCCAGCCCTGGAATACGCAGGGGAACCTGAGCAAATCAGATAGAGCCATTCCTATCCACATGGAACGGATTCTTGCATCCTCCTATATCGATCCCGAGGGCATCCGTCAGAGGCGGCTGCGGGTCGTTGTGGATGCGGTCAATGGTGCCGGATCCACCATCACGCCCAAACTCCTGCGAGCCCTGGGATGTGATGTCGTGGAACTCCACTGCGAACCGAACGGTGCTTTCAGGCGTCCTCCAGAGCCCACGCCCAAGAACCTTGAAGCCTTGTGTGATCGCGTTAAACAGAGCAGAGCGGATTTGGGAATGGCTCATGATGCCGATGCAGATCGCCTCACTCTCGTCACGGAGGAGGGGGAGGCGATCAGTGAAGAGTACACCTTCGCTCTGATAGCAGACCTGGTCTTGAATAAACAGGCAGGTCCTGTCGTGGCAACCGTTTCAACGAGTCTCATGATAGACGATGTGGCCAAAAAACATAATACTCCGGTAAGCCGCACAAAGGTAGGTGTCAATCACGTGGTCAACGAAATGTTGCGTCTCGAAGCTGTTCTTGGCGGGGAGGGTACTGGCGGCGTTATTTTCCCGGAGATCCATCATACTTCTGATGGTATTACCTCCGCTGCTGTAGCTGTTCAGTTGCTGATAGAATCCGGGGAAACGCTTTCATCGTTAGTGTCACAGTTCCCTAAGTACTTCATCGCCAAGAAGAGCCTGCCTATCCCACCATCTGTGGAAGGCGATGAGATTATCCGGCGCGCAATCGCAGCATTCAATCATGAACGCCTTGATCTCACGGATGGTGTGAAGATTCTGCGTGACGCCTCGTGGGTTACGATTCGCAAATCAGGAACAGAACCGGTGATTCGTGTTTTTGGTGAAGCAAGGAGTTCCCATCGAGCCAACAGGTTCTGTGAAGAAATTGCACAACAAATACAGCATTGGATGGCTGCAAGCAATGGAGGCCGGCTGTAAGCAATGGAAATGGAGAGAATATATGCTTCAAGGACTTAAGTTAGTCTGTATTGGCGGTGGCACTGGGTTGTCCACATTGCTGCGTGGGATTAAGCAATATGCGCAATCTGACGATGCGACGTCGAAGATCATCGATCTGGATCAAATCACAGCGATTGTGTCTGTGTCTGATGATGGTGGTAGTTCAGGACGGTTGATTGACGAGTTCGGCGTGCTGCCTCCAGGGGATATTCGGAACTGTCTGGTTGCGCTTTCGGATGAAAGTGAGGTCCTGAGTGAACTTTTCGAGCATCGTCTCACCGGCGGCGAAATCCTGGGAGGCCACAGCATTGGGAATTTGCTCCTTATCGCATTGACCCAAATGAATGACTCCAGCTTCCCGCGAGCGATTGAGGATGCGGCGAGGGTACTCTCTGTGCGAGGGAATATCTTACCTGCGACATTGGAAGCAACGGTACTCTGCGCCGAACTCATGGATGGTGAAATCGTCCAAAGTGAATCCCGTATCCCGAAGCGAGAAAACCGCAAGCGGATCAAACGAGTGTTTCTCGCTCAGCGTATCAATGGAACACAGTATTCGGATAGAGTGGAACCCTATGAATGTCCCGCCCATCGTGAAGCCGTTACAGCCATCCGAAAGGCTGACGCTATCGTACTTGGACCGGGAAGCCTGTATACGAGCATCATGCCCAATCTCGTTGTTCCCGATATTGCCCGGTCTATCAGGGAATCAAATGCTGTCAAAATCTACGTCTGCAATGTGATGTCCGAGCCGGGAGAAACAGATCATTATTCCGTCTCAGACCACGTCAGTGCCCTCTATAGCCATGCAAAATCGGACATTGACTATGTTCTTGTGAACAAGGCAATTGCCCCCGGTGATCTGATCCAACAGTACGTACGAGAAGCCCTCCTTGAACAGTTCCAACGGATCCAGACACATGTGGGTGAGGTGATCACCCGGCTGGAAGGCGAAGTAGATGCACAGATTAAATCCCTACTGTCATTATCCGAGCAGATCGCACAGATCTCACAGGACACCAACCGGATGGTCGATGCCTCTACGGTGCAAGTGCTTTATGATCCCAGCATCGATGGTGAAATACAAGCGAAAGTGATTCAAGAGGATCTGATCTGTGACATCGATATCAGCGAGCGGGGGGTACAGAAGCGCGTGATCCGGCATGATCCTCTCCGGTTGGCGGAAGCCCTGTCCCGGATCCTCCATGACCATGATGTTGAGGCAACAGGATAGGCGTTCACGAACCCAATGTGTACCCTCACGGGCTGGTGAAAACGTGTGGCACGAAACACGTATCATGTGAGACATGATGAATGAAAACCAGCAAAAGACACTCCTGGAGCGTGTGGAATCGTTACTCCGAGTGAACTTGAAGGGATCACTCGGTATCGCTGACGGTGCGGAAGTACAACAGCAGATCGGTCGATTCCTCGATACGGTAGCGGAACATCGTGACAATCTGGAACGTTGGCTCGTGCCTCAATGGGTTGTGCTTGCAGCCGGACTGGGGACGCGAATTGACCCAACAGGCCGGATCAACAAGAATCTGGATGTGTGGTTCGGCGGATACAATACCCTTCAACTGGCACGCCGCTATCTTCCCGGAAATCTTCCCCATATCGTTGTGGTTCATCCGAGCCTCGTTGAGCGTCTGCGATACCCAGGCTCGGACAAAATCGATCCGGAAAAAGCAGATACTTTATTGGGCCCCGGCGCACAGATCGTTGCTCAACCTGCACCGGATGGCACTGGCGGAGCTTTACGTGCTGCTATCCCACTTCTGGAAGAAAGTGATGCCGATTTCATCGGTGTCGCCTTCGGCGATGAACCGTTTCTCGATGCCGCCTTGTTTGTCCAGACCTTGCTGGCTCATTTCATACACGGTGCGGATGTGACCCTCTGTGGTAAAATCCCTGAAACTGTCATCGATAAGGGTGGGCTTTTCTTCGATGAGGAGGGGCTTTTTCAGGGAACCAAGGAGTGGTATGATATGACTCCGGAGGAACAACAATGGATGTGGAAACGCCTCGAAGAAGGATGTGCCTATACCAACACCGGTATCACATTGATTCGCAGAGAGGCTGCGCTGCAAAGGCTTGACAGCCTGATACCTCATGGGAGCAAGTCTGAGTACCATCACGTCGATCTGATCCGGCATTGCTATGAGGATGGCCTCAATACATACGCCCATATCTATCGTGGAGAAATCACCTCAGGCATCAATCGTTGGACGAACGTGCTAACGGGCCAGGAGCGCCTGGAGAAACAGCAGCGTGAGTCATTGGCACGCAAAGGGATTCGCGTTGTCCCGGGGTGCCGTGTCTGGCTTGGTGAGGGGCGATACTCGCTCCAGCCGCAAGTGTCTCTCGGCCGCTGCTGTCAACTGTCCGGCAGCATTTTTCTTGGCCACGGAACCTCTGTAGGGGATTATTCCTGCCTGGAGGATGTGTCTGTCGAAGGCCAAACCTATATCGGATCTGCTGCTGCACTGACAGATGTTGAGGCGATTGGGAGCTATATTGAGGATAACCCGATCCCAGACGCAGTTGGCCAGCCTGTCAAGGGTCTCCATGTCTGCACGGATATCGAACACTGCAAACTCGATCATGTTTGGGTTGGTGCCAATACCCATCTACGATATGTTGAAGCGCGCTATACCATGATACCGCCAGGGATCGCGCTGACAAATAAACGACTCGGTCTGATACAGGAATCAAGGGATGCATCTCGCTGGCTTAATACGGACTATCTTCCCGGTATCCCTGTGAGTCAGGCTGAACGGAGACTACCTCAACTGCAAGAACAGTTGCAGCGCGACTGGATTGCTGAAGCGACACGTGATATGCAGTTACGCCGTGATTGTGAGGAATACATCAGCCGCTTTCTGGATTGGCAGAGCAAGGAGGAGCGGTGGGGCATACAGGAACTCACCTTTGAACAGATCGCGGGTGTCTTGTGTGAGATCGTGCGACTGGCAACAGGTTGCGTTGATCCGATCTGGCATAAGAAGTCTCCTGGGATGCGATGGGATGAGACATGCGATATACCTCAGCAACTGCAAGAATTTCTCGGGCAGAAACCTCTTCAGGTAGTGTGGCTCATAGGAGATGCCCCTGAACTCCCCAGAGAAATCCGATGGATTCATCAGTTGGTAACAGCAGGACACCGCGTGACGATAGCTGCTAAATCCGTTGCAGTACTCTGGGACGCAACCCTTCAGGACATCGAACGTTATCTGCACTATTTGCCGATGCCTGGAGGAGCATGGCGACTCATGGATACGGGTTCCATCATCCTCGGCATCGATTTGCATCAGACGAATGCTGCTTTTTGGAATACATTGATCAATGCGGATCTCATCATTGCGTGCGGCTCGAATCGACATACGATCCGCGGTTTCAGAAACGAGTGTGTCCTGTCCCTCTAGATCCCAAATCCCCTTTGACTCCCGAAACTTATAGACACACGTCCAGAGATCAGCATATAATAAGCAAGTTTCACGTTCAACGTTGAACGTTAGAAAAGCACTTTCCTCCTATTTCACAAAGCCTGAATAGGATCTAGTGCATCAACATTGGGGCAAGGAGACTTTGTCTTGAAGATCACAGCCAAACATTATGAGACGTATCAACCGATTACCATTGAAACAGGAGATGGACAGATTCAAAGTATCGCAAGCTCGACAGAAGAAGCAGATCTGTGGATCTCACCCACTCTTCTTGACATTCAGATCAACGGATTTGGAGGTCATAGCTTCAACGGAGAGCAAGTTACCAGCGAGTCCGTAAAAGAGATCGTTACACACCAATGGAGTCTGGGTATCGGCGCTATCTGTCCGACAGTCACAACGAACTCACAGGAGCGGATGTTACACTCACTGCGGTGTATCCGCGAAGCATGTACCGATCCGCTGATTGCCAATTCCATCCTTGGGATCCATATCGAGGGGCCATACATCTCTCCCGTAGATGGACCGCGCGGCGCGCATCCGCTTGAACATACCCGACCTCCCAGTTGGGATGAGTTCTGTGCGTGGCAGGACGCAGCGGAGGGAACGATCTGTTTACTCACACTAGCCCCGGAAGTCGAAGGAGCTATCCCATTCATCGAGCAACTGGTGGATTCCGGTGTGATCGTGGCTTTAGGGCATACGAATGCCGAGGCTGAGGATATCGACGCAGCGGTCCGGGCGGGGGCCAGACTATCGACCCATTTAGGTAACGGTGCTCACGCTACGATTCGTCGCCATCCGAATTACATCTGGGAACAATTAGCGCGTGATGAACTGATGGCGAGTCTCATCGTTGACGGACACCATCTCCCACCATCCGTTGTGAAATGTATGCTGCGATGTAAAGGATTAAAGAATATCATTTTGGTGAGTGATGCCGTGTCCTTTGCAGGAATGCCTCCTGGTCGTTATGAGACAAAGGAACGTGCCGTTGAGGTGAGTGCGGATGGCCGGGTTTCTCTTGCCGACACACCCTATCTTGCAGGTGCCGGTTTGGATCTGGCAAGTTGTGTTGCAAACGCGGTGCAGTTTACAGGAATATCACTTGCGGATGCCATTTGTGCAGCGTGTTTGCATCCCGCAACTCTCTTATCGCGAGATGACATGCTGGGCTCCCTCGAAGTGGGGAAACGGGCGGATTTCATGCTATTTGACTGGAACAATGAGCGGATAGAAGTAAAGCAGATGGCAGTAGCAGGAGAGATCGTTTACAGAACAGAAAAAGAGGCCGTTTTGTAGAAAACGGCCTCATGTGCGGGGCTGCAACCAGGCAGCCATAATACGGTGCTGTGTTTTTACAGTTCGCCAGGATTGGTCAATACGGGTTTGGGATTTGCACTTGTCAACTGATAAATAGCATTGGTCGAATCACCATCGACATCGCCGGTTGCCGTCGCTGTGTAGGTCAGACTGGATACAGTAACCTTATACTGATAACGAACATCTCCATCTGGAACAAAACCGATCTTCTCAAAGTCTGCTGAACCGCCACCTGTCCAGGCTGCCGTGGTGCCCGTGGGTACGGAGGCTGGTGTAGCGGCACATGCCAGATAGGCGTCATTTTCAGCTCGGTAGGTTTCTTCCCCAGCGCGAATTACGGCCAGGTTGTTCGTTGCTTCTGCTGTTTTGGCTTTTGCTTGGAATTTCATGTAACTCGGGACTGCTATCGCGGCCAGAATCGCTACGATGGCTACTACAATCATCAGTTCGATAAGCGTGAACGCTCTGCTGTTTCTAAGATGCTTTGTCATTGTTTCTTACCCCGCAATTCTTTGTGTTGTTAGTTGAATCTGATTTTGAATTCCCTGAGGTCTCTGTCTCAACCTCGTGCGCTCTTATAAAGCAAGAGGTGTGCCAACTTGCTCATCATCAGATGAGTTCATCGCCGAACCCCTATAAACAGTGGGTTCTCAGGGTTGTTCGGCAAGATCTCACCTTCAAACAATGCTATCCCACCTTAAGAAAGCGTGTGTTGGGGAAATCCACACACACCGTTACCATCCAGGCGATCCCCAAAGAAAAGCCAGTATTTATAAGGGTTAGCGGGTTCTGTGTGGTAACTATCTATGGTCGTGTTGGATCTTACAACACTTCTGTCCCAAGTCGTGATGCGACAGAACCAGCCTCTTATCAGCAGACAGGCTGTTGATACTTCACAAACCGCTGCAGGACGCTGTCAGGCACATCGATACGGGGCACGATCAAGACCGAGCCTCCCACATCGGATGGGGAGAGAATAACACCATCAAACCATGAATGATACAACTTTCCTCGACCTGGAAAATTTCTGGGCGCGTCTCAAAGCTCGATTTGTCGCTTGACTTGGATAGCATGCCGCTATATACTGAATCCATCACTCAATGCGAATACAAGAAGTCAAATGACCTCTGAGCAACTCTGAATACGTTGAAAGGAACAGAACTTTATGAAAACGGTTAAACTGGGGCTCATCGGTGCCGGTGGGATTTCGCAAGCGCACTGTCGGGCGATGGCCAAGGTGGACGGAGCCGAAATCATCGCTGCAAGCGATCTGATCCAGGCCAATCTGGATAGGATGGAAGAACGCTGGGGAGTGACAAATCTCTTTACTGATTATAACGAAATGCTCAAGATGGATGAACTCGATGCCGTACTCGTCTGCACTCCCACGGCCGTTCATGCACCGCCAACTGTTGCGGCATTGAAAGCCGGTAAGCATGTCCTGTGCGAGAAACCGATGGAGGCCACACAGGACGCAGCAACTGAGATGGTACGCGCAGCACATGAAACGGGCAACATCCTGATGATAGCTCTCAAATTGCGTTACACGCCCCAGGTCATCAAGGCAAAGTCTATCGTCGACGCGGGCACGTTGGGCGACATCTACTATGCAGAGACCGTTGCGGATCGACGCCGTGGCAATCCCGGAGGTAGCTTTATTCGTAAAGCGACCGCGGGGCTCGGTGCCGCCGCCGATATCGGTGTTTATGCCCTCGATACGGCACTCTATCTGATGGGCCATCCCAAACCTGTAGCCGTCTCCGGGATCACATCCAACTATCTCAGCCTACACAATACCTGGAATCCGGCCCTCAAAGAAACATAGGTCGAGGATTTCGGTGTGGGTTGGGTGGTCTTTGACAATGGTGCACGATTGGTCTTCAAGACCTGTTGGTGCATGAATATGGATTCACTTGGGGGAACCATTTTTCTGGGGACCAAAGCGGGACTCCGCATTGGCATCGGCGAAGTGCGTGGACCGCAAGAAGGTGTGACGGTTTATGGGGATGAGAACGGTGAGATCAAGGATGTCACGTACAAGGATTTTGAATCGGTCGACGTGTTTCATGCAGAAGACACTGCGTTCGTAGATGCTGTCCGCGAAGGGAAACCTTCACCGATCGATCCCGATGGCATGCTGTTGACCAACGTCATCATCCAGGGAGTCATCGATTCCTCGGAGGCTGGCGGGCGGGAGGTCGAGGTCACGGTTCCAACGTTTTAGAGATACCTGCCCAATATGTGGAGGCAAAGCACTCGCTTGGTATGACCGATACAGTCACCCGTATCAGGAGCGACTGCTTTGCCCCTGTCAGAGTGTTTCTCGTCGGTGTCGATATCGTTTGGCCTTGATTACTGAGCGCATTTAGGTTTTGCGAAATGGTAGGGGCGGTCTCCTGGCCGCGAACCGAGTGCAGGAGCACTCTCCTACAGGGGATACTCACAGATCTCATTTGCGCTCAGTATAGCAGAGCCTGGCATCATGCCGGCCTGATGCAACAAGCAAAATCGAGGAGGAAAAGCCATTTTCCAGCTCTGAACGCAAACTCAGGAGGGGAAATGGTGCTAGAATCAGATGAATCTACTACTATTGGGAATTGACAGTTTACGTGCGGACTACATGAGCTGTTATGGGTATCATCGTCTGACGACCCCTCATGCAGATTGGCTCGCGAGGAGAGGCGTTCTTTTCGAGAATGCCTATAGTGCCTATATTCCTACGACGCCGGCGTATTCGTCGATGCTGACGGGTATGGATGTGATGAGCACTCAGATGGTCTCACTCGGACCGAAAGGACCACTGGATCCGGGTATCCGGACGCTCCCGGAAATCCTTAAGGATCAGGGATATGTTTCGGCCTGTATCGGATTTGATGGTGGCTTTTACCGGGGATTTGATCAATATGCGAACTAC
>JAJRTO010000180.1 GCA_024278235.1 Candidatus Poribacteria bacterium
TTGGAAGTCTACGCGCACCATCGGGAGCATATTGCGTTGATATTGACCGATATGGTGATGCCTGAGATGGGGGGATTGGAGTTATACCGATTCCTTTGTCAACAGGAAGCCTCGATAAATCTGGTTGTGATGAGTGGTTATCCTCTTGGGGATGGGAGCTTGCCCGACGGTGTGGGTTGGATTCAGAAGCCACCATCCCTCAAGCAACTGGCACAGGTGGTGCGTGAGACCATTGACCGGTAATACCAGACGCACATTAAAATCTGCCATCTCCTGCGGACATCTGCACCTACAAATTGAGACAAAATCAGTCAAAAGAATTTGGTTGACAGGTGAGTGAACTCATGCTAATATTGCGATAATGAGTGTTACTCACGGGGAGCGTCGATTCCTGGAAACAGAAAGGAGAGAGACCTTGAACAAGGTTATCACATTATCATTTGCTTTGCTGCTCTTGATCATCGGGAGTGGTTGGTCTGCAGATGTACGAGTTTATTATGAGACCTTCCAATGGATCGGACAAGCGGATGCTCAGGCGCAAGGGGATAAACTCGTGTCATTGATTGATGGGAAACGAGGAATTGACACCGTCGAGGTTATCCCAAAGAAAGACGTTGCGGCTTGGATGGAAGCCAATACAGATGATGGTGATGTAGATATCTTCGTGATGTACGGAGACATTCCTGAAACGGTCTACACCAACGCAGATCCGGATGATTCCATTGCTGAGGTTTTCCTGGAAGGCGGCAATATGTTCATCAACAGCGCTGACTATATGTTCTGGGGGGTCGGAGGACGCAATGAAGCAGTCGGCTTGCAGAACATGATGGATATCCCCGGCATTACCATGTGGGACGATGATACGCCGATGAAACTGACGGCGGAAGGTAAGAAATATACACCAACGCTTCAGAACTATAACACAGATCGTCCGTTCCATCTGGATCAATTGGTTCCACCCTGGGAGCTTGAAGTTGCTTTTGCCACCAATAGCGGGGATGCCGCGGGAACCCGGGCTGATCCCGTGATCGTACTGGACACAGAGACCGGTGGACGAATCGCGATCGCTTATCAAACGGCGAGTCAGGTCGATCCGAAAGGAGAAGTCGTCAGCGAAATGATCTTGAACTACCTTGTCGGTGAGGAAAAGATTGGCTCGCTGGCAATAAAGCCTGAAGGTAAACTATCCACCCTTTGGGCTGAGATCAAGAAAACCCGTTAAAGGGTTGAAAAGGAGGCATTTCATGAAATATTGGGTAGCATTACTCATTGCAGGGCTCGTGGTGGTTGGCCTGACAGGCTCTGCGTTGGCTAAAGGTGAGGTTCTTCTCTACACAGGGACCTTCCAATGGATTGATCAGGCGATGGTGGACGATGAGTCCGTCAAGTGCGCTGATCTGCTCACTGCCGGAGGCCAGCAGAATGAAACCACGACAGAGGGCAATCGTGTTGCCGAGTGGATGCAAGCCACGACCGGTGATGGTGGAGTGGATGTGTTGATCCTCTACGGCGACATCCCCCCGGAAGTTTACACCAATGATACGCCTGATGGCTCTATCGCTGAAACCTGGATCGAGAGCGAAGATGGCGATCTGATCATCAATCACGCCGACTATATGTTCTGGGGTCTGGGAGGACGTAATGAGGTATCAGGCCTCCAGAACATGATGGATATCCCTGACATTACCATGTGGGATGATGACACACCGATGGTGGTGACGGCGGATGGGAAAAAGTATACCCCTTCACTCGTTGATTTCAACTCAGATCGTCCCTTCCATCTGGATGAACTCACAGGTGATTGGGTTCCCGAGGTCATCTTCGCCCAAAATGCTGCGGGCAACCGTGCCGATCCGGTTATCGTAAAGGATGGAGCACGAGGGCGTCTGGCCCCTATCCATCAGACAGCCACCGAAGATAATCCGAAGGCAGAAGTCGCTGCTGAAATCATCTTGAATTATCTCCCGGCTGCGGCAGATGACCCAGCAACGGCGGTTGAGCCACAGAACAAACTTGCAACCACATGGGCCGCGCTTAAGCGTTAGATCTCAATGCGGTTACTGGAAAGAAAGCCAGACAAGTCATCTTGTCTGGCTTTCTTTTTGAGTAAATGTATGATGACGATGTTTGGAAACACCCACCCACTTCGAGCGCTACTTCCTTGCCCTCCTCGTTGCGAGTATGGCAGCGATGCGGTGTGTCAAAGCACGGTGTGAGATGGAGATGAGCCGCCAACAGTCACCGCAACCCGTTTCTGTGACCGCTCGTTCGATAGTGATCGGTCTCATTCTACTCCCTATCAACATTTATTGGATGAGCGTGGCGGAACTGAAGTACGATTCGCAGGCAACAGCATTGCCTTTGTTCATCTATCCTGTATTCCTGCTATTCCTGCTGGCAATCGTTAATCTGGGAATTCAGAGGTTCCGGAAGCAAAGTGCATTCCAGCAGGGCGAATTGCTCACGATCTACGTGATGCTGGTCATCTCGACCTCTGTTGGGGCCTACGGCATGATGCAGGATCTCTTCGCGGTTATCTTGCATCCATATCAGTTTGCCACTCCTGAAAATGACTGGGAATCACTCTTCTTTCGCTATATCCCCTCATGGCTGACGGTGCATGATCCACGTGCGATAGCGGCCTATTATGAGGGCGATTCGACCTTGTATACCCAGAGATATATAGAAGTATGGATAAAACCAGCCCTGGCCTGGGGATCGTTCACGTTTCTGTTACTGACGATCATGCACTGCATCAACACACTCGTGCGCCGGCAGTGGGTGCAGCAAGAACGTCTCGCCTTTCCTATCATTCAGCTTCCCGTCGCCATGACTCGTTCCGACACATTTTTCAAGCAGCCTCTGTTATGGCTTGGATTTGCGATCGTCGCGGCGATAGATCTGATGAACGGGCTGCATGTTCTGTATCCATCTGTGCCCGCTATCAACATGAAGCTCTATGACATCAGTCGATTCTTTACCGAAAAGCCGTGGAACGCGATGGGGACCACACGCACGTCGCTCTACCCTTTCATGATAGGAATCAGTTTCTTCCTGCCGTTGGATCTGTCTTTCTCGTGCTGGTTCTTTTTCGTGTTTCGCCAGTTTTTCCGGGTGATATCCAGTTACATCGGTTTCCACAGTATGCCCTCCTTCCCCTATTTCTATGAACAGTCTGCCGGGGCATGGCTTGGGCTCTGCCTCGTGGCTCTATGGTTGAGCCGGCGGCATCTCGTGGAGGTGTTTATCTCGATCTTCAGCCGGCAGAAGCGAATGGATGATAGTGATGAGCCGATGAGCTATCGAATGGCTTTCTTTGGATTGATTGCAGGTGTCATGGGCCTCACGATTTTCTGCTATCAGGCAGGTGTCTCCCTGGTTTATGCATGGCTGTTCTTCGGACTTTATTTCATGATTGCCATCGCAATAACCCGCCTGCGTGCGGAATTCGGTGCTCCTCATGGTATTTTCAACCATCCTCTGGATATGATGGTCACATCACTGGGCACCACGACCATAGGAGCGCAGAACCTGACGACGATGTCCTTCTTCTTCTGGTTCAATCGGGGATACCGCCCCCATCCGATGCCGAATCAATTCGAGGCGTTCAAGATAGCCGAAGTAGCGCGTATGAACAACCGTCGGCTCCTTATCGCAATGCTGTTAGCCGGAATAGCCGCTATTATCGCAACCTTCTGGGTGGATCTATCGCTCATCTATCGTGATGGCGCCTCGGCGCGTCTCGGAGCCTTTCGTCACTGGGTAGGAGGAGGGGCTTTCAGTCGGCTGCAGCGGTGGCTGTACTATCCTCAACAAACTGATTTCCTCCGTGTGGGTTTCATGGGTGTTGGCATGTCGATAGTATGGTTGCTCCGGGCACTGCGCATGCGATTTCTATTTTGGCCGTTTCATCCCGCAGGTTATGCACTTGCTGTTAGCTTTGCCATCGATTATTTCTGGTTCCCGTTTTTACTGAGTTGGCTGTCCAAGTCGATTATTCTGCGCTACGGGAAGATCCGAGGGTATCAGAAGGCTGTGCCCTTCTTTCTGGGACTGATACTGGGCGACTTCATCATGGGAGGATTGTGGATGGTTTTCGGCGTTATCACCCAACAGCAAGTGTATATGTTCTTTATTTAGGCAGGCACCCGTATTTCGCAATCCTGTTTTTTTACACTCGGCGCGGGTTCGCATTAGGCTTGACATCAGTGAGTGCGTCTGGTATAATTGCGTTCCGTACTCTAGGGTTTACCCAGACATTTATGCCCTACAAGGAGATTGCAGGCATGTATGCAGTGTTTGCTACGGGTGGCAAGCAACATCGAGTCTCAGTAGGTGATCTGATCGATGTGGAGAAACTGAATGCCCCCGTAGGTGAAACTATCGAGATAACAGATATTCGCCTGATTGCCCAAGATGATGGCGCAATAGTCGTCGGGAAGCCGTGCGTCGAAAGCGCAGCGATCTTAGGTGAGGTGATCGCGCATGGTAAGGACAAAAAGATAGTCGTTTTCAAGTCGAAACGCCGTAAGGGATACAAGCGGAAGTTAGGTCATCGACAGCCCTACACGCGGCTGCGTATCCAGGATATTCAATACGGTGTCTCTCAGGAGGAGTCGGAGAATGGCGCATAAAAAAGGTGGTGGCAGCACCAGCAATGGGCGCGACAGCAACCCAAAGATGCTCGGCCCGAAAAGGTTCGATGGCAATTTTGTGACGGCCGGAAGCATCTTGGTGAGGCAGCGTGGCACACGCCTCCATCCCGGCGCCAACGTTGGTAAGGGACGCGATGACACGCTCTTTGCGCTGATGGATGGATATGTCAAATATGAGCGTAAAGATAAGAAACGTCGGCGTGTGAGCATCTACGAATCCTTGTCCGCCTAGAAATATTCCGAATTGAACAAGCCTCGAGCCCTTACCGGGGCTTTTTTTTGTCAACGTGCGGAGGCTCTTATGGATCGAGCGATCATTTACGTCAAGGGCGGCGATGGGGGAAACGGCTGTGCGAGTTTCCGACGGGAAAAGTACGTCCCGCGAGGGGGGCCCAACGGCGGAGATGGGGGCCGTGGCGGAAACGTAATCCTCGAAACATCCGAAGACATCACCACTCTGATCGATCAGGTCTATTCCCAGCAATACGTCGCAGAACGTGGTCAACACGGTATGGGTAAACTGAAGAATGGAAGAGATGGTGCGGATCGCATCGTGAAGGTTCCCATAGGCACGATCGTGTATGACGCTGATACGGGTGAACTGTTGGCTGACCTGAACCAACCGGGGATGCGATTGATTGCAGTCCGGGGAGGGATAGGTGGAAAAGGCAATCCACACTTCAAGAGCAGTATCTTTCGTGCACCTCACATTGCCGAGAAATCAGAAGCAGGCCAGGAACGGCGGCTCCGTTTAGAACTGAAGTTGATCGCCGATGTAGGGCTCATCGGTTATCCCAATGTCGGTAAATCGACCCTGATCTCACGATGCTCGGCAGCAAAGCCCAAGATAGCGGCCTACCCTTTTACGACACTCTCCCCAAATCTTGGGGTCGTACGTCTCGGGCCCGAACAACACTTTGTTCTCGCTGATATGCCGGGCCTGATCGACGGTGCTCACAAAGGTGCCGGGTTGGGAGACACTTTTCTCCGGCACATTGAGCGTACAAAGATGCTGATACATGTTGTGGACATCGCTGCTCTGGAGGAGCGTGATCCGATCCATGACTATGAGCAAATCAACGAAGAACTACGGCTCTACAGCCCTCAACTAGGGAAACTCCATCAGGTCATCGCACTCAACAAGGTCGATATGCCATCGTCTGAGGAGCATCTGAAACGCTTTCGACGCTACATAGGGACCCGCAAAGTGTACCCTGTATCCGCACTGACAGGCGAAGGTGTGGATACTCTGATGCGAACGACCTATGCACGGCTCGAAAAGATCCGTGCGCGTGAACCGAAACTGGAACCGCAGCCCAAAGAAATCAGCCTCGACGATGAGGAGCCACTCGAAATCCATCGTGTGAAGGACCGATTTGTGGTGACAGGGACGCGGATACGTCGCGCCGTCCAGATGACAAATCTCAGTGATCCGGAAGGCGTTGTTATGCTGCACCGGAAACTTCAGCGCATGGGAGTGATCCGTCAACTGGCACGCATGGGAGCACAAGAAGGCCACACGGTACAAATCTATGATACCGAATTCGACTTTCAATCTGATGACAGCTAATCGACAAGCTCTCTTTGAATCGGTCAAGCGCATCGTTGTCAAGGTTGGCTCAAGCTCCATTGCAGTTCAGCAATCAGATGGTTTCGATCTGAATCGCCCGCAGATTGATGCTCTCGTAGCGGATATTGTCGCTGCCAAGAAGAAAGGCTGCGAAGTCTTACTCGTCAGCTCGGGTGCCATTGGTGCAGGACTGGGGCGATTGAACTTCAAACATCGTCCCCGGAAGATGGCGATACTGCAAGCGGCCGCAGCAACCGGGCAGAGCCGCCTGATGTATGCTTATGAGCGACGTTTTCGACGCCACAATCAGTATGTCGCCCAAGTGTTGCTTACTCAGGAAGATGTGGAGAATCGGGAACGTTATAAGAATGCAAGCCAGACATTGCAGATGCTCTTGAAGCACAATATCATCCCCATCATCAACGAGAACGATACCGTTTCCGTCAAAGAAATACGAGTCGGTGACAACGACACACTCTCGGCGCTCGTCGCCAACCTTGCACAGGCCCAACTGCTGATCATCTTATCGGATGTGGAAGGGCTCTACACATCGGATCCCCATCGAAGCCGTCAAGCCCGTTTGATCCCGGTGGTTCCCCGGATCACCGGAGAAATATGGAATCTGGCAGGGAAAGCAAGCTCAGAGCTGGGCACCGGCGGTATGGACACCAAATTGAAGGCCGCTAAGATCGTCACCGGTTCCGGCGAAATGGCCGTGATGGCCAAGAGCAGCGAACCCAATGTGATTCAACGGATCCTCCAGGGCGAGAACATCGGTACTCTCTTCTTGCCCAAAGGTTCTAAGCTGTCGGGACGCAAAAGGTGGATTGCATTTTGTCTGCGCCCTCGTGGAACCATCGTCGTGGACGCCGGTGCTGAAGAAGCCCTCACTCGATATGGTAGGAGCCTTTTGGCAACAGGGATTCGGTCCGCAAGCGGGGATTTCCTTTTCGGTGAAGCGATCAGTTGTGTCAACGAGCAGGGCCAGGAGTTCGCGCGAGGCTTGACGAACTACGATTTGATTCGGTTGCAGCGCGTTATTGGGAAACGCAGTTCGGAAATTCAACCTGAGCCAGGACAGAAATACTACGATGAAGTGATACACAGAGACAATCTGGTGATCCTGGAGTAATATGCCAGATAACCGGTAGACCAACTGATCTGAAAGGACAATCACCGTGAGCACAGAGTCAATCATTGTTGGCAAGGTAAGAGCGGCACGGGAATCGATGCGTGAGCTTGCACGCAGTTCATCCGCCATGCGTGACGCTGCGCTTCAGGAGATGGCCGCATTGATCCTCAAAAAACGAGAATCGCTGAAGCAAGCGAATGAAAAGGACCTGGACGCCGGGAGGGAGAAGGGACTCTCCTCTGCTTTCCTCGACCGCCTGGAACTTACCGATTCTCGCATCGAGACGATGGCAGACGGATTGTGCCAGGTCGCTTCACTCCCTGATCCGATCCGGGAAGTGATCCGCATGTGGCGTCGTCCCAACGGATTACAGATCGGCAAGATTCGCGTGCCGATTGGTGTGATCGGCATCATCTATGAATCACGGCCCAACGTGACGGCCGATGCTGCCGGACTCTGTATCAAGGCCGCGAATGCCGTGGTATTACGCGGCGGCTCAGATGCCCTCCATTCAAATCTCACCATCGCCACATTACTCCAGGAAGCCGCCCTGGAAGCAGGTCTCCCGGATGGCTGCATCCAGTATATCGATGTGCCGGGACACGATGCGGTGAACATCCTGCTCAAGCAGGAAAAGTATGTGGATATGATCGTTCCCCGTGGCGGCAAGACGCTCATCCGTAACGTGATGGAGAATTCAACGATCCCTGTGGTCAAGCATGAGGATGGAATCTGCCACACCTATGTCGATGCAGATGCCGATCTGCAGATGGCTGAAGATATCTGTTTCAACGCCAAAGTGCAACGGCCCGGAACGTGTAACGCGATGGAGACCTTGCTGGTGCACCGAGGGATTGCCGAGACGTTCCTGCGCAAGATATGTGTTCGACTCAAGAAGGCAGGAGTTACACTCAAAGGCTGCGAGAAAACCCTTGAAATCTTTCCTGACATGGCCCCGGCCACAGAGGAAGATTGGTCGACCGAGTATCTGGCTCTGACCCTCTCCATCCGTATTGTCGATGACCTGGACGCCGCAATCGAACATATCGAAACCTATGGTTCTCACCATTCGGACGCTATCGTGACGAGCGGCTACAGCGAAGCGCAACGGTTCCTGGATGAGATAGATTCTGCGGCAGTCTACGTGAATGCTTCCACGCGCTTCACAGATGGTTACGAGTTTGGCCTGGGGGCAGAGATCGGTATCAGCACACAGAAACTCCATAGTCGTGGGCCAATGGGCCTTGAAGATCTTACGTCCTTTAAGTATATCATCTATGGGGATGGGCAACTGCGGACTTAAGAGCCTACGATGGGTTTGCCATGAAAATTGCTGTCATGGGAGGAACCTTCAATCCGATCCACCACGGACATCTCGTCAGTGCGGAGGAAGTCTGTGACCAGATCGGCTTTGACAAAGTACTTTTCATCCCATCGGCGCAACCGCCGCATAAATCACCATCGGATCTCGTCCCTGCAAAACACCGCGATGCGATGGTCAATCTGGCCATTCAGGACAATCCCCGCTTTGAAGCCTCTCGCATCGAGATTGACCGGGGAGGCCCATCGTATGCGATTGACACGGTTCAGACTCTCTATGCGATATATGGCAAGGATACCAGGATTTCCTGGATCATCGGAGCGGACATGCTGATCGAGTTCCAAATCTGGAAGGATTTCAGTGAACTCCTGGATCTCTGTCAGTTTATCGCAACAACACGTCCTCGCTATGATCTTGGAGCCGTCTCCCCCGAACTCCTCGCTCGCGTCCAGCTTGTCGAGATCACGGATGTGGGGATCTCGTCAACCGAGATCCGCAAACGCATCAGACAAAACCGCTCGATTCGCTACCTTGTTCCAGATAGGGTGCTCAGATATATTCAAGAGCACCAACTGTATGTGCAACAACACACGAGTTTTTCAGTGAGCTGAGTAGAGCGTGCAACTTGCTCGCTCACAACACGGAGCCTCGAGAACAAGCTGACAGCATGTTCTACTTCGTGTGATTTCCCCCATAACTGAAAAACTCGCAACAACACAGGATCTGCCATGAAGCTCAGATGCAGTCTATGTGGTAAGCCTTATGAATTCCATTACATACCAGGGGAACACGTGGGAAGTTTTCCATTTTGCAGCGAACGCTGCAAAATGATCGATCTGGGAAAATGGTTGGACGAAGAGTACTGCCTGAGTACTCCCCTGCCGGAATTGAATGGCCTCGACGAAAACGAGCGACAACTGCTCGTGCAATATCTGCTCGACTCAGGATTGGCAGATATGGTTAAAGACGATGATTCTGAATCCGACGCAACAGACTCAGATTGACAGGGAGTTGCGTACTCATCTTGGGCCGAAACGTTATGAGCATGTTTACTCGGTGAAAGACCTGGCAGAGCAGCTCGCCCGGATCTACGGGGAGGATACGGAGAGGGTGAAAGTTGCTGCCCTGTTACACGATTATGTGAAGTGGATGTCGCCCGATGAGTTAGTACAAACAGCGAATCGTTGTGGCATGCAGTTGGGTCCGCCGGAACTCAGATATCCCAAGATCCTGCATGCTCTCGTCGGGTCAGAAGTTGCCCGATATAGGTTTGGCATCCAGGATCCCGATATCCTGGATGCGATACGACAACATACGACCGGCGATGAAAAGATGGGCCTGCTTGCGAAAATACTCTACGTTGCAGATTACGCGGAACCGCATCGAACGCATGAAACGGCGCCGGTCATCAGGCAAAAAGCGATCACAGGAGCGCTCGATGAGGCATGTCTTATGGCACTCGGAGGGACGATCCTGCATCTCATCCGCAAGCGGGCGTTGATTCACCCACAGACCATTGCTGCATACAACGATATACTCTCCCAAATCAACGAACAAAGGGGGTATTTTGGCACTCACATCACTTGAAATGGCTGAACTCGCCGCCGAGGCCGCACTTGGCCAGCGTGCCCGAGATGTTATTATCCTGGATCTCCGCGAGATCGCGTCTTTCACCGATTTTTTTGTGATCGGTAGTGGGACATCAGACACTCATCTGGAAGGTATCACAGAAGCCATTCAGGATCGGCTTGAAGAAGCGGCCATCAGTCCCTGGAAACGAGAGGGTGACCGCCATGCAAACTGGCTTGTGCTTGACTACGTAGATATTGTCGTCCACCTCTTCTTACAGGAGGCTCGAACTTACTATAACCTTGAGAGACTTTGGGCCGATGCCCCCAGGCTTCCGCTTCCGGAGATTCCCGAATCGATGATCACCGGCCCGGAATTCGATGTGAAACTCGATGAAGATTGGGACGACCTGGATGAATATGAGGAGGAATAATTGTGTTGGATGAAGTCAAAACGCAGCTATCACAGATCGTATCCCAGGCAGTGAAGTCTGTCATTGCCAAAGGAGATTTGACGCTCACTGAGATTCCCGAAATTCAATTGCAGGCGCCAAAGTCAGATGAACACGGGGATCTTGCATGCCCACTTGCGCTGGTACTGGCACGTAGCGCAAAGAAGGCCCCCCGCGCGATTGCTCAGATCCTGGTGGAAGAGATCGAGGCGGCACCTCATCCCCTTATCAAGCGTGTCGAGATAGCTGGTCCGGGCTTCATGAATTTCTTTCTCTCCAATAGTTATCTGTATGAACTGTTGCGGAGTATCCAGAATCAACAGGCGAACTTTGGGCGCAGCAATATCGGTCATGGAGAGCGAATCGTTGTCGAATTCGTGAGTGCGAATCCAACAGGCCCGCTCAATATCGTCAGTGGACGTGCTGCAGCCACAGGGGACACACTCGTCAATGTGTTGAACGCAACGGGCTACGATGCAATTCGCGAGTATTATATCAACGATGCGGGTGGACAGACCCTACGATTTGCAGGATCCGTGGACGCTCGTTATCGCCAACTGCTTGGACAAGCGGTCGAATTCCCTGAAGATGGCTACCACGGTGACTATGTAACCCGGTTTGCTCAGGAAATCATCGATGCTGAGGGGGCCCGCTATTTACAGATGGAAGAATCAGACCGTCTGAAAGCCTTCTGGCAGATCGTGTATCCCAAAATCCAGAGATGGCAAAAGGACGATCTCGAACGTTTTGGCGTCTATTTTGATGTGTGGACCCGTGAGCAGTCGATCCGAGATGCAAAGAAACCGGAAGAAATCCTCCAGACCCTGAAATCCAGAGAACTTCTATACGACGCAGAGGGGGCCACGTGGTTGCGCCTTACTGCGTTTGGTGGTGATAAAGATTGTGTGGTCATCAAGAGTGACGGCGAATACACTTATATCACTCCCGACATGGCTTATCATCATGATAAATTCCAGCGCGGATTTGATCGGGCGATCGATCTGTTGGGACCGGATCATCACGCGCAGGCAGGACGTCTGCAAACTGCTATGAAGGCACTCGGATATGATGAAAGCCGTCTCCGGATCCTGTTTGTACAGCAAGTGAATCTGGTGAATGAGCGTGGTGAACGGGTCAATATGTCGAAGCGTAAGGGACAGCTTATCACACTCGGTGAACTGATCGATCAGCTCACCGGCACTGTCGATGAGCGTTTTGCCGTGGATGTGGCTCGCTACTTCTTCCTGATGCGTAGCAGCAGCAGCCATCTCGATTTTGACCTGTCATTGGCGATCAAACGGGCCCAGGAAAACCCTGTTTTCTACCTGCAATATGCGCATGCACGTGTTTGCAGTATCTTCACTCTTGCGAAACAGCGCAACATCCGGCGTCTTCCTCTGGAAGAAGTGAACCTGGAATGGCTCCAGGAACCGGAAGAGGCTCGACTGATCAAGAAGCTAGGCGAGTTCCCCGAGGTCGTTCAGAGTTGTGCTCGGACACTTGAAATACATCATTTACCCCATTATCTTCAAGAGGTTGCAGCCCTGTTCCACACGTTTTACAATAAGTGCCGGGTACTCGATGAGGCTGCACCGGAACTCACCCAGGCCCGCCTGGTATTGGCGGACTGCGTACGCCTTGTGATGGGTAACGGTCTATCGCTTCTCGGTATTTCCGCCCCGGAAACGATGTAAGGAGTGATCCGGGATCATGCGCATCCTCCTGCTTAATTACGAGTTTCCTCCGATTGGCGGGGGGGGCGGGAAAGTAACCCAATATCTTGGACGGCACTTCGCAGATGCCGGGCATGATGTGCACCTCCTGACCTCGCGTTATCGCGACCTCCCTACCGAAGAACACATCGATGGCATCCGGGTGATGCGTGTGCCGGTTCTCCGTAAGAAACCCGATGTCTGTGGCGTTCACGAAATGATGACGTATGTGCTGAGTGCCACACTCGTCGCACGTCGTTTGCTTCAGCAGTGGCGGCCGGACATCGTGCAGGTGTTCTTTGGCATCCCTTCAGGACCTGTGGGGTATTTCGTTCACCAATGTTATGATATTCCCTACGTCGTCTTTCTTGGCGGTCGAGATGTGCCACGTCGCAATCCGGATCCCCCCAGCTTTCGCTTGTGGTACGGCATCCTGGCTCCCATGATCCGCGCTATCTGGGGACACGCTTCTGCAGTAGTCGCATGCAGCGAAGGGTTGCGTGATCTGGCCCTCCAAACATCACCAGGGGCCTCGATCCGGGTGATACCTGATGGCGCCGACTTGAGTCGTTTTCGTCCCATCAAACGGGAGGCACATCCTGCCACGGTGCGTCTGCTCACGATTGGCAGACTCATCCCGCGCAAAGGGGTCCATCTCCTGCTTGAGTCGCTTCCCAGGGTTACAGCCGAACAACCATTCATGGTGGAGATCGTCGGTGATGGCCCTGAAAAAGCTGCACTCGAACGGATGGTATCTTCACGGAATATCTCCCAGTTGGTCCAATTCACCGGTACTGTGCCCTATGACAGGCTTGCTGAGCATTACCAACAAGCGGATGCATTTGTGCTCTGTTCGCTCGCCGAAGGGATGCCGTTGGTGGTACTCGAGGCAATGGCTTGCGGTCTACCGGTAGTAGCAAGTCGAGTACAGGGAATCGAGGATCTGGTACAGCCTGGTGAGAACGGCTATCTGTTTGCACCGGGGGATGTCGATGCGCTGGCAAAGCAACTCACCCGTATCATCGACATGGGGCAACGACGGCTTGAGATGGGCCGTCTTAGTCTCCAACGAGTGCAACCCTACGACTGGTCTTACATCGCCCAGCGTTATCTGACACTTTATCGGTCGATATTGGAACGTCGAAA
>JAJRTO010000014.1 GCA_024278235.1 Candidatus Poribacteria bacterium
ACTCATGAGTGAGGGAGATAAGAAGCACAAAGTTGCTTTTGTGGGAGATGGGATCAACGACGCTCCCGTCATCGCCCGGGCCGACGTGGGGATTGCCATGGGCGGGATAGGTTCCGACGCCGCGATTGACACAGCCGATGTGGTCATCATGACCGATGCCCCTTCTAAGGTGGCGCAGGCAATAGAGATTGGAAGAAAGACCCGGCGGATCGTCTGGCAGAATATCAGTCTGGCTTTAGCCGTCAAGGGAGGGTTTATCGTACTGGGCGTTATCGGATTTGCCACGATGTGGGAAGCCGTCTTTGCCGACGTGGGTGTCGCGCTCATCGCTGTATTCAACGCAGCCAGAATCCTGAGATAACGGGTTCTCAAGCTGTCCGGAAATCCACCTCACTTGCTGTGATACAACCCAATGGCGTAGATTCCCCATTCCGTCGATCCGTCCCGGGCTTGCCATGTCTTCAGCAGTGTGAATTTGAATTCAGTCCCCAGTTGTTCTTGTTCCCTCGCCAGGGCATTAGAGGGAATCAGAAAGACCACCTGCCTGGATTGTTCTATAAACGAGCGCACCAGTTCTCTTTTTTTGCGAAGTTTTCCAGCTTCGTCTAGCGATTCGTAGAATTTGCGGAGACGTTCGGTGCGTTTGGGTTGACGACGCACAGAATAGTTGAGGGCCTTCTGAAAGACCTGGAGGTCATAGAGGCGGAAATCCTCACGTGTGCCGATGTAGCAGAAGAAGGGACGTTGTGAGAAGATCACCGCATCCGGCTGCAAGGTATGCGTGAGCATCCGTGCAACAGCCGCCGTTGCACGCGATCCCGGATCCGATACCACACTCCGCATCCCCCGCTGAGCTTCACCATAGCGAAGAAACACAAGCAGAACCAGGAAAACAACCAGGGCTCCTTGATTGACGTAGTCTATCATCCTGGATGTCGAGGATGATTGCTTGGATACCATCCTGGTTGCACTCTCCAGAAGCAGAAAAGCCGAACCGATCACCACCGGGAAGGTGACAATAGTGAACCGTAGATATGGCATCCCGGATGGAGCCCAGTAGTAGGAGGTATAGAGGAGGACAATCGGTAGAAACCAGGAGAGTCGAATCAATCGCTCTTTGATGGAACCGATGAGCAGCATCCCCATGAAGCCGAGGGGAAAGATCAGGAACAGCGCCGTCGAGTTCAGGCCGTTGAGCATCGTCGACAGATTCTGTCGAAAATAGGCGAATGAAAAGGCGTCTTGCTCATGGGTGAGTCCATAGCCCGTGAGAAATGGGTTCCCGAAGAAAACCCAGTTGTAGACCGCCATGAGTAAGGGGAAGATGGCATAACAGACGAGAAGGAGAGCGGCTTGTCGAACTCCGGGATATTTCAAGACGGATGCGAACGACCATTGCCCTTTATTGCGAAGCTCATCGATGCATCGACCAACCGCTGCGATCAGTACCGCGCTGCCTAACAGCAAACTGGTATGGCGGATCGTAACGGCGTAACCGAGTAATAATCCTGCCCAGATAGCGGATCTATCCGATTTCCCCCGCATCCACCTCCAGAGAAAAAACATGCCCCATGTCACAAAGCAGGTATTGGAAGCATGGGTGAGCAGATAGCCGAAGTAGATCAGGAACATTGGATTGATCCCCAATGCCCATGTCGCCAGTGCTGCCGCGAGCGGTGACATCCAGAGTTGGAAGAGCAGATACGCCCCCAGCAGTGTCAGACCTCCCATCAACGGACTCACCAGGAACATCGCTTCATCGCCACCGAGTCGATAGAAGACCGCCATCAGAAGCGGGTAGCCTGGGCTGAACTTCGGAATGACTTTGCCTTCAGGGGTTTCGACCCACTGGTGAGTCTGATACATGAATGGATCATCATCTTTCACCGCCAGTGGTTGGAGACGTGCCATGCGCTTGGCAAGAAGCAGGTAACCGTCGGGATCTACTTCCTGATAGGCAGGGGTAAAGTGCTGGATCTGGATCAGTGCATAGATGACAATCAGGAGGGCAACACTTATGTGGGGTAGAAGGAACGGAAAAGTCCCACGCAGATTTTCTATTCTCAAAGGACGCCATCGTCGCAAGAGCTTGAGCACGCGAACATACTCCTGTTAGCAGATACTGCGAAGTCATTTGATGGCAGCATTATATTCCAAAACGAGGTCCATGTCAAAGACTACCCACTACCGACTATACGTTCTCTCCATGAGGAATGATACCAGAACGACGTGAGGGATGTCAAAAGGCCACTGGAATTGTGGATCGATATGGTAGGGATTACTGGATGATCTCTTCCATTGGATGAACACGCTCATGATTCATGGACACCAGACCTGAGATTCCTGGCAGGCTCGTCTCAGGTCTCGCGTCTCATGTCCAGTTATCCAAATCGCTTCTGGAGAAACTCAAGGTTGTGTTTGGCTGCGGCAATAGGATCCTCTGTGGCAGGAGTTTCAAGGACCATGTAGCCGTCGTAGCCGATCTCATCGATAGCAGCTTCCACAGCGTCAAAATCGATACGCCCCTCACCAAGCAATTGTCCCCCGGGATCTTTTGCATGGATGATAGCGATCCATTCAGATCCCAGCAGCTTGATTTCAGCGATAGGATCGTTGCCAAGACTCAGTCCGTTTCCGAAGTCATAATAAGTGCGTACATAAGGGGAATCGACACTTGTGGCAATAGGCAATAGCCCTTCGGCTGACTGGGCATAGCCGCGCCCAACGTTTTCCAGCGCAAGTATCACCTGATGTTTTTCAGCAATCGGCGCGCACTGCTTCACTCCCTCAATCCAATGGGCAATACCTTCCTCCTCGGTCACATCCTTGCCCGGCGTGATCGGAACCAAAATCCAGCGAGCACCTAGTTCCGCGCAGGCTTCAATCGTGTTCGTCGTTACCTCCTGTGCGGCGGCCCTTACATCGGGATCCGCATCGCCAAAACTGTGAGTCCAGAGTCCACCGATGCATGTGGAACAAAGTTCGGCGCCCTGACTCGCCCATTCAGCCACCTGCTGGCGCCCTTCTTTTGTCCACAGCAGTGTGTCCTTGTAATCCGCTCCGATATCCAATTCGACACCATCAAAGCCGATGTCACCAGCAATCTCAAATACCTTTTCCCACGGCTGGCGTAAACAGCCATTCCGAATTCCAAACTTCATAGTGCCTCCTCCTCTGATTGACTGACAAAACTCATAGGAAATGTGTTCTGCCTTATGATACCTTTGTTCGTCTTCTGCGTCAACCAAATCATTGGCTGGATAAACGCCATCTCTGTGACATGGAGTTCCAGAAACGCGTCCCGGAAGCCGATAGCCAAGCACTCCATCACTGTATCGCAAACTCTCCGTGGGAGGATCAGAGCCTGCTGATGCACCTGGCTGAGGATGTGTCACATCACCTCGGAGACGCAACATCTAATCTCAGTAGTTCACAATTCTATGGTAGGAGTGGCCTCCCGGCCACGATGATCGCGTCCAGGAAGACGCTCCTACGGCGAAAATGTGAGGTACTGAATCTGACAAAGTCAAGGTAATCCGATGAGCCTTCATACGCATCCGTCCCCCCAAAAAACTTCCGGGAGTAAGTATAGCTGTCCCGTGTAGAAGCGCACCGGTGTTCTCTTTGAGTGTCCGGTGAAGGTTCGATCTTGCCTGTCCTGATTCCATGTGGTAGCATAGCACACAGGGGCGTTCAAGGGGGACTCAATCTGTGTCCGCATCTGCTTTATCTGTGACATGCGCACCATCAACGAACATCCAGGGTGGATAATAGATACGAGGGAGCTTCAGCATGGTCACCCAGGATTGTGGACCTATACCGACGGTCGTGGTGCTGCCCAGGCATTTCGTTTAGCCGCCGATAAACCTCAACATTCCTGGCGCGATTACTATGAGTCCGACGTCGGTACGGCTCTGTTTACTCAATCCGAGGATTAGGCGAGATGTGAACTCCCACTGAGCGAAATCGGCTATCATTAGTCTCAACTCTTAATGCCCCAAACGATTCCCTCAAAGGGATGTCAACAATGTCCTCTCCAGAACAGAAGTATCCAAAGGATTTCAGCATCGTCAAAATGCCGGTGT
The DNA here is from genome assembly GCA_024278235.1 of Candidatus Poribacteria bacterium. Taxonomy (GTDB): domain Bacteria; phylum Poribacteria; class WGA-4E; order JAJRTO01; family JAJRTO01; genus JAJRTO01. The sequence continues at coordinate 4,086 of JAJRTO010000014.1, forward strand.
TTTTTCGGCTCAAGGAACAAGGAGCAACAGTATGAGTAATGAACGGCAGAACCAGAAACTTTTCGTCGGTTGGGCTTCTCGGGACGTGACACCGGATCGCCCCGTCATGTTGCGTGGGCAGTTCTCGGTGCGGATTTCGCAGTCCGTGCATGATCCACTCACCGTCACAGCCCTGACACTCGAATCTGCGGGGGAGCAATGCGTGATGGTGTCCGTCGATCATGTGACGATTCCGGAGGAGTTCTCGTCCGGCGTGCGGGCGAAACTGAGGGAACTCGCCCCGGGGCTAGAGCCCGATAAGGTGTTTCTCAGCGCCACACACACGCACACGGCTCCACAGATGCTACCACCCGACTCCCCGGACATTTCCATTCCCTGGGAGAATCCGGGGCCGGAAGTCATGTCACCATTGGAATATGCTGACCTGCTGATCGGGCGCACTGCTGAGTGCGTCGCGGAAGCCTGGCAGCATCGCAAGCCCGGTTTCGTGGCTTGGGGTCGCGGATATGCCGTGGTCGGACGAAATCGCCGCCAGGTGAAAAGGGATGGCTCGTCTCTGATGTACGGTGATACGGCGGCCGACGATTTCTCGCACATCGAGGGGTACGAGGATCCCAGTGTCGATTTCCTGTTTACCTATGATGACGCACAGAATCTCACGGGCATGGTGGTCAATCTGGCGTGTCCCTCGCAGGTCACGGAATCCCGCCTGTTCGTGTCTGCCGATTTCTGGCACGAAACCCGGTGCGAAATCCGCAAACGTCGCGGCGAACACCTGTTCGTCATACCGCAATGCAGTGCTGCCGGCGATCAGTCACCGCACGTCATGATCAACAAGGAGGCCGAAGCGCGCATGATCCGCCTCAAGGGACTCCTGGATGAGACCGGTGGGGATTTGCAATTGGCAGAACGCATGGAAATCGCACGCCGTATCGTTACTGCGATGGATGACGTGTTTCCCGCTGCGTCCCGGGATCTCCAGGAAACGCCGATACTCGCCCACGTCGCACGCACCATTGAACTACCGCGCCGTCAGGTCTCCGAGGAAGATGTCTGCGAAGCCCGTGCTCAAATGGCAGTTTACACGAAACGCCTGGAGGAAGAACTGTCGGATCGTCCACCGACGGATCAGGAGCGTTCGTTCTGCTATGGCCGTCGGGGATGGTATGCCAAGGTTATCGAACGCTACGAGCTGCAGAAGACCCAGCCGACCTATCCTATGGAGCTGCACGTGGTACGTCTTGGGGATATTGCGTTTGCCACGAACAGTTTCGAACTGTTCCTGGACTTCGGGATTCGGATAGAGGCTCGAAGTAAGGCGCTGCAAACGTTCGTGGTTCAACTTGCCGGCCCCGGTTCCTATTTGCCCACCCAGCGATCTGTGGCGGGCAAAAGTTACGGATCGGAGCCTGCGAGCAATCTCGTCGGCCCGAAGGGCGGCGAGGTTCTCGTGGAAGAAACGTTGGCCAGCGTAGCTGAACTGTTTCTCGAAGGTTGATCGATATGGGTGCTCAACGGCAAGTTCCGCAGCATAGATTGAGACTCATTCCCTGATGCGATGGGCTTTTCAAGGTGAGGCGATCCAGGTGCAGACCGCTCAAGACTGCCAACTATACTGAAACACGCTCCTCTCCCGAACAAAGGGCTTGACAAGAGTTGAGAAAGAGTTTACGCTAGTGGAGGTTTGTGAGCATATCGGTGTTGCCCTGGAAGAGGGCGGAGTATTGACAATGGAACTTGGTACTACACGATTCAAATCGCAGTGCATAGCTATTGGCAGCATAGGAGGAGATATTTTATGAGTAAACTTGGAGTCATTCATTACAATTTTCCCGCCGGCTTTTCGTTGGATGATTTTCTCAGATATGCTCGTGACACGGGCTACAAGTATGTGGAACTTTCGCTCGCAGATATTTGGCCGGGTGGATCTGAATCTCCGGAAAAAGAAGCAGAGAAGGTCCTGAAGATGCTTCAGGATTACGGGCTCCAGGCATCAGCCGTTGGTATGGTGGGGAACGATTTTGTGGTTCTCGATGAGGACGCAGTACAGGCTCAAGTAAAACGCATGGAAAAGATCGCCAGCGTGGTGCCGTTGGTCGGTTGTTCCATCATTCGTACCGAAGGTGGTTCTCCAAAGGACTCCGTGCCGGAGGAACGATGGGCGGAAGCGATCGCAGGTTGCCTGGCACGCTGTGTGGACGCCGCGGAGAAACACGATATCTACTATGCTGTGGATAATCATGGACTCGCCACCAACGATGCCGACCGTCAGGTAGAGATATTCGAGCGCGTTGGCTCCAAGCGGGTGGGTGCAAATGTGGATACGATGAACTACCGTTGGTTCGGACATTCACTGGAAAAGATCGATCATTTCTACGAGATCATCGCCCCTTATGCCCTTCACACACACCTCAAGGATGGGTTTGGCAGTCGCGGCGAGTATAGAGGGGAAGCGCTCGGTGAAGGTGAGATCCATTTGAAATACGCCATCGAATGTATCAAGAACGCGGGCTATGATGGAGTCTGGTGTTCAGAATATGAAGGTCGCGAAGGGGGAGAAATCGGCTATCGCAAATGCTATGAGTACATGGCTGCGAATCTCTGAACAGAATACGTCGCACCGTAAGGATACCCTTATGCCAAAACAGACCGATATCCGACCAGCCGGCACCTCTCTTTATTTCCTCCCGGTGGAGACACGCGTGCCGCTAAAATTTGGGTCAGAAACACTCACTTATGTCACCTGTGCCCGGGCATGCATGAAGGTGACGAATGCCCACGGGAATGTCACAGAGGGTTGGGGAGAGACGCCTCTGAGCGTTCAATGGGTCTGGCCGAGCAGCCTGACCTATGAGGAGCGCCATGAATCGCTCAAAGCGTTTTGTGTCCAGCTTGCAGAAGCGTGGGGTGCATTCTCGATAAGCGGACATCCCATCGAGGTGGGACATGCCTTTCAGGAAGAACAGCTTCCTCGATTACTGGAGGTGTTCAATCGACAGCGGATGGACTCCGAACCGATGCCCTGGCTGGCTGCGTTGGTGTGTTGTTCCGTGTTCGATATTGCACTGCATGATGCGTATGGCAATCTGCATCAACGCCCCATATATGAAACCTATCACGCCGAATTCATAAACTCAGATGTTGCCCGGTATCTCACGCCAGCCGATGGTGCTGATGTGACGTTCGTCGGCAAGTATCCCGCAGACTTCCTCGTTTCTCCCCGACCTGACCGGATGCCGGCATGGCATCTGGTAGGCGGAAAGGATCCCCTGGAT
>JAJRTO010000181.1 GCA_024278235.1 Candidatus Poribacteria bacterium
AGGTGAGGCGATGCTCGAACTCTCCGAAGGCATTTCGGTGCGGCCAGACGATACGCTGTTCATTGCTGCTCCTGAGGACCTGATTCTGATGGCGGAAGTACGGATTCCAGCAGCAGTCCAGATGCACAAGATAGCAGAACTTCAGCCGATGATGACAGATCCGCTCAACCGCCGGATATCCGGAAATGTGACTCTGACTCAGAATACGACACCCATTGTTGTGGGGGATCCCGTCTACCGTATGGTCACTCTGTCGCTAAACCGTTGGTTCGATGCACCGGATCCTGCATTGGTGGATCATGCCATGTATCAGCGCGATTATGAGAAGTCCGTTTTGCTTTATGAGTCGGAGCGTTACTCGGCAACAGTTGCACTGTTGAGGCGTATAGAAGAAGTAAGGCCGGGATATGCAGACACCCTCTACCTGCTGGGCATGAGCTACCAATATCTCGGAGATGAGCGGGAGGCAACCAGTGCCTTTCATGCCTCCATCGCTGCTCATCCGCGAGACACAAAGTCCTTATTGGCGTTGGCTTACCTTTATCTGCATCAGGGAAATTTGTCCAAGAGCATCGCCATGTATGAGCAACTCGTGGAGCTTGCTCCGAATGATGCGACATTCTGGCTTGAACTTGGGGATCTCTATCAGCAGATGAAGCGGCACAAGCAGAGCCTGGAGGCGTATCGTCGTGCATTGGCGTTGGACCCCGGAAATGCAGAAGCACAGTATCAGCTTGACATTCTCGAATAATGGTGGAACCGTATGATCAAGATCACAGCGCAGGCCATCCATAAGACGAGGGAAAATATGTCTGCCGTACGTCGTGCGCTTTTCGTACTTTCTCTCGTTCCAGGGCTCCTCGCAGGCGGTCTTTTATGGACCTCCTCCGTCTGGGCAATTCAAGGAGAACTTCGCACAGATACCATCTGGGACAAGGATGGCAGCCCCTATCTGATCACGGACAATCTGACGATCCCCTTTGGCAAGGAGTTGAGTATTGCACCTGGCGTTGAGATTCGGATAGAGCGAGAAAAGCGGATCAGGGTACTCGGAAGGCTGAGAGCCATTGGAACGGCTGAGGAGCCGATCTTGTTCACGAGCAACGGGCCAGCTCAACCAGGATCCTGGCAACAGATCTACTTTCTCGGCACGGAAGCCAGTCAGTCGCTGCTATCGCATTGCGTGATCGAGTACGCTGAAATCGGGATCGTCTGTGAACAGGCTTCGCCACGGATTCTGAACTGTCAGATCCGTTCCAACGGCAACCACGGTATTCAGGTGATTGAAAGCGCGCCGGAGATCCTCCACAACCAGATTCTGGAGAACGGCTTGAATCGACCTGGAGCGGGTATCCTGGTGCGGGGACGTTCGAGTAGACCAGCGACGATCTCTTATAATGTCATCGCACATAATCGGCGAGACGGTTTATCCGTCGAAGATTATGCAGGCGTCTCTGTCAGCCACAATGTATTCACGTATAACCAGCGCGCGGGGATTGCTGTGCTCCACCAGGGGCAACTGATCGCGGTTCGTCAGTGCAATTTCATCCGGAACCGAAAGTTCAACTTCCTGAATCAAACGCCCTGGGAGATCGATGCAAGAGAGAACTACTGGGGCTGGGATGCCACCGTCGAGCTAGAAGCTATTGGAGATATTGGCAACCCGACATTCATCCGGGATGCGCGGGATCAGCCGATGGTGGGGATCGTCCGTTGCGTGCCCTGGAGATCCTCACCTGTGGATGTCGAGGCCGCCTATGCAGACTGGGTACGATTGAATCGTCTCCCGACTCCTCGCACAGATGTCTCCATTCCAGATCGCTCAACCAGCACCTCCCAACAAAGAGGGTACGTTCTCTATGTGTATTCTGATGCGAATCGTGTGCTCATTGACTATAACAAACATGACAATGTCAAGAAAGGGATGCGATTCGACATCCAGCGGGACGGCGGGAAAATAGGCCAACTCATCGTTCAGAAGACTCAGGATCTCTGGTCTGAAGGGATCGTTCAGGGCGCGGATCTGATCGTCCGACGAGGAGATCGAATTGTGCTTCCACCGCTCGTGATCGCGAGCGATGCATCATGGCAGTCATCTCGATGGCATGCTGATAACTGGACGGCCTATCGTCTGGATCCGGGACAACAACGTTACTGGGAGGATTGTCAGGTGTTCAAGCCGCAGGAGATGAACTGGGGTAATGGACTCAATCAACTCCTATTGGCCACTTCCGTCAAAATTATCTGGAATCGGTCTGTCTTGCGTCGTGGAAAAACCTATTTTCGTAAGACATTCGATATAGATGCAACACCGGTACAGGCGACGATTCGATGGGCCGCGACATCTCCAGGTGAACTTTACCTGAATGATCAGTGGATTGCCCGATTCACAGATCTGGAGAATTTCCAGGAACTCAACGTCACTCCTTATCTTCATCAAGGGAAAAATGTCCTGGCTATCGTATGCGAGAGAAACGAAACGCAGAACACACCCTATGGCCTCGGCTTTGAAATGATCATCCAACGGGACCCTACGCGATGAGACATGATCCGAGCTTGCTTACTGCACTACTGTTGACGCTATTCTTGCCGGGAGCGGGACATCTCTATCTCCGTCAAATAGCAAAGGGCGTTGCAATCATGATATTGTTTTGGACCGGATTCGCCATGGTGTTCATAGGATGGTTGGGAGCAGATTATCAGTTTCATATTACCAAAGACACCATCGTGGGATTCCGTGTGAGTCCTCTGCTATTCAAAATCTATCTGATTGAGATTGCAGTTGTCCTCCTTTATAATTTTGTGGACTGTATTCGATTAGTCTCGAAGATCACTGAGATAGAACCTGATGAAACTGAGAAATCACTGTATTCACTGATCATCACATCCACGGCAGATCCAGCATTCCACCAGAACATTTCGATTTTCAGACCGGAGATCATCCTCGGTCGCGGCATCAAGGCGGATGTTCGACTCCCCGATCCAACAGTGAGCAGACAGCATGCTCGCATCTATCAACACAATCGTGCCTTTGTGATCCAGGATCTGAACAGCAAGAATGGTACTCGGATAAACCATCAGCCCATTCAGGAGCATCACCTATCTGTCAACGATCACATCGAACTCGGCAGCTTCCAGATTCGTTTTCGACCAGAAGGAAATCAGCTCGTGGATCGTCCTGCCCCACCACAAGCTCAGATACCCGGAAGCGTGGACATATAAGCCCGAAGAGATTTGCTTACGCGGGAAGTTTGGCAAAACTGGACAATCGAGTTTACCAGGTGTCCCCTATCTCGCGGATCGGGCTTGCCGTTCGGCTCCCTGCAATCCAATCAGCTCGAATGGAAACCGGGGAGCTTCCGGAAGACGATGGAATCATCCCGAAGTTGGAAGTTCATGGCCGCTGCATCGACAAACCCGGGATCTTCCTCCGTGATGAAGCTCTCCGTCGTTTCATATCCCCCGGGAGAGACAGCATCGTCACAACGAACGATCACGCTGTGCCGCGCCTGATTCAAACGGAGCTTCCCGGCCGAGTCGAAATAGCCGACCAGTTCGGGATAGCAGGTCGTGTAGGGCGGCTGAGTGATATCCACCTTCTCGCGCAGCCGCTCCCCGCATCAGGTCGCCCGCGAGAAACTCCTGTCATCGTTCGTCGTTCCAGGGAGCAGCCCCCAGAGCACGCATGCACTCGATGAAGAGATTGTTCTCGAACACGTTGCCATGTCCACCATGCACGAAGCACGCTCCCCAGTTCTTGTTGACGGGATACTGGACTCGGTAGAAGATGTTTCCGAACACCTGATAGCCGCCGGAACCATCGTCGATGTAAACCGCTGCGATCCCGTGTCGTGCCCCCTCATGACCGATATGATGCCAGAAGTTGAACAGGATTCGGTTTCCCCGGTGTGAAGGATCACGTCCCGTGTAGAAGGCTCCGCAATCGTCGGTTTCCAGACACACGTGGTGGATCTCGTTGTACTCGATGAGATGGTCGTTCCCACCGAGCAGGATCGCGCTGTGGGGTGCGTGATGGATCAGGTTGTGTGCTGCGCGAATGCCGACTCCGTTTATCATGTGA
>JAJRTO010000182.1 GCA_024278235.1 Candidatus Poribacteria bacterium
CGGGTGCGACGTTGGGACTCTCTCATGGATTCCTGCTTGGATATATGAAAACCATCGACGCCAAATTTCCAGACAACGTGAATGTCGTTGCGGTGTGTCCAAAAGGGATGGGGCCATCTGTCCGTCGTCTGTATGAGCAGGGCAAAGAGGTCAACGGAGCGGGCATCAATGCGAGCTTCGCTGTCGAGCAAGATATCGATGGAAAGGCAACCGACTACGCGCTCGCCTGGTCGATTGCTCTGGGAGCCCCATTCACGTTTCAGACGACTCTGGAGAACGAGTATCTCTCGGATATCTACGGTGAGCGGGGTATCTTGCTCGGCGCCGTTCATGGTATTGTCGAGAGTCTGTATCGACGCTACACGTTCCAGGGACTTTCAGAGGAGGAAGCCTTTCTTCAGTCCTGCGAATCGATTACAGGATCCATCTCTAAAGGGATCTCCAGGAATGGGATCCTCTCCATTTATGAAGGCCTGGATGATTCGGGCAAGACAGAATTCCGGAAAGCATACTGTGCCTCCTATTATCCTGCCCTGGAGCTTCTGTATGAAATCTACGAGGATGTCGAGAATGGCAACGAAATCCGCAGCGTCGTTGCGGCAGTCCGCCGGTTCGACAGATTCCCTATCGGTAAGATCGACGGCACTCGCATGTGGGAAGTAGGAAAGAAGGTTCGGGCAAAGAGGGTGGAAGATGAGATCCCAGTGAATCCGTTTACCGCTGGTGTCTACTGTGCGACCATGATCGCACAAATCGACATTCTCATCGAGAAAGAACACTCCTATTCTGAAATTGCCAACGAATCCGTTATTGAAGCAGTGGACTCTCTGAACCCCTTTATGCATTTCAGAGGGGTATCGTATATGATCGACAATTGCTCCACGACAGCCCGGTTGGGAGCACGGAAATGGGCCCCTCGCTTCGATTATCTTCTGACTCAACAGGCTTATGTGGCGATTGATCATGGTGAGTCACTCGACGAGGCGTTGATGGATAAATTCGTGGATCACAAGATACATCAAGCTCTCGCCGTTTGTGGAGAACTACGGCCATCTGTGGATATTTCGTTGACGGAGTAACGATGTGAATAAGCGACGCCTACTTCAGGAAGGTGTCCTTGATCTCCAGGATGATAAACAGTATTCCTCACGGGAAGTGTACGAGTGGATTGCGACTGTCCTTACCTATGTCAACCGACATGTTGAAGGAGAGTTTGCTCTCGCATACGTGCGCAAGAATAGTTGGCTACTCCGCTATGATGAGGAGAAGGCCGTTAAGAAGAGAGCCCGGGAGAGTGCGAACAAGGAGATTCAAGCGACGGCCGACTATATTCAGGAACTGACGGGAAAACGCCCCAACTGGGGTTGAAACTCATCGAGCATCTGTAAACCGATGGAGTTTCCGAATCGCTTTCTGTTCGCCTATGACGACGAGAACATCACTCGCATGGAGCACCAGATCCCGGCGTGGATTGTAGATGAACCGCTGTTCGCCTGCACGTCTGAGTGCCACCACCAGGAGCCCTGTGCGCTTCGGGATCTCTGCTTCTGCGAGTGTCTTTCCTACCAGTTCCGATCCTTCCTGAATGATCGCTTCGTCGAAGCGGGTATGTTCTTGCTCGCCGAGCATCATATCGAGGAACTGAACGACCTGCGGACGCAACAGCACGGATGCTATCCTCAGACCTCCGATATAGTCTGGCTGAACGATATCGTTCGCACCGGCCCTCCTCAGTTTCTGGCAGGCGGTTTCATCCACCGCTTTGGAGACAATTCGCAGATCCGGGTTCAACTCACGAGCTGAGACAATCACAAACAGGTTGTCCTTGTCGGCTGAAAGGGCCGTCACCAGCCCTCTCGCGTGTTTGATACCCGCCGCAATCAGAGTCTCATCGTGCGTTGCATCCCCGTGAATATAGAGGAACCGCCGGGTTTCCAGCAGTCGTTGCATCCTTTCAGAATCCATATCGATCACGACGAAGGGTGTTCCCATTTTGAGAAACTCCTCGATGACGTGAATCCCTGTATCACCTGCTCCGCACACAATGTAGTGATCCTTGAGTTGCTCAATCGTTTTGTCCATGCGTCTTCTCCGGAGCAATCGATTCAACTGCCCTTCAATAATAAACGACGTCAGAGTTCCCACGGCAAACAGAAAAATACCGATTCCACCAAGTATCAGCAATATCGTAAACACCCGGGCGTTGTGCGACATACCCAAATCATCGTAACCTACGGTCGTGAGCGTGATCACTGTCATGAACAGTGCATCTGAGAGGGACCACTCCGGCTCGATGATCGAGTATCCGATGACGCCTATCAAGAACAGGACACATAGAGAAAGAATAGCGATGAGGATCATACGGTGCTGTATACGCATCATGGTGCAACCTTGATTTCGACAAATGACATCAAGCGGAAGTATAGCGTAATGGCCACCTGAAGTCAACGCCGGAACTCTCGCCTCCGATTTGTGGTTGACTTCTGCAAATCGTTGCGATACACTGTACGGCGATGAGCCTCAATCTACATAAACTCTTTACAGATGTTTTTCACCCGGAACCTGATGAACGTGTTTTGGTGGTGACCGATTTACCTCATACGGATCTAGCGGATCGTGCTATCTGGACCGACCGACGCCAGATGGCTATCGATTGGTGGGATGCATTTCGTTCGCTCGGCAAAGAAATTGGATTTTCGATCCTCCCACTTGTGAGTTATCCCGCTACAGGATCCCATAATAAAGAACTACCGTTGGACATGGGCGAGCCGATAATCCTGCGGGAGGCATTGTCTCAGGCGACCCTCGTTGTCGCATTGACAGAGTTTTCCGCCACAGCTCCCCTGGTACAATGGGTGAAATCCCACGATGATATTCGCGTTGCGACACTCCCCGGCGTTGCCAGACGAACGGAACGGACCGCCCTCGCTGCGGATTACACTGAGGTCGCCAGACGCTGTCAGATCCTGGCCGATGCACTGCAGGATGCTATCCATGCGCGTGTTTTGTTCTCCACAGGCCATGAGTGGTTTGTCGATCTGCGCTACCGAGATGTGAAGATGGACAATGGACAACTTCCCCGCCACAAACCAGGTGTACCGCTGATCAACCTGCCGAGCGGGGAGACTTTTCAAGTTCCCTATGAGGGAGAACGCCCCGGAGAACCCAGTCTCACAGCGGGGGAGATTCCTGTGCAGCAGGACGGAGAGTTGATGGTACTACGGGTCGAAGCAAATCGGATCGTCGGAGTGCAGGGAAATGGTCCACAGACAAAATCGTGGCAAGCCTACTTCGATCTGGATCCGGCCCGTACAAATATCGCGGAGTTTGCGTTCGGATGCAATCCGTTGGCCACGGTCTGGGGAAATATACTGGAAGATGAGAAAGTGGGCTTTCACTGGGCCTATGGACGTAGCGAGCATCTTGGAGGAATCGTTCGTCCGGAAGACTTCCTGACACCCGAAAATGTGGTCCATCAGGATACTGTCTACGCGAAGGAGAGCCCCATCACGGTTTCCTCACTCATATTAGAGTATCCTGTAGGTGATGGTATGGAGTTGATTCGGGAAGGCGAGTACACTATATTCTGAATCGATTGAATTGCTCCATATCCCGTACTGCCAGAGATACGGTGTGAGCCTTGCTCTGTTTCACCTTCTCGTAGTTCCCGAAGATCTCCTTGAAAGACCGTTTGATGAACTGACGGATTCCGGAGATGGTGACCACGTAAAAACGTCCACCTTCGTTGAGACGCTCAAGAGCCGTGTGTATCCAGATGAGCAGAAGTTCCTTGTTGGACTTTGCAGGGAGATTGGAGGCGATCACATCGAAGCGCACTTCCGGTGGCAGATCGTCAAAGCCATTGCTGAGATAAACCTCACAGTTCTTCCGGTGATTGATCCGAGCATTCATCCGGGCATA
>JAJRTO010000183.1 GCA_024278235.1 Candidatus Poribacteria bacterium
CACAGGAACCGTTGTGTTCTGTGCGCTGTCCATTGGAGGGAGCGTTTTCCAGCCATCAAACCACAGAAGCGATGCCTGCAAAGTGGGCAGAGCCATCCCCGCGATCCGCTCAGCGCTATTGCACCTGCCCGCCTCCCAGTTATCCCCCCAGGGATACGTTCTCCCGTCGGTTCCTCGCGCGGCTTTTTCCCACTCCGCTTCCGTAGGCAAGCGTTTGTTCGCCCATCGGGCATAGGCCACAGCATCGTGCCAGCTAACCAGCACCACAGGATGATTGGCTTTTCCCTCCGGATAGGTATTGCTTCGCCATGCCCAGGGAGCTAACCTGTTGTTGAGTTCCCGGTAGATATCCTCCATTTGCGCTGTGGTGACTGTACTCGCTTCATCCCCCAGTTCATCCTTCAGGGCGGAGAGAACTTTCTCCATCGTTGGCACCGTCGGCGGAGGATATCCTGTTTCATCGACAAATCTCTTGTATTGTGCATTCGTGACCTCGTATTTGTCCATATAGAAAGCGTCGACGAAGACCTGATGCTGAGGTGTTTCCGGGCTCAACGTGTCGTTTGTCAACCCCCACCTCTTTTCCGTATTTCTGGCTTCGGGTTCGGTGATTCCCATGATGAAATCTCCAGCGGGAATCAACACCATCGCTGAACCATCCTCCTTTGCTGTTATCTCTCTTCGAACATTTTCCGGATAGACTTGGGGGAACCGGAAGGACTTGTTCTTAGCATTTTCCCCATCACAGCCCGGGAGCAAACTGATGAGGCAAACCACAAGCAGCAGAAGACTCTTCACAGATTTTCTCACGCCTTCCTACCACGACTTTGTCACATGATCACTGTCACGGTGCGGTACTTCTGTAGGAGCGACCTCTGGTCGCGATTCTTCCTATCGAGGATGGGATCCATCCCCTACAGACACGAGTTTTTCAGTGAGTCCCGTAGAGCGTGCAGCTTGCTCGTTTCGGTGCGAAACCACTCTGGCCAACAAGCTGGCAGCATGCTCTACTTCCTCCGCAAGTGAAAAGCTCGTATTACAGATACGACAAAGTCAAGCACGATAGAACAAAAAAAAGGCGCGGCCTATAGAAGCAGCGCCTTTTCTATCTAAACACTCGTAACGTAACAGCTTTACTGGGCTGCGCGTTCCTCCAGAGGAGTCGCAGAGATACGTGTTGTTTCAGGAGCAGTGGTAGGCATCGCCTCTTTTGCCAGCGTATCTTCAGGGATATAGGAGTCGTAGTCAGAGATCGACCCATGTGTTAGTGCGTATACCACCACATTCGTCATGAAACGATAGACGCCCGGTGAGTAATGCACTGAACGTGTCGGCAAGCTCACGGCTTCCATTGCGCACATGTAGTCCCGGCGCACGACTATCGAGGCCAATCTGTCTTCTACCGAAATACCTTCCAGATAGTTGCGCTTCGGGGGCCTTGTGCTCCACCAGAAGATATCGAAGCCGACGGGAGGACCGCCCATCTCGTAGAAGTTACTGTAAATTTCGTGATCATACTGGATACGTTCAACCTGATATTCGGGCATGACAAACCGCAACTGTGCGAGGAAGAGCTTGATCATCGCCTGCGCTGGTGCGTTCACACCGCAGTCGTCAAATATCAGGAACCCACCTCTTTCGATGAGGTACTTTCTGAGTGCTGCAGCTTCAGGATCTGAAAGTCGTTTGTCTAGTTTACCACCTGTACCACCGCCAGCGCCACGCATCAGGTTACGGCTCTTTACCAGTGAAGGATCATGGCCCGTCATGAAAAGCAAGGGGGATTTCTGCATGTTGACATCCGTCAACTTGACCGCACCACCTTCGACATTCATGTCGGCCTTGATCTTGGTACGCTCGTTCAGCCACTTGGCCAGAGCATTGAGCGAAGAGGCATCGGCCCACCAGTCAGAGAGACTGTGACGGACACGTGTGAAGCGAAAGACGCCCTGGATGTCTTTGCCCTTGCCAATAACACGCCCACCCGGCTCACCTTTGGGCAGAGGTTTGACCTCAACATTACCGAGGGTAATGTTATCCACCATCCCGCCAAGGCCATCCAGCACGGCACCGACTGTCTGGACCATCGTCAGACCCGCAGGACGCGCTACATGAGCGACCGAAGCCTGCACACCGACACCGACGATGCCGCGTCCAATAGGCGGTCCGCCACCTGTGCCACTGGCAACGGGCGCTGCAAAATCGAGCGCGCCAGGTGCATCAGATATGGGTAAGTCTGCATTCGTCACCACTTGAGGAACAGGACGATTCGGCGTGACAACCCGTGGGACATTGGGATTCACCTGAGGTGTGATTTTAACGGCCTGGTTGGAAAATTCAAGCACCGTTGCGGCTCGCACGTTTGTTGGGCGTACAACGGCGGCTGTCGTTACACGAGGCTGGACTTGCACCTGTTCGACAATCACTGTACTTTCCGTGGGTACGACAGGCTTCACGACCGGTTTTACGACCGGCTTACGTGGTTTAGGTGGTTCTGTCTTCTTTGGTTCAAGGAACGTCGTCTGGATCAGGTCTTGAACCAATTCCGTCTGTGAGAGCATATAAAGCCCAAGCACGAGGGCTAATGCTCCATGCACAACCACCGAAACCATAAAGGATTTGGATGTTCTTCCGACTGCCATAGTTTCTTACCTCCTTAGGAACTGTGGTACGTCACGAGTGCGTGACCTGCACAACCATGTGTCAATGGGTAAGCAAGTAATATGCCAGCTTGCTCTACCAGTGCTTGCGAGAGTTCCTGATGGCCAATGCCCCATTTGAGTCACGCCGTGTTGCCTGGCGTGCACGATTTGGTGCACCTCACGACATCAGGGCAATCCTGCGGATGTTGGGTTGTATTATAGCATGCCCCTTATGCGCACGCAAGCATTTTCTCCCAGTCCTCAATCTCCTAACCATGACGAATCAATCTTTATCGGACGACGGTTCCGTCACGGGTTCATACTGTCGATTTCGGAAGAGGAACAGGGCGAGTGTCGCTGCACCGATACAGATCGCGATATCAGCGACGTTGAACGCAGGCCAGTAGCGAAAATTGATGAAGTCCACAACGGCTTGCCGGCTGATCCGATCCAGCAAGTTGCCGAGCGCTCCACCCAGTAGAAGTCCAAGAGCGACGCGCACCCAGAGTTGTTCGCGGAACCGGTAGTAGTAAATTCCAATCAAGCCGGTTGCAAGTATGGTGATGATGACAAATCCCCAGTTGCCACCACGCAGAATACCAAAGGCAGCCCCCGTGTTTCGGATGTGGCTGAATTGAAGTAGGCCCGGGATCACACTTCCACGCGGCATTACTCCCGCAACAACAGCCCACTTAGTGAGTTGATCTACGATTAACACTGGAACGGTCGTCCAGAGGAGCGGCAACAAAATGCGTAGTGTTTTCAAGTCTGTTTACTCTCCTTGCCATCCGAAAAAACCATTGCAGATGGCTTCAAGCGGTTGGGGGTCAGGAACATGCTCCCGCATGTCCACGATTTCAAAGGCTCCGGATTCGTATGGTGAGAACCGTAGCTCCAGATAAGCATGGTACAGAGGCAGCGGGCCGCTTTCTCCCAGGTAAACCTTAAGGATGCCTTCCGCATTTCTGGAGGACAGGATCTGTGTCATTTCAGCATGGAAATGCCGAAGCGTTTGCCAGGCCACCGTATCCACAGGGTTTTGTCTAGCCCCCGCATGGTCAGTCATTTCGTCTGGTCTTATCGTTTTCAAGAAAATAGACGATTCATTCCCAAAGGCAGACCAGATCTGTTCTGCGAGAACAGGTGTCACGGGGGCAAGTAGATGGATCAATCCCATAAGGATTTGCCTGAATGTCTGCCTGACGTCGGTGTGATATTTCAGATCAGGGTTTGAAAGGATCGGCGCGGTCAATGCGACGTAAAAGTCCGCGAGATCCCGGTTGCAAAAATCCAGGATTGTTTTGAGCCCGGCATCGAATGAAAATCGCTCATAGTCGTGATCCACCTCCTGCTGGAGTTGATAGAACCGGTCCAGCAGATACCGCCCAAATGGGTCAGCCTGTGATGATTGCGGAACCGTATCACCGGCACCTTCGAAGAGTTTCCAGCACACTTCTGATAGCCGGTGAACCACCTCTCGGATGTGCTCCCACGGTTCATGACAGAGAAGCCATAACCGTGTTTCATCCAGTGGCCGTCTCCTGAGTTGTTCCAGACTCATCCTCTCCTGGTGGTGAATGCAGTCGATGTCACATGAAGTGTCATAGACACACAAGGATTTCGAGGGAAGGAGATTCTCATGGGCAATCGCTGTCAGCATCCAGATGGCAAACCATTGTCCATGCTGGCGGAGAGGCTCGGCATAGATGCCGGTAAGATTGCCGCTACGCGATTGACTCTGTTGATGAAACAGTTGATAGATTGCAGATGCAAAATCGGGACGTAGTACCATCTGTTCTTTGCGGAAGCTGCTTCCTCCGCAATGCGAACAGTTCATATCTCTCGGCAGGATGTTCATGATATCCTGAGAGAACCACGTCTGCAATCCTTTGCGACTGATAAAATCGCGGATGTTCTTCCCTGTTTTGGACACAGAGAGTGGTTCCCCGCACCCGTCACAATACAGGACGGGAAATGGAACTCCCCAGATTCGCTTACGTGTGATGGACCAATCGGTCGATTCAGAGAAGAACGTGTTGATGAGTTCGGAGGATCTAGGGTTATCCCATTTGATGTTTGCCGTTGCATTATAGAGGCGTCTCGATAGATTTCCTCCTTCCGGCTGAAGGATCCACTGCATAGCAGGTCGAAAAATCGCGGGTTGATGACATCGCCAGCAGTAAGGTCGAGCGGTTCGCTCTGACGAATAATGAACCAGATACCCATAGCGTTCCAGGATCCCCTGGATCGCTCGGTTGGCATCTTTCATATGAACTCCGCACAACTGATTCGCCTCATCTGTGAACACCCCGTTGACATCCACCGCAGAACGTATCTCCATCTGATGTTTCCGTGACAACACATAGTCTTGGAAAGAATGCCCCGGTGCTACTGACATGATCGCCCACGGTTGTTCATCCGTCACGAGAATGACAGGAAGCTCCACGCCCTGGAGAGGTAACATGCACGTGCATGTGGCGAGCGCTGCTGAAGAAAACTCCCCCACAATTCTGTATTCAGTATGCCTGGAAAGAGGAAACGCATCGTCATCTAGCAGTTTATCGAGAGAGTCGAGAGAGGTGACCAGTGTCTTGTCATCTGCAGAAATAACGACATACCGCTGATCGCTCTGGACAGTAATCGCACTAACCCCAGGGAGCATCCACAGTTCATGGATGCAGGCCATCAGGTAGAGAGGCGAACCATAAGCTTCCAGGCCAACATGGACCGGGAAAAGTACAAATGATTTCAACGATTCTTCTTCTCGAAATTCGAGTTCATCGGAACTCAATACGGTTTGACATTGGACACACCAGTACCCTGGCCGCTCCCTTCGAGCGAGATATCCTGCCTCCTGGAACTGACGGAGCAGATTGGCCAGCTTGCCGTCCAGACGAGTGAGCACGGTTTTCTGAATGGCATCCCAGTCAGCAAAAACACCAAGATCTATGAAGTATTGACGTTGTTGTTCGATACGCTCCTGAACCTGTTGAGAATATTCCTGCCAGACGACTGAGAGGTCTGCATCGTCGGAGATCGGCAGCTCAATACCTGGCGCATAGTGATTCCAGCAAGGAATGCTGATCACATCCCCGCCATGGAGGGAAAGATGCTTTAGATAGGCATCCTTCATGACATGGCTGTGCAGATCTTCGATAGACAATGAATGGGGAGAAAGTGGAACATGCTGAATACGATAGACGGGAGCACCGCGTCGAGATTCACGCAGACGAGGATACAGCGTACGCCACTTCTGGATGATGGATGCCTCGGAGGAAATTTTATCAGAGAACGGATGGTTCATTGTGCGGTTCCTTCTAATATTTCTATCTCTGTGTGATCCTCATCAGTCGAAGTGGGATCCTGAATTTGCGCCTCGAGTTGCTTGGGGCGTGTCTCAGCCAGAAAATCCATCTGCTGGAGTTCATGGAGCAATTGCTTCTGAGCCTCCAGTGCGGCACGGTACTGAGCGATAAAACGTTGTTTCTCGTGTTGCAGTCGAGTGATCTGTTCGTGTATCTTCATGACTTTTATGTTCGCTTCTCGGATGATGGATTCTGCCTGGACACGAGCTTCGCGTATCATCAATTCTGTTTCTCGTTCCACTGTGCTGCGCGCTTCCTCACCATACCGCTCAACGGAAAGCAATGCCTCATGGATGCCCGCTTCCTTACGGCGATATTCCTGGATCTGTTCCTCCAGGGAGGTGATACGGTTACGAAGGTTGTTATTCTCTTGTACGAGTTCCTCAAAATCGCGTGCGAGGACCTCCAGGAAGCTCTCGACCTCATCCGTATCGAACCCACGAAATCGTTTCCTGAAGTCCTGCTGATAGATATCTAATGCCGTGAGCCGCATCTTTCTTGCTCCCAGATGGACTAATGTAATGCACGCTGTAGGAATTGAAGCAGTAGAATCAGAAGGAAAGGTGAGAAATCAATTCCAAGATTCCGTGTGTAGGGATACAACAGTCGGCGGATGGGTGCCAACATAGGTTCCGTGAGACGGTTGGTGAGCCAGTAAAACCGGCGGACATGGTAATTCCGAGTCATCATAGTTGCCCACGACAGGATGACATTCAGAATGACGACGATCGTGCAAATTCGTAGAATCTCTGCTAGAATATAGGTGATCAGATCCATCTTTAGGGACTCCCTAGTTCAGTGGCGCGTTCCGTTGCCGCTTTGACAGCCTCGATCAGAGCAGATCGTATCCCGTTGGTTTCCAGGGCATAAAGCCCGGCAGCCGTTGTACCCGCCGGCGATGTGACACGGTTCCGCAACACCGCCACATGCTCCCCCGTCTCCATGGCCATCTGTGCAGCTCCCAGAGTCGTTTGCTGGGCCAGTAGTGTCGCATCGGCGTGGGACAATCCCATCTGCACACCGGCATCCGCGAGAGCTTCCATCACCAGGAAAATGAACGCTGGACCGCTACCGCTGAGTCCCGTTACCGCATCCAACAGCTTCTCTTCAAGGATGAGCGTCTCACCCACTGTGCCAAAAACGACACGGGCGATGTCGACGTGTGTTTCATCAGCATATTGACCCGGACTGATCGCAGAAGCTGCACAACCAACGAGTGCCGCAATATTCGGCATGATACGGACAACAGGGGTTCCTTCCGGAAGAAAAGATTCGAGTGTTCTCGTCTTAACCCCCGCTGCAATAGAGATCAACCATTGGTGATCCTGTATCTTTTCGGAGATCTGCGGTAGGATTTCAGGGACATTCTGAGGCTTGGCAGCATACAGCAATACATCGGTCTGTTCCATTAAGCTCACAAGATTGGCAGCGAAAGGCACTCCCAGTTCGGCATGGACAGCCGCTACCTTCTCGGGAACCTGATCACATATGATCGCTTGCTTCGGATCGAGTATCTCCTGCTGAATCACACGCTTGAGAATTGCTTGCCCCATGTTACCGACACCGATCCACCCAACCCTGAGATCTAGTTTGGCCATGAACTGTTTTACTCCCTTCTACCGAAAATTGCGGTGCCAACACGTATCATGTTTGCACCTTCTTCAATGGCAACTTCAAAATCACCCGTCATCCCCATCGAAAGGTAATCCATTTGGACGCCTTCGATGTCCTCAGCGAGAACCTGATCGCGGATCCGGCGAAGAAGCTGGAAGGAGGCCCGCGCCGCTTGAACGCCTCCCTTCAAAGGTCCAATCGTCATCAGTCCACATATGCGTAGGTGCTCACAACCTGTCGATCGTGAGATGAGTTCCAGCGCATCCTCTGGTGAGACACCGTACTTGCTTATTTCACCCGATGTGTTTACTTGAACCAGCACATCCACGATCTGATTTTCACTGGCTGCGTGCCGCTCGATGGCTTCCATCAATCGGATGCTGTCGAGGGAGTGGATCAGATCGAACATGGGAAGGACTCGTTTTACCTTATTCCGCTGCAAATGACCCACGAGATGCCAATGGATCGGATAGGACTCAAGTTGAGGATACTTTGCGATAGCCTCTTGCACGCGATTCTCGCCGATGTGCTGGACGCCAGCCTCGATAGCTTCCCGGATCTTCTCGACAGGGATCGTCTTCGTGACAGCGACCAACGTAATATCATCAGCCGTTCTTCGGCTCTTTTGGGCGGCTCGTTCGATCCGTTCCCAGACCTGCGCAAGATTTTCTGTGATGGACATGGGTAAGCTATACTCCATTGAGGGGTTTGTAGGTCATCGATATACTTCCCTGCGGTGTCCCACATGGCAGACCGTCACGGTACGCGCTCTGTCGTCAATTTCGTAGATGACACGATAGTTGCCCACGCGAAGCCGCCAACCGTTGCGCCCTCGCAACTTGTGGCAACCTCTGGGCCTTGGCTCAGCAGCCAGCAAGCGGATTGCCTCTACCATCCGTTCATAGGCGTCAAGAGGTAAATCTTCAAGTTCCCGTTCGGCCCGTCTCTGGATGAACAACGTATAGTTCATGACGTCTGTCTAACTTGCGTCTTCCGTCTATTCTCGATTTCAGCAATGGCCTGCTCGAAGGGGATAACTTCATCATCTGCTGCCTTGGCCTCATCATAGGCGCGTATCGCATCTAACTCTTCAAGTTTATCCAGTATCTGCTCGTATTCCTCAATGTCCAGCAGGACGGCCACGCGCTTACCAGCTTCGTTGGTCAAGTAACGTGGTTCAGTCATGGTATTTCCTTCCTCGAATAGCCGCTGCGCTCCATTGGCGGGTTCAACACAAATACATCGATGGCCTCGACTCTTACTCTGGATCCCTTTGTCTATCCGTCTGTCATAACAGGGCCCTTCCATGTGTTGACGGCTTGTTTCCACACCTGACTCGAATGAACGTGCATACTCAACGCTCACAATGATAGCATAGATCCTGCAGGTTCGGCAAGAGGGATCTGTTGTCTCTGTGCCATCGATCTTTTCGCTCTACCTGAAAAGTCGCATACCAAACTGTATTTGATATGATTTGTATATCAACGCCACATTGTGTTATAATTTATTTAATACACTAAAAACCTTGCAAACCGCAACAGCCTTCAGAAAATAAGCTGAAAGCTATTGATCCCTGATGGACCTACTGATTTCTCAGATCTAAGGTAGTCTGCCATGTCCAAACGAATACAGAATACCCGCTGGACAATCCTGGAATTGCTGAAAAAACGAGGAACCCTATCGGTCAGCCAGATCGCCGAAGAACTTAACCTCCACTCGATGAGCATTCGGCAGCACTTGATTGCACTCGAAAATGAGGGCTATGTCGATTACCAGCAGGTCAGGATCCCAAAGGGCCGTCCCCATTATCTATACGCGCTGACTGAAAATGGGTCTGCCCTATTTCCCAACAACTACGAGCAATTTACACTGACGCTGTTGGATGGCGTTCTTCAACTTGAGGGGGAAGCCAAACTGACTCAACTTTTGCAGGCTCAGATGGAGTCGGTCCTTGAAGGATACCAGCAGAAACTAGCGGGGCAAGAGCTTGGCGAACAGGTAAAGATACTCGCTGAACTCCTGAATCAAGCGGGATATATGGTCGAATGGGATGGGGATGCCGAGGGATTCATCATCAGAGAGCATCACTGTGCCATTGGAGCGATCGCGGATAAATACCCTCAGGTTTGCGCTCAGGAACTGAACCTCATGCGCACGCTACTCGACACGGAAGTGGAGCGGCTCGACCACAAGGCGAAGGGGGATTGCCATTGCAGCTACCGTATCGCCAGGCGCCCAGAAAGATAGATCATCTAGCGTGATCTGTCCACACCGATGCGTTCACAGTAGAGAGCCAGTCGGCAACGACTACAGAAAGGCGAGATCGGCCTGCACCGGTTCTGCCCGTAACTCACGAGCAGATCGTTGATGATGATCCAATATTCAACCGGTAGTTTTGCTCGCAGTGCAAACTCAGTTTTGTCAGGACTGTTCGTGGCCACATAGCCCCAACGATTGGTGATTCGGTGAACATGCGTGTCGACACAGATCCCCGGCTTCCCATAGGCCAATGTGACAACGAGGTTTGCGGTTTTCCTGCCAACTCCCTTGAAGGTGAGCAGTTCATCTATCTCATCGGGCACTCTCCCAGCGTAACGTTCCAATAGATCACGACAGATGTTCAAGATATTCCGGGCTTTGGTCTTGTGGAATCCCACAGGATAGATCGCCTCGATGATCTGACCCGGTGTGAGTGCATGCATCTCTTCGGGTGTCGTCGCCAGCGCAAAGAGTCGCCTGGACGCAGCAGCGGTGACGTCATCTTTTGTGCGTAAGCTCAAGACCGTCGAGATGAGCACCTGAAACGGATCCCGTTTCTCCGCGATCTGTGTTACCGCAGGGACCTGCCACTGAACCACCTCTTCCCTGAGCATCCGAACCACATCGTGAATATCATTATCTTGCATGGCCGTTATCAGAAAGTCACAGGATTTCACCCCGTTCCCGCAGGAAACTCAGACCATCGATGGCAATGGCGTCCGCGCTGGGGGCAAGGGGACGCCAGATGGCAGCCGCTTTGGCGATTTCAGGGACTCCCGGAACAAACGATTCGATGACGATCCAGTCGTCATATCCGATCTCTTTGAGAGCGGCGAAAACGCCATCCCAGTCCACATTCCCTGAGCCCGGGGTCCCACGATCGTTTTCACAGCAATGCATGTGGGCGAGACGATCTCCCGTATTTCTGATCGCGTCGTGAAGGTTTTTTTCTTCGATGTTCATGTGGAACGTGTCGAGGTGTATCTTGACGTTCGGATGATCCACGTCGTCGATGAGTTTGACGCTGTCCTCTGCGATGTTGATGAAATATGTCTCAAATCGATTGAGCGGCTCAACGGCAAGCGTCACGCCATGATCCGCTGCAAACGCCCCCAGCTCCTTCAATCCCGTGACAGCCCACTCCCACTCCTGCTCTGTACGACTGCGCCCCGGCAGCTTGCCGACCGCGCTGTAAAGAGGGCCACAGAAGATCTGGCTATCCCAGGCAGCGGAGATCTGGATACCGTCTCGGAAGTATTGCTTGGCGTTCTCGCGGATCTCCGGATCTTCGCTGATCAGATCCCGATCTGGCCCCAGGATGGAGCAGCAAGTACACCCCAATCCATTGACTTCCATCGCGGCCTTCGCTTCCTCGACGGGCGTTGTGGCAGGATCGAACAGGGGAACTTCCACGCCGTCAAAGCCCATATCGGCGACTTTCTGAATCAGTGGAACGTCATCCTTCCCAAACGAGGCTGTATACAACAAGAGATTGACACCATATTTTGGCACGATAGCCTGTCCTTTCTGAATAATAAGTGTGGAACTTTCAGCGGTCGATTTTCAGCTAACAGTTCCTGGCTCACCATCTATCCCCCTGGTGTAACCAGAGCCTTGAGCACATTGTCCTTACGCGCTTTCACATCAGCGATACCCTGAACCAGGTCCTCCAGTGGGATCGTGTGGGTATGGAGACTCGTCACGTCCACCAGCCCTGTGGCAATCGCATTGAGCGCCGTCGGCCAGGTATGGGGAGCCAGCCACGAAAATTGGATCGCCTTATCCCAGATGATACTGTTCAGTGCAGGCACTCGTATGACGGCATCATCCGCGGGAAGTCCAAAATAGACGATACGCGATCTGCGTCCCGAAATCTCCAGGGCATCCTCCATCGCTTCGACAGAACCCGTAGGTGTGACGACGGCATCAGCAAACTTACCGCCGGTGAGATCCGCAACGGTTTCCTTCAGATCAGCCGTGTAATAGGGGGAGTTTGAATCCGCTGTATTGAGAACCACCGTCGCACCCGACGTTTTGCCAAGCTCCAACCGATAGTCGCGGGTTCCCACGAAGACGACCTCGCCTGCCCCGGACGCCTTGATAAGCTGGACCATCATCGCGCCGATGACGCCGGCGCCGATGACCACAGCAAAATCTCCAGGTTGGATGGCCATCTTCTGTACAGCGTACACGGCGTCTGCAAGTGGCTCCGTCATCGCCGCTTCTTCGTAACTCACGTTCTCCGGGATCTGGTGCAAGCCGGTGTACTGAGAAACGCAGTAATCAGCAAATCCACCGTTATGCGAGACGCCCAGGACAGCCTTGTTTTCGCACAGATTCACGTAACCCCTCTTGCAGATTTCGCAGGCATTACAGTATTGAACCGGATCGGCGGCGACCCTGTCTCCGGGGGCAAACAGTCCCAGCCGCTTCGGGATGGCCCCAACTTCCACCACCTCGCCGCAGAGTTCATGGCCCAGCACGAGGGGGCCTTTACCCGTTTCGGTCTCAAGGGAACTGTCACCGTAATAATAGGCGATATCCGAACCGCAGATGCCACAGTGTTTGACTTTGAGGAGTACCTCATCATCTGCAATCCGGGGGATCTCGATGTCCTCCATCTCCATTTTTTCAGGTTCGTAGAACACCTGAGCTTTCATCGTTTCCGGCATTTTTGTTCTCCTTATCGTGCTAGTATCTCTCCAGATAGGGCCTCAGGAACTTCTGTGCTCTCTCAGTGACTTCCCAGGCTTCCGGCCAGAAGCAGAGGTCGATGGTCCACCAATCCCCCGTATAGCCGGACTGGATGATCGCGGGGATCACTTCATCGAATTCGACGAGACCTTCGCCGAAGGGCCGGTGGGTACTTGTCTCATCGCCGTGGAGGGTTCCATCGGAGTCGATCAAGTGCAGATGCCCAATCTTGCCTTTGAGCATCTCGACAAACTCCAACACCCCCCCGGCCAGGATTTCCTTCGGTTCCGGCTGCCGTGCGCCAACGACGCCACACATGTATGCGTGCGAGGTATCGAACATCACTTTGAAGTTCGGATGCCCCACATCTTCGACCATCTGCACCACCTCGCTCGGTTTGTTGAACATGAACCCCGGCTCAAATTCCCAGACGACCCGTACCCCGTTGTCCTCTGCGATCTGGGCACACACCTTCCAGAGTGCGACGATGCGGTTCCAGGCCGTTTTGCGGTCAACCCCTTCGATGCCATCGGGGGGATCGACGGTGTCCACGCGAATCGCGGGGGATCCCAGATCCAGGCAAAGCTGTAGATTTTTCTTGAAGAGCTTGATGTAGGCGTCACCCTCCTGTGCTTCATCGGTCCCCGGCCCCGGCGATGTCCAGAAGTCCGCGGCGATACCGGAGACCTCCAGGCCGTTGACAGCGAGAAGGGCACGGATCTTGTCACGGTCACTCTTCATCGGATAATCATCCGGATGGATGTGGGGTTGAAACGCCCCGATTTCCACGCCATCGAACCCAAGT
Source organism: Candidatus Poribacteria bacterium (assembly GCA_024278235.1). Classification (GTDB taxonomy): domain Bacteria; phylum Poribacteria; class WGA-4E; order JAJRTO01; family JAJRTO01; genus JAJRTO01. Next base: position 13,380 of record JAJRTO010000183.1, read on the forward strand.
TCTCCCAAACGACGTACCACTGTCGTGAATGGTACCGGATGATCTTCATAAGGTCCAAACGTATAAGCCCAACTGCCAATAGAAAGTTTCTTGCTCATGATAGCACTCCTCAGAAGTATTGGATTTTCAAATTTCCGGGGGATAGCAACATACTATCTCTAACGGTTGAGTCCCCGTGTTGACGACATCATAGCCGGAGAGTACCGCCGGGATGAAGACGGATCGACCACGCCGGATGGGAACGTCTCCAAAAGGTCCTCGCAGCAGACCCTCGCCCTGGATGGTGACCGCGCAATAGAACCCACGATCCCCCGGCATACTGAGTTGACTCGCCACCTTCAGGCGGGTGACAAAGAAGAACGGCTTGGCCTCCTCAGGCACAAGGTGCTCCTCGTAACCTCCGGCTTCCTCGCGGGCTTTCTCGGGCATGCGTCGAACATAGTTGTTGAGATATTCTGGTGACATCGCACCGAAATCTGCGGCTTCCAATGCGAGATCCCAGCCCAGGCCGAGCGTGCCCTCTTCTTTATCAAAGGGATAACCTTCCCATTCCGCCAGGATGTTCCAGTCCGTTGGCTCCTGCGGCTCCAGGATACAAAGGCCGCTTCCCAGCGAATGCACAAAGCTATCTCGAAGGAAGATCACATCTCCCACCTTTGGCTCGATCTCATGAAGATGGCGACGCATGGTTTCGACATCCTGAGCATCCATCCATTTCCGGAAATCCTCCTTCGAGACATCCTGTTTCCAGCCAACCCATGCTTTCGCGCCGGGACGTGTGCCGATCACTATCCAGGCTTCGTTCTTGCCATAAGGGGAGTTCAGATACTTTTTCGCAAATTCGGGAGAGGGATGCCAATGTACGGGAATATGGGCTCCATCGCCGACATCGAAGATCTTGAGCAGGATGCCCAGGGTCGCACCGTACTTCTCATAGTGTTTGCGTCCGAGCGTTTCATCGGGAAATGCCTCAAGCAGCTCAGGTAACAGCACCTGTTCACCCGCCGGCAGTTCAATCCGACTGATCCCCTTATCAGGGGGGTTTTCTCGGCCGGGGGTGATCGCACGGTTTGTTGAAAAGATCCATTCTTCCGATCGGAAGTCATCTTTCGGTTCGGGTTCCCCCATAAACTCCGCACGCAACTTGCCACCATTGTAGAAATGGAGATAGGTATTGGGTGCA
>JAJRTO010000184.1 GCA_024278235.1 Candidatus Poribacteria bacterium
ATGGCATCAGCCAAGACTCAAATGAATTGGACATCATCGCAAGTGCAGCGGCTGCTCTGGGATATGAGTTGGTCGATTACACCTACGTTGTCACAGGAGATCGGTATCTGATCCTACGCGAGAAGAGCGAAGATCCTACAGTGGAAGGCAATCCACACAGACGTTACTGGGGAACGTACGTTTTTAAGCTGGGTGATTCTCGGCCGATGGCAATCGAGGTTCCCCATCCGTTGAGTGAAGTCAACACGTTTGAAATGGGTGTTCAGCTTTTTGAGCATCTCGGCGCCCAGGTGCTCCTGATCGCGAGTGCTCACAGGGAAGCCCAACCCAATTTCGAGGCCGATGTCATCGTTGCTGAAAACCGGCGGAACATGTTCCAGCTTGTCCATCAGGTCATCCTGCGCGAAAATAGTTCCCGATCCCATACCCCACCTGTATCGGAAGGGAGTCGTGCTAACAAACATGATGCAGAAAATGGAGGTATTCACCGGGATGGCTACCTGGTGACGCAAGTTCGAGGCTTCCGGCCCTATATGCCATATCTCCGGGGAATCACGGATCAACGGGAAGATGAATGGCTGGTTGATGCGGATATTGTGCTGAGCCTCGGTAAAGAAGTCGCTTACGGTCCGGATATCCCCGCTAAAGTGCGTCGCCTTGAGCAGGATCTCAGAGATCTGGGTTACTCAATTGGCTACTTTGACGGCTCCAAGAAGTATATCCGCTTTGCCACTCAAGGCAATCTGCAGTATCAATTCGCCGAAACCCACAACATGGGCACGCTTGTGCATCTGTGGGTCAATCGCGATATCCGCAATCTTTATCAAAGCCATGCTGATACGGATCGCCTAACGATACTCTTGAAGAAGATGGGAATCCGGACAGAACGGCAAGATCTATCCCAATGGCTCCCATCGCTTGTGGAAGATCGTGAACCTCTTCTGGACAGGTCGACTTATAGCGGCAAATTTGCTGAAATGATCGAACTTGCACAACAGTATCAGGATTTGTGGAACGTCGCCTACCTGCTGCGTTTACGAAGAATTGCCAAAGGCATCGGCCATCGATTGGCATACGTGGTCGATCAGGCTTCGCATCAGGAATATCTGGTGATCTATCCCCGGTGGCTCAGAGATCCTCCCTTTGTGTCGCAAGGTAAAGCAGGGCGAGTCATTCTTATCAACCTTCACGTGAAGAACGGCCCTGTCCGACACCTCCGTCCCGATGAAATCAATAGCGCGGCCATTGCAAATTTCATCAAGAAACGCGAACCGGTGCTTGTCATTTCAGGTGGTGGAGACTCTTAGCGGAAGACCTCGATGAACGGATCCCGAAAATCCGAATCTCGGTAAACCCGGCGACGGAGTTTCTGAGACATCTCGACATGAATGAACGTATCGTCAGAGTTGCTGTTGATATAGCGCGCCTGCACATTTGTAGTACCGCCCAGTTGGTACACATTCCTACCGAAGACGCCGACCGCTTGCTCTCCTAATGCGGCTGTGAACCGCTGGATGATCGGGCGTAAAACCGATCTGTCCTGCGTGTATCCAACGCCATCGCTCAAGATGACTGCGAAGTTCTGATCGACATCCTTGTGCTTCTCGGATGTGTATCCATGAAACTGAATCACCAGGATATTGTTGAAATAATCGCAGATTGTCTGAGTAACCACCTGGAAATGCGCCTGGTCGTTGTGTGCCAGATCACTTTGGTTATCCGTTTCATCCGCATAGCGATGGGCGGTGTTGAGAAAGAGCCCAAAGGCTTGAGTTTTCTGAAAAACCAGGCGGCTGATCGAGCCTGTGTATCGGTCATAACGCGAATGGGGAGCCTGGATAACCGTAAGCCGGCGACTGTCTTTCTGCGGAGAATTCTGTGCCTGAGATGGCCGGAAGATATATATTCCCCCGCCTCTTCGCTCTCCTTCGCGCTCACGAAGTACGACATACTGTTCCGAACCGTCTTCCAGTAAGACGACCTCGAATCCTAGATCTGCCAGTTGTGGCACATCTGCAAGGCGTGAAGGATCTCTCTCAAACGATTGAAGCAGTCTTCGGACGGCACTTGCCATCTTGGAGCGTTCGCCACGCTCAGGTAGCGCAAAATCCCTGTCCAGGGTTCGGGATTCCTTGATGATGGCAGTCAGAGACACATCCAGTGTATCATAAGCACCTGCAAGGTACGGAACGAACAGTATTTGCAGGCAACAAAGAAGAAAGACCATACTTCTGTTCCCCATGGCATCTTCCGCTGTGATGCGCTATCTTACCACACGAGCCGATATCAATCAATAGACATATCTGGGAACCATCTACTCTTGACCATCCGTGCTGCGGGTAATATAATGGTAGACATCCAGCCTTCAGCACAGGCGAAACCAGGGGCTATTTCCATGGTAACCACACGGGAATTACACGAGCTTGACAATATTCTGCTGAATACGACGATCAAGTTGATCAAACGTAGGGCGACCCACAATCTGCAGAATTTGCTTAACAAGACGCACGTTGCCGATATTGCACGGATCATCCACGGGTTGCGGCCAGAAGAACGGCCCGCCGTGTATGAACTTCTCGCAGATGCAGACAAGGCTGCCGGCGTGTTGAAAGAACTTTCTGCTGAGGATCGGCTGGGTTTCATCGATTCGATGAAAGAGGAGCGATTGGCAAAAGTCCTTCAGGTGATGGCCCCCGATGATTTCAACGATCTGCTTGTGGATTTCCCTGATGAGAAAGCGGAATACCTGCTTCAGTTTGTCAAAGGGGCTCCATCGGAAGACCTTCTTCAGTACGAGGAGAAGACGGCGGGGTATATCATGACGCCCCACTTCTTTGCCCTTCCAGAAGATACCACCGCCGAATATGCAACCCAGAAGATCCGTGAACTCATCGATGTAGAGATGGTGTTTTACGTGTACGTCGTCGATGATCTCGGAAAACTCAAGGGGGTCGTTTCATTGCGCCAACTCGTCGCTACACGCCCTCAAACACCCTTGCGCGATCTGATGACAACCAAGATCTACAGCGTGAATACCTTCACAGAACAGGAGGAAGTCGCTCGCATGGTGACACGTTACAATCTGCTGGCCGTACCTGTGCTTGACGAGGATGGGATATTGGTTGGCATTGTGACGGTAGATGATGTCATCGATGTCATCCGTGAAGAAAATACGGAAGACATGCTCAAATTGTCGGGCACGGGTGAAGTCGCACTGGAATCCAAATCGGTCTGGAAAAATCTGAGAGCGCGTGCTCCCTGGCTATCTGTCAGTTGGATAGGCGGACTCATTGCCGTGTTGATACTCTATTACCTGTCAGCAGATCTGACCCAATGGATTTTACTGGCGGCTTTCTTGCCCATTATCATGGGAATGGCTGGGAACGTGGGAACTCAGTCAGCGACGATTACCGTTCGAGGTCTTGCCACAGGTGAGATCCAACTGAAAGAAATCTGGCGTCTGCTATTGCGAGAACTCGGAGTGGGTGCCTTTCTTGGGATCTTTTCCGGGCTGTTACTCGCAGGATTCACATGGCTTTTCTTCCCCGGAGTCACGCTCCTGCCAATCGTCGTGGCATTCGCCATCTGCGCGAATATCATCTGTGCCGCTGCCGTGGGTACACTTGTGCCGATGCTTTTTCAACGACTTCGGTGGGATCCTGCCATTGCGACCGGCCCGTTTCTCACTACTGTCATTGATATCATCGGTGTTTTGGACTACCTGCTGATTGCCAGGATCTTGCTATGATGCCATTCTGGTGTGCTGACCATCCACCACGGGTTCAGGACATATCGTCATTGCATGGAGCGGTTGTATCCAACATATCATCTTGTTTTCTAGAGGGCACTGTGCTACAATTCCCCTAATCATTTGAGTCAAGTACGCTGTTCATGCGCATGGGCTGTGCGTGGGGAGGCATAAGAGTTATGAGTTTACTCCTTTGTTCCACTCGATTTTTCTTCCTCATAAGCACCGTTTGTGTTATTCTCAAGCATAATGACCAGCAGCATCCAGCATGCAGTAGTTTTCATGCAGGTTGACAATGATAACCGATGCTTTGTCTGTGGCAAAGACAATCCTATCGGCTTCCATCTTGATCTTGAACTCGCCGAGGACGGGAAAACCGTTCATACTCAGGTCACTCCGCCAGTTCATTTCCAGGGATGGCGAGGCGTTTTACACGGTGGTGTGCTAAGCACATTGGTAGACGAAGCCATTACCTACGTTGCCATCCATGTCTTTGATGCCCCCGCAGTAACAGCCCAACTCGAGGTACGCTTCGTCAAACCAGTGCCTATTGGTGAGACCCTCTCGGTGCGTGCCTGGCCGGTTAAGAGTAGCCAACGCTATGTGAGGGCCGAAGCCGAGGTGCGTTTGGATGATGGAACGTTAGTTACGTCTGCATCTGGGAAGTGCCTGAAGGTCCGCGGAAGGATAAGCTAAATGGAGTCCCTTTATGGGCATAAGATATATCATACCATTTGACAGTCTGCATTTACCAAGCATAGATACTGAAATCCTGGTGATCGGCAGTGGAAATGCCGGATTACGTGCTGCCATAGAGGCAAGTCATCACTGCCAGGTGCTCGTTGTTACAAAAGATGTCATTTCAGAAAGTAACACACGTTACGCACAAGGTGGCATTGCTGTGGCTCTGAGCAAGGAAGACACGATCGCTGCACACATTGAAGATACACTCAATGCAGGTGATGGTCTCTGTAATCCATCTGCCGTTCGTGTGATGGTAGAAGAAGGTATCGAGCGTGTTCAAGAGTTGATCGAGTGGGGAGCCAAATTCGATCGTCAGGGAGATCAGCTTGGGTTTACACTCGAAGCAGCACATGGACGAAGGCGTATCATTCACGCACGTGGGGATGCTACAGGCGAAGAAACACAGGCGGTTCTGGTGACAACAGTGGGCAAGCCAGAGCGCGTTCAGGTGATGGAACACACATTTGTGGTGGATCTCCTAACCCATGAGGGTGTCTGTTACGGAGCGTTGGTGTTAAGAGAAAAGCAGTTGATGATCGTGCGGGCCAAAGCGGTGATTCTGGCAGCAGGGGGATTGGGACAACTGTATCAAAGTACCAGTAATCCGGAGGTTGCCACGGGAGATGGGATCGCCATTGCCTATCGTGCCGGTTGTAAACTGATGGATATGGAGTTTGTGCAATTTCATCCAACGACCCTTTTCTTGCAGGGCTGTCCCGGTTTCCTCATTTCAGAAGCTGTTCGTGGGGAAGGTGGCATTCTCCTGAACGCTAAGGGGGAGATATTCATGCCCAAGTATCACGAACTTGCTGACCTTGCTCCGCGTGATGTTGTGACACGCGCTATCCATACAGAAATGCAGCTTACCGGCAGGCCCTGCGTGTACCTCGATGTGACACACCTTCCCGGGGATTTCGTGCGCAGACGTTTTCCGACCATCACAAGAACCTGTGCCAGTTGTGGCTTGGATATCACAGACACGCTGATTCCTGTTCGGGCAGGCGCTCACTTCATGATGGGCGGCATTCACACCAATATTCGGACTGAAACAAACATTCAGGGCATCTATGCATGTGGTGAAGTCGCCGGCACCGGTGTGCATGGCGCAAATCGCCTCGCGAGCAACTCGCTACTTGAGGGCCTTGTGTTCGGAGCACGCGCTGGTCATTACGCGGCTGAGTATGCCCATGTGCTGCGTTCCCGTAAGTTTCCACGGTTTATCTCTACCGTCGACCATCAGAACAGGCAGGAACGAAATATCAAACAGCAGTACGAACAGATTCAAGAGTTCATGTGGGAGCACGCGGGAATTGTGCGCAATCAAGAGGGATTGCAAACAGTTTTCGAATACCTATCGAATCTTGATTGCTCTCCCGATCCGATCAGCCGCTCCACCTGTGAACTCGCGAATATGCGCCAGACAGCTTTGCTGATCGTTTGGGCTGCTCTGAAACGTCGGGAAAGTCGGGGCGCTCACTACCGAACCGACTATCCTGAACAAGATAACATCCATGGGCGACAGCACATTATTTTCGATAAGACTGTTGCCGTAGATGTTTTATAATGAGTTGGACGGGGCCATCCAGCAGGAGCAAATGCTAAAGTTATCGAATCACAAGTTCTTATCCATAGGGGTCTCCATCGAATGGAATCTATCAGTTGTGACTTTTTCAAACGGCTGCTCAGGGAACCGGGTGTTTCCGGATACGAACGCTCCGCACAACGTGTGTGGCATGAGTATGTTGAAACCTTCTTAGCAGACATCCACGACGATTTCCAGGGCAACTGCGCAGCACGGTTTCAAGGAGAGTCCGATTTCAGCGTGATGCTCGTTGGGCATATCGATGAGATTGGACTGCTCATCAAGCACATCAATGATAAAGGTTATCTCCATGTCGCCAGTGTGGGGGGAGTGGATCCGATGTTGCTCCCTTCCCAACGTGTACGGATCGCATCCAGGCATGGTATCGTCCCCGGCGTTGTGGGAAGACCTGCTGAGGAAAACAAGGATCTCAAGATCAGCGACATCTGGATCGATATCGGTGCTAAAGATAAAGCGGATGCCTTGAAGCGAGTGGAGATTGGTGATCCGGTTGTTTTTGGTGATGATTGGTTGGCTTTGGACAATCAGTTTGTTGCCTGTCGTAACTTCGACAACCGGGTCGGCTGCTACCTGGTCGCTGAGGTTCTGCGCGCGATCAGCCAGCAACCTGAATGTCGTATATCGGTTCTTGGAGTCTCGGCCGTTCAAGAAGAAGTTGGCGGCATGGGAGCAGGGCCATTGGCAAATCGCTGGAAACCAGACATGGGGATTGCGTTCGACGTTACCTGGGCAACCGATTATCCGACGACCTCTGTTGAGAAATATGGCGAAATCTCACTGGGGAAAGGCCCTGTTCTCATCCGAGGTGTGCGAACTCACCAACGCATTTATGAGCAATTGCGTGCCGTTGCTGAGAAACATGGGGTCCCCTGGCAACTGGAAACCGAAACCGGCAGAACCCACACCGATGCGGATGCGATTTCACAACAACACGGTGGAATTCCTGCGAGTGTGGTCAGCGTTCCTTGTCGCTATATGCATAGTTCGTGTGAAGTGATCAACCTGGAAGATGTGGATAATATCGTAAAACTGATGGTAGCCTACCTATCAGAACTTGATCCCGTCAGCGCATTGCAGTATTGATGATATAAGCGGCACCTCAAAAGAAATTGGGAGATGGCTAAAGGTATGAATTTACCCAGAAGTTTTGCAAGTGACAACAGTGCGGGTGTCCATCCGAAGATCCTTCAAGCGATAGTTTCTGCCAATCAAGGCCATGCAATCGCCTATGGTGAAGATCCATTTACCGAATCTGCCGTCAGGAAGTTTCAGGAGCATTTTGGCGACAATATCGAGGTCGCCTTTGTGTTCAATGGCACGGGAGCCAATGTGGTTGGCTTGAGCACGATCACCCGATCCTTTCACTCCATCTTGTGCTCTGAAGTAGCCCACATCAACGTGGATGAATGTAATGCCCCTGAGAGGCTCGCGGGTTGTAAGCTCGTGCCAATCCCAACCGAAGATGGCAAACTTACGATTGAACAGATACAGCCCTATCTGCGTGGATTCGGTGTCGAACACCATGCCCAACCTGGTGTGATCTCGATCACTCAGACCACTGAATTCGGCACCGTATACAGACCGCAGGAGATTCAGGTGCTCGCAGACTTTGCTCATCGTCATGGTCTGCTGATACATATGGATGGTGCCAGACTGTCCAATGCGGCTGCGAGTCTTGATGTTCCACTCCGGCAGATCACCACTGATGTTGGTGTCGATGTGCTGTCTTTCGGTGGTACCAAGAACGGTATGATGTTTGGGGAAGCGGTGATCTTCTTCGACAGGCAACTTGCTGAGACTCTCAGATACTTCAGAAAACAGTGCACACAGCTTGCATCTAAAATGCGTTTCATCGCAGCCCAATTTGAGGCCCTATTATCCAACGACCTGTGGCTCACAAATGCACAACACGCCAATCTGATGGCCCAACGACTTGCCGAAGGACTCACGGGCATTCCAGAGATCGCCATCATGCAACCCGTTGAAGCGAATGCTATTTTTGCGGCTGTTCCTAAAGAGATCATCCCATCGCTTCAGGAACATTACTACTTCTACGTATGGGATGAGCCGCGCGCTGAAGTCCGCTGGATGACAGCTTTTGATACAACAGAGGAGGATGTACGCGCCTTCATCGAGGCTATCAAAAAAGCGAGGCACGCTGCCCATGGCTATTGATATGTCCCGCAAACCCAGTTGCTTTATTCAGCCCGGTGTGTTTTTTTGCTCAGGATGTGGCAGGGACTATCCGATAGAAAAGACAACATATCCTAATGCATCATTCGGTATCAGATCGAAACAACGGAGGATGTAATGAGTCCATACGCAAAGTATCAACAGAGCCAAACACTAACTGCCGATCAGGGAACCTTGATTCTCATGTTGTATGATGGTGCGAGCACCGCTCTTAAGAAGTCGAAGCAAATGCTGGAGTCACCTTCCTACTCGCGCAGTGAGTTCTCTGAACAGATTGTCAAGGCACAGAACATTGTGATGGAGTTGATTGCATCTCTGGACTTTGAGGCAGGCGAAATTGCTCAGAATCTCTGGCGGCTGTATGAATACATGGTATGGCAGATTCGACAGGCTGATCTCAAGAAGGATCCTCAACTGATTGACGATGTGCTATCTCACCTATCATCACTTCGTGATGTATGGGCACAGGTTTTCGAGCAACACGGTCAATCCGAACAAGCGTCTCCGGTGTTGATTCCTCAGCAACCGGTCACTCGTAACTTTATGGTAGCTTAATATGCAATCAACCCATTTTGTATTTGGCGAACTGATCGCACAAACTCAACAGCTTCAATCGTGTATTGAGCAAGAGGATACTCAACGCTTCTTAAAACACCTGAAGAAGCGAAGTACTCTCTTACACCAGACGAAGCGGATCATCGAAACCGGGAGCGAGTATGAACAGCAAGCAGCTCGCCGAGTCATCGAAGAGCTGCTTGCCACAGATCAGCAGATTCAGGAACGCTTATCTGACCTTAAGGAATCCTTGCACACACGGATGGAACTTCATCAAAAACAGCGGCAGTTAGCCAACTCCTACCGCCCCTCTCCCACACATCACCGGCCGGGATTGGTTACCTGAATCGGAGTCGAGCCAAGCGGTGATGTCCTCCCCTGCCTCGAAGTAAATCCCGATTCTGTGTGCTCTTGTTTCCTCCGCAAAGCAGCACGACATTTTCACGATCTACCTCACCAAAGTACACTCGATAACCGGGTCCTAACCTAGTGCTGTCATTCTTTAGGCTGAGGTTAATCCTGATCTGGCGGGGATACTGCCCATTCTTGCGTCAAGACTCCTCGCTCAAGGCAAGTATCAAGACAAAGAGACGCAGAGCGGGATGGGACCTCGAATATCTCATCAAACTCATCAATCCCATTTGAGGTTGCCCTGGTTGGATCCGTCGGTTTTGCTAACCATATCCTGAATCGTCGCGCTGCTCAACATGTCAAGTAGACGATCACGGATGCCATACCAGAAACATTGAACGGGACATCCATTCGCATGTACGCACGCGCGACAACCGGTTGGGGTCACACATTGGCTCACGACAAGGGGGCCTTCTACTGCTTCGAGCACTTGCCTGATCGTGATCTCGTCAGCGGGACGAGCTAGAAGATACCCGCCGCCGATCCCACGGTAAGAGCTGATCAACCCATACCGCATCAATAACTGAAAGATCTTCGATAAATAGTGCTTCGGAACGGACCGGGCCTGTGCGACTTCATCCACTGCAATGGGTTTCGTCTCCTGTTTTGAGGCTAAATATATCAATCCCTGGATGGCATAATCGCAACTTTGTGAGATCTGGAGCATCAGAAAATCCCCTTATAAATACGACATTCACAACCAATTTTATCTAATTGTTATTGTAGACTACAGAATCCTACTTGTCAAGATCGGATCATTCGTACTCCTCAGCGTACATCTTTATCTGCCCATGAAACGCCTCGCCCGGTTTCAGAACGATGAGTCCAGCATCGATCCCTTGCGGCTGCAAATTCACAGCATCGGTCGTGCAGGTGTATGGTTCTATCGCAATAGCATTTCGTTCCGGGGGCGTATAAACGACGATCTCACGAAACTGTGGATCTGATTCAAGCACGAAGCGTACGTGCTTTGCCCTATCGTCGATAAGACAACGACTTGGTTTCTCCGTAAGACCGGTGAAAACATCGTCAAAACGCATTCCTGCAAAGCTCTTTCCTTCACGCAGATCATTACGGTCCGTTACATCGATCTGCCTCCCGGTTGGAAGGAATTCGTCCAATTCCCAGCACTGACTGGCAGGAACACGTATCAGACAATCCGCCGGATCGGTGCTTTTGAATAGCGGCGCGTTAAAGTACGGATGGATTCCAAATCCCATCGGCATATTGCTGTTTCCTGTGTTTTTCACCTCGACATCGAAAAGCAACGCGCCTTCTGCAAGCGTATAGGTAACGATGAGTTCAAAGGGAAAAGGATATTGTTCCTCCAGTCCCGGAAAATCTGTTATATCGAAGCGGCTGACTAGCCTGGCGCCTGATTCAGACGCTTTGGCGGATTCAACATACCAGGGACGGGTATAAACCAGGCCGTGAATCGAGTTGCCAAGTGTCGTTTTCGTCTCAAACTCGTAGGTCTTTCCTTCAAACGTGTATTTTCCTTCCCGCACGCGATTCGGAAAAGGAAAGAGGATCGGATTACCAAATCCTGACGGCCTGCTCTTGACCTCTGTGATTCCCGGCGCCGGTTCGATGAGATCAATGATCTCTCCCCGGAGCAAGCGTCGAAAACTGAGGCAGTTATTACCCAATTCAGGCACAATGTCAGCTTCGGCACGGGTCTGATTATCGACGAGTGTATAGACACGTACCCCATCTTCAATACGGGATGTAACCAAATAACGCTCCATAGCTTCTGACTCCTCTGTCTGACCAAGCATTATCAGGAGTGATAAGAAGGCAACCAAAGCAACCCTCACAACGGTGATTCTCTTCATGGTGATTCTGCTTTCTGCCTATTGGCACCTGCTAAGGCCCCATTCCTGGTGAGTACAGAATTATAGCAATCGACAGAGCACAAGTAAAGTGCAATCTTAGCTCCTCCGGACTCATGCAGAATTCCTTTACGCGGAGGATGTCACATGTTACAATGAGTCTCTGAGATCTATAAGGGGGCAAATCTGTGCTTGGTTTTGAGAGCAACGCACAATCCAAAATACAGTCAACGTGGAATCATCCCGTAGCGTTCTAACCGATTAAAGATGAGATGGAGTTCCTCCGTATGCCGCAACATCCACCGTATCTGCGATGGGTTGCC
>JAJRTO010000185.1 GCA_024278235.1 Candidatus Poribacteria bacterium
CGAACAACAGAACTGCTACGAGGAAATGGTTCAACTGCTCCAGGCACTCCAACAGGACGAACTCGTTTTTGAACTCTTGGATCTGAACCACCTGATCACGGGTCTTGTCGCCTATATGTCATCCATGTTCAACATGCATCAAGTAGAATGTATCCTTTCTCTCGCTGATGAACTGCCACATGTGAGGGCAGATCCAACACAACTCAAAGAGGCATTTCACAATCTGATCCTCAACGCGGTTGAAGCGATGGAGAAGGGAGGCAAGCTATGGATCATTTCTAAATATATTCCAACGCAGGCAGAGGTCGAACTAAGGTTCAGTGACACTGGTAAAGGCATTTCTTCTTCGATACGTCAGGATGTGTTTAGGCCAGGCTACAGCACCAAACCCCAGGGAAGTGGCTTTGGGCTCAGTATCGTTGAACGGACAGTAGTCGCACATCACGGCAGAATTGTATTGGAAAGCACAAAGGGATCCGGCACAACGGTTGCCATCTATCTCCCTGTCGATATGGAAATCGGTCCCACATACACAGCACTGCAGATGAGACCTATTTTGTATGAGGCTCCCCATGATCTCATCGCAGACGAGGATTTTGCGTAAAGTATCAAACCCCAGTTTCTCCTATGTTTCCCGGATATTGGATATGCTGAACACCTGATAACAACAGGTCGAGTCATCATCGTTATGGAACCCATTATGTCAAAATCATCAGAGCAACATCGTGTCAACGAGCAACTCCTTACGGCGCCGATCCATCGCCTGACCCTTCTGGTCGAGCTGATCGCGCGGATCAATTCGACCATGGATATTGAGTCTCTGCTTTCGGCTATTATGGAAGCCGCTCAAGCGATCATGGATGCAAACGCAAGTTCGCTCATGATGCTGGACAAAGAAACCGGTGAATTGATCATTACAGTGCCAACAGGTCCTGCCCGCGCTGAGATATCGGGTATCCGTATTCCTCCTGGAAAAGGGTTTGGCGGGTGGGTTGCCACACATGGGCAGCCTCTGGTCGTCACAGACGCCCAAAAGGACCCTCGATTCTTTGGCGATATCTCAAAGTCAGGATTCCAGACGGATTCGCTGATCTGTGTGCCGTTGCGAAGTTCTCAAGATGAGATCATCGGGGTCTTGCAGGCCGTCAATAAACAAGATGGTACCTGTTTCACCGAACTGGATATTCCGCTCTTTACAGCTCTTGCGGATCAGGCGGCCATTGCAATAGAGAAGGAACGTCTGCATCAGGAATCTATACAAAAACAGCTATTGGAACAGCAGTTGGACCTGGCGCATCAGATCCAGGATGGGTTCCTCCCAAAGCAACTCCCGGATTATGAGGGGATTGGGCTTGCCGGTATGAACATCCCAGCAACCCATGTGGGCGGAGATTATTATGACGTTATCCCTCTGAACGATGAACAGTGCGCTTTGGTGGTGGCTGACATCTCTGGCAAAGGGGTGCCGGCTGCCTTACTGATGGCAACATTGCGTGCTGCATTGCGTGCACAGGTAGAAAACCGACATCCTGTGGAAGAAACGATCTTTCTTGTGAACAACACGCTTGTCAAAGATTCCCCTGACGAAAAATTCGTGACCCTTTTCTATGGCGTGTTGAACGCCACGGAACGCAAGTTCACGTTTGTCAACGCGGGTCACAATCCTCCTATTCTCTATGATCAGAATACGGATGAGTTGAGGTTACTGACCGTTGGCGGGCTACTCGTCGGGTTCCTGGAGGACATTCCCTTTGAGTCAAGTTGCGAATCGCTTCAACCTGGCCAGGTGATGGTCATTTACACGGATGGTGTCACAGAGGCTCAGAACCATGCAGAAGAGATGTTTGGAGAAGAACGCTTGTATGAGCTGATCCGGCAGCATGCGGATGTGCCTGCACAAACGCTGATGGAACATATCTACCAATCGGTGGTTGATTTCACGGAAGGTGCTCCCCAATTTGATGACATCACATTGGTCGTGATGAAGGTGGAGCCGTCCGATCCATCACAACCAGGAACCCCTTGAGTCCATATCATGTACCGCGATTTCATCGACAATCCCATCTATTCGGCCGGGCACCGTATTTCGTGCGCGCTGGCGCGAAGTCTCTCCCGATTTGAAGTGTATGGTCAGGAGAATACCCCTGAAGAGGGTGCTCTCCTCATGTGTAACCATGCCAGTTACCTGGATCCACTGTTTCTAGGGGCAGGATTCGAGCGTGAAGTTCACTATATGGCCCGCTCGACATTATTCATACCGGGTCCCATCGATAACCTGTTACGGACGGTGAATGCCTTCCCTGTGCATCGGGGGAGTCCTGACCGAGCTGCACTCAAGCGGACTTTGACACTGGTACGTACCGGGAAACTGGTGCTGATTTTTCCGGAGGGGACGCGGAGCCATGACGGATCGTTGGGGGAAGCCGCCATGGGTGCTGCCTTTCTGGCATACCATGCGCAGGATCCGGTCGTCCCTATCTACCTACAAAACATGCACCATGTGCTGCCACGCGGTCGCATATTGCCTCGCCGAGCAAAGGTTCGCCTCTATATTGGGACTCCTCTGGAACTGGATGCATTACGTGCGGGTCGAGGTCGGGAAGCATATCACGCGATCGGTGAAGAGATCATGAAAGCCATTGGTGCGCTCAAAGCCCAGTCGAGTCCGTCTCGATGCGACCGACGATCCCACCTTGTAGTAAGCCGTTCACGCTTAAGATGTCCAATTGTGCGCAGTAGCTCAGATCTTCTGTGAGACCGATGCTCGCCAGATACCGCCCATGCTCACACTGATGCAATAGCCCTGGCAAGTTTCCGGCCCAGTGTCGATACAATGCATAGGCTGCTTCAGCAGCATCCGTGCATTCCAATGGCCCATTGTTCTGCAAGTGATCCACGAGTGCCCCGGCACAGATCGTATCCTCAAGACAGAAACGCCCTTCCTTCCCTGAGCAGACCAGCACGATCTGTTCTCTCTCCTGGAGCACCTCACAGCATGCACGCCGATTCAGGAAGCTCGCTATCCATACCTGATCAGCAGATTCAGAGGCGAGTAGTGCCTGTGTCCCATTGGTGGTGGTTAGCACGATCTGTTTATCCTGCACGACCTCCCGGATGTACTCGCATGGAGAATTGCCGAGGTGAAACCCGGGAAGAGGTTTGCCGAGACGCTCTCCGCCAATGAGACGCTGCTCAGGGAACTCAGAGTGTACTGCAAATGCTTGCTCAGGGGTGGCCACAGGGATGATTCCTCCCGCACCATGAGCAAGAGCCGTTGCCATCGTGCTCGTTGCGCGGAGCACATCTATCACGACAGCCGTGGCATCTTGCAGATCGGAAGGATGCAGCAGAGAAGGTACTGAAACCACATCGAGCCGGGTCATTTCTGAAACAGGATCTTCAGATTGGATTCGAAGGGTGGATAAATGATGCCCTTCTCCGTGATGAGGGCGGCGATCAGCTCGGCAGGGGTCACATCAAAGGCAGGATTGTAGACTTGAACGCCGATGGGAGCAATGCGTTTTCCGGTAGGCTCTGTGATCTCCTCGTCGCTCCGGACTTCGATGGGGATGTCTTCTCCGGTGGCGAGTGTCATATCAAACGTGGAAGTCGGCGCAGCAACATAAAAGGGAATCTGATGATACTTCGCAAGGATCGCAACGCCATAAGTCCCGATCTTATTGGCGGTATCCCCGTTAGCGGCAATGCGATCTGCCCCCACAATCACACACTGTACCCGCTTCTCGCGCATCACTTGAGCGGCCATGCTATCGCAGATCAAGGTCACATCGATCTGCGCTTGCATAAGCTCCCATGTTGTGAGACGTGCTCCCTGCAATAGGGGTCGGGTTTCATCAGCAAAGACATGGATCTTCTTGTTCTGTTCACGCGCTGTAAACATCACTGCAAGTGCGGTCCCATAATCTGCTGTTGCTAACCCACCTGCATTGCAATGAGTGAGAATCCCCATGCCATCCTGTATCAGTTCCGCTCCGTGGCGACCGATGGCACGACAGATTTCCTGATCCTCTTTCCGAATAGATTGGGCCTCTGCGAGTAGACGATCTTTCAGTGCGGGGATGGGCAATTCCTGATGAGCAGCAGCAGTATCGCGCATGCGTGCGAGCGCCCAGAAAAGATTGACGGCCGTTGGTCGAGACGTTGCCAGGTAGTCGGTGACATGATCGAGTTCTTCCTTGAAATCTGAATAGCGAGTCGCATCCGAATCCCAGATCCCCAGGACAGTGCCAAAAGCTGCTGCAATACCAATCGCGGGGGCCCCCCGCACCCGCAAAACCTTGATGGCTTCCCAAACTTGCTCTACGGTCTCACACTCGATATGTCTCAGTTCATTCGGCAAGAGTGTCTGATCGATGAGACAAAGTTTACCATCTGTCCATTCAATCGTAGCAACAGGCATCGTGCATCCAATCTAGTATTCAGCGGGATCATTCATCCTCATAGACCAAATCAGCTTCTTGACCATCCTCGTGGATAACGGGGACAATCCCAACAGCAGCAGTCAGCTCGGCATGAGACTTATCGGGCAATTTCTCGCCGTGGATCTCCACGTAACGTTTATGAGAATGCTTGATCAATTCGAACGTTTCCGTTCGGCTGAACCATCCATCAAACTCGAAAAATGGCTCAAAGAATGCCACGAGTCTTCGAATCAATCGATTGTCGAGATCCGAGATGTCCTGCACATGTTCATATTTTTCGTCACCAAGAAGTACACAGATGACCTTATGATCACCATCTTTCTGCCGGAGCGTTCCTATGGGGCGAGCCTGACAAATATAGCCGGGACGCGTGGGATGACGGGCGATCACCATTGCGTCTAATCGATCCGAATCCTCACCGATTGCTTCAGGTATCCAACCACAGTCTGCCGGCATCGAAATACTGAGCTTGTAAGATACGTAGAACCTCCTCCGTTTTGCGTTATATTCATAACGCTTATTACTCCCTTTCGGGACTTCAATGATAACGTTGACAATGCCTGGGGCATGTCGCCCAAGGGGGACTTCCATGAGGTTCATGACGGTAGCACCCTTCGAAAGATAGATGTCCTATCTTTCTTAAACGAGAACCTGTTGAGTTGGTGAACCAGGAGACACGAGACGAACACGACGATAAGGTACACTCAGGAGTGGGGCAAGTATATCATTGTTGTCCCGGTGTGTCAAGCATTTTCGATGGGGTCAACGACAGTGCTCAACTGAACAGCGACAGTAGCCGATACCAATCATAGCTGATGATAGACGATCATGATCGGTTTGTCCAGCAGTGCCGTGGAACCGGCACTTTATTTCCAGTGAGCGGTATGATACACTAGATAATAGTGACAGTATGGCAAAGAGCGCGGTTTGTGTTTGCGTTGAGTATAGATATGTGTGGCATGCGATCTGAGCGATTGAGAGGGGAGAAATGAACTATTGGCGAGTTATTGTGATCTCCATCGTATTCCTAATGGTGGGTACATCCGTATACGCCCAATCCGTGGGAGGAGTTACTCCTGTGAATCCCGTCCAGGTGGCCGGCCTGATCTGGGAACCCATAGATGCCAACGATTGGAGCGCATACGCGTTTCTGACGATTTCTGATACAATTCTATACGTGGGAACCAATGTGGGTGTTCTCCGATCCGGAGATGGAGGAAACACCTGGAATCCAACGGCATTGACGGGGGATGGGGTCAACGTGTGGTCGCTGGCCGTGTTGGACAGAATCCTCTATGCGGCGACCGATGTCGGGGTATTTCTTTCGGATGATGGGGGAATCAATTGGGACCTAACGGCAGTCGTAGGGGATGGATTCCCAGTTTCATCGCTGGCTGTGCTGGACAGAATCCTCTATGCGGCGACCGATGCCGGGGTGTTTCTTTCGGATGACGGAGGGATCAACTGGATCCCAACAGCAGTCGTAGGGGATGGAGGCCCGGTTTGGTCGCTGGTAGTACTAGGGACGTCTCTCCATGCAGGCACAGATGCAGGAGTATTTCGTTCAGACGATGGCGGGATTAGCTGGTATCTAACGACACCTTCGGGGGATCGAGGAAGTATCTGGGCGCTGGCCATGCGGCGTGGCATCCTCTATGCTGGTACGGATGATGGTATTTTCCAGTCACCGGATGAGGGCCTCTCCTGGTCTCCGGCTGGGCTACAGGGCTTGACGGTTTGGAGGTTGGCTGTGTTAGGACCTGAACTCTATGCAACCACCTTTACAGCAGGGAGCTTTCGCGCCATCGTACCGGATACAATCCCCAACAGTGCCCCTTATTTCGTCGAAATAGGGGATCAAGTTGCGAATCCTGATAGACCATTGGTGTTCAATGTAGACGAGGGCGTTACCTTACGCCTGCCCCTGTTCGCGGAGGACGTCGACGGAGATATGCTCACCTACGCGGCAAACCCTCTGCCCGATGGTGCCCTTATTGAGGGTGATCTGTTCTCATGGAAACCGAGATTCGACACGGTGACTTACGCCCAGCAACAGAGCAACTTTGACCTGATGCTAACTGTGAGCGACGGCAAAGCAAAATCCGGTCAACCGGTGCGGATTCAGGTTCATCATGTGTCGAATGCAGACAACGTGATGGTCGTTGTAGACAGGCCGGTGTTGGCCGCCCTCCCAGGGGCTACGACCGGAGTGCTTGTAACCGTGACGGATGTCCGCGGACAAGCCGTCGCAGATGAGTTGGTGACACTGCAACTGTTACCGCTGCAAGTTGCTGCAACAGACATTTCCGTGGGGAGCCTCTCTGAAGTAGTCAACCACAGGGATGGATCTTACACTGCCAAATACACGGCTGGTACTACACTTGGTCAGATACAGATCATTGCTAGAACGACCAACGGCAAGCGAGGAGATGCCAAGATTACATTGGTTCCGGGACCGCCGGCAGAACTCCAGCTCGAAGTCAATCCAATCGAACTCATCGCAGGGAGTGGAGAGACAGCAGCCATCACAGTTGTTGTGAGTGATGCTGCAAACCACCCGATCCCCAACGCCACAATCGATCTGATCCTTTCGCCTCGAGTGGGAAAGCTCTCTCCTGTGGTATCCCAGGGAAACGGCAGATACAC
>JAJRTO010000186.1 GCA_024278235.1 Candidatus Poribacteria bacterium
CTCCGTGTCTTTGCCATGCACATGGACGATCCGATCTCCAAATTCTTCCAGGAAACGAAGTGGATCGATACCCATACGGATCAGATGGGACGGATCGAAATTGATTCCCATCGCACCGGAGGGGATCTCTTTGAACAGTCCCCGGAATCCCTCGGGAGTGCAGCAGAGCGCGCCGGGACCTGGCCAACCCTCGATGGCGATATGCCCGCCGTTCTCCTCAAGTACCGATGTCAGTTCCCCGAAACTTTCGACCATATAGCCGAAATTCTCAGCCCGAGATGCACCGGGATTTTCAGGTAACATCACGGTGAAATAGTTCATCGCACCACATGCCTGGATGTACTCCGTGTTCCTGGCAACGGCATCTGCACGTTTCGCTTTGTCTGCGGAGATCATCGGTTGCCATTCCTTCAGGTCCACGGAGCCTACTCGTAGACCAGCGTCCAGAACAACCTTGATCGCGCTATCCGCATCCCGACCCAGGTCAATCACCTCGAGTTCGTTTTGTTGCGCCCAGGCAATCAGATGATCCAGATCGCCCTGCCAGCCACCACCACGTCGAAAGCCAATAGGGAAACTACCCGTTCGTGTTTTCATGATACAACGATTCCTTTCGGATGATACAGATTTTCCAGTGTTCATTGGTATTCACCGTGACTATTGCCACAGTCTATAGCTTCATTGGACGTTTCAGACACTGCCGGCGTTGAATTTGCTTGAATAACGTGGTTGTCAGGCAAGCAAACCTATGCTATGATTGGCAATAGGGCATGACTCATCGGTGAACAGGTGTAAAACGTGAGTTGACGTAGCATTCAGTCCCGTGTTAGAATGAATGCGTCATGCTTCATAAAGAAACGAGGAAAATAGAGGGATACTTGTACCTGGTGGGCGCCGGGCCAGGGGATCCAGAACTGATCACCGTCAAGGGCCTCCAGTGTCTCCGTCAGGCAGAAGTTCTCATCTACGATCGGTTGGTGGCCTCCGAATTGTTGGATGAGACACCGGTCACTGCAGAACGAATTTATGTTGGAAAAGAGCCGGAGAAGCACCTTTATTCCCAGGCTGA
The DNA here is from genome assembly GCA_024278235.1 of Candidatus Poribacteria bacterium. Lineage (GTDB taxonomy): Bacteria > Poribacteria > WGA-4E > JAJRTO01 > JAJRTO01 > JAJRTO01. Next base: position 1,070 of record JAJRTO010000186.1, read on the forward strand.
GATCAACGCGCTTATCATCGAAAAAGTGCGTGAAGGAAAAATAGTCGTACGTTTGAAGGGCGGCGATCCGTTCCTCTTTGGCCGAGGAGGGGAAGAAGCTGAGGCGTGTGCTCAGGCAGGCGTCGCCTTTGAAGTCGTCCCCGGAGTGAGCAGTGCTTTGGCTGTGCCCGCATATGCAGGAATTCCCATTACCTATCGTGGCAAATCGAGTTCCGTAGCCATCGTAACAGGGCACGAGGATCCCACAAAGCCGCAGTCACATGTAAATTGGGAAAGTCTTGCTAAAATGGATACGCTGATCATCCTGATGGGACTGAGGAAGCTGCCGGAGATCGTCGATCAACTCGTCCTGTGCGGTCGCGCCCCGGAGACGCCAGTGGCAACGATTGAGTGGGGAACCCGGTTGCACCAGCGAGTTACCGTTGGCACGCTTGCCAATATCATCGTACGAGTAAAGCGAGCAGAACTCAGATCACCCGCAATTACGGTCATTGGAAAAGTCGTATGTTTGCGGGACACTTTGGACTGGTTTGGGAAGCATCCTGTTCCAGATTGAGACTATCCATACAGCAAACGAGGAATCCTCTTCATGAGCCAATCACAAGTAGTCATCATCTGTTTTCTGATCGGTGTGTCTCTGACGTCGGTCGGCCTTGCACAATCATCGTTGCATCATACGACAGGGCTCATCGATGTGGGGATCACTGATTTTGGGTCTCTATCCGGTGGTCTTGTCGGTGATGTGCTGATGGCGAACTGTTGGTATCCCATCGGTACAAACGAGGCGGCCCCCTATCTTCATGCCTTTTCAGAAATCTGGTGTGGCGACAGTACAGGCCATGTTGCCAGTGCCCTCGATCTGACAGAAGACAGCAATCTCCAGCTTGGTGAGTGGGTGGCCGTACAGAACCCGATCTATCTCACGGATGGCCGTATACGCCAGGAGATTCTGACCCAATATGCTCCTGCTCCGGACAGCCAGCTTCCCTTTGATATTCTGGTGGATCAGATCAGCTACACCTGGAACTTACAGAAGGTTCCTGACGCCGCAGAAATCGTGATCCTCAGATTTCTACTCACCAATCGACAAAACCTGGATGCGGAAGGGATTTTCTTTGCGGTAGCAACCAACTGGGATATCGATACGGTCGATCCAGATCAACTCAACCCCAATACAGATCTGGTGGAATGGTACATCCCGGGGCAGGCAAGCGTGACATTCGATGGTGAACCGGATGACGGCATCGTTCCGGTGCAGGCAGCCCTGGTCCTGATTCACGGCAAGTTCAGAGCGCATCGAATTCTCAATACCAATGACTGGGATTACAGTGACGCAGCGCGATCCGAGGTGATGGCCCCCGCAGATTTTGTTGTCGATACGAGTTCAAGTTTGCCCCTTGCATCAGACTACCTGAGTGTCATCTCGGTGGGCCCCTACAATATTGGCCCCAGACAGTCGAAATCAGTCACCTACGCGCTGGTACTTGGGCAGGATCAACAATCTCTGATTCGCAACATCACCCGGTCTCATCAATTGGCTTTAGGGGCAACTCAGTTGCGTGCTGAAGGTAGTGACCAACAGGTCTTACTGAAGTGGGAACCTGCTATCGCACAGAAGACCTTTGGTTATCAGGTACTCCGAGGTGTTTCACCGGATGGCGAATTGGCACCATTGGGTCGTCCTGTGTTCAACCGTTCCACCTACGAAGACCGAGACGTTGTGAATGGGCAAACCTACTACTATCAACTACTTTCGCTGGATGCCGTAGGGAACCCCGTGGTCGCTGTGGGAATGCCCATCGTATCCGGGATAGTGAAAGCGACTCCCGGCAGACGCCCATCGGCGCCGATAGGGTTGACCTACCAGATCACACGTCAGGGAATCGCCTTGCATTGGCAGACAGCGTCGTCGGCAATCAGCTATCAGGTCCTTCGCAATGAGACCGGAGCTTCCCCGTGGACCGCGATAGGCACAACGGAGCAGACACGGTATGTCGATATCAACCCCGTAGATGGGGTTCCTCATTACTACAGTGTCATCGCCATCGATGCTTCCGGTCATAAGAGCGAACCTTCTGAGTCCGTACAACTGACACCGGCAGAACCCGTCGTATCCGAGGACTTCGACGATCTCGAACAGGTGGTCATCTGGCCGAATCCATTTTCCCGGCGAACCGGAGATCAGATCGTTTTCCGAGGTCTGACACCACAAGCGACGATATCGATCTACTCAGTCTCCGGACAATTGGTACGCAGGATTGAACATGAGAATGGAACCTCTCGCCAAACATGGGATGGCCGCAATGGGCACGGAGACAAAATACCAGACGGTATCTATATCTATCATGTGACAGCCGTTCATCCCGGACGCGGCTCGATCACCACACAGGGCATACTTTCCATCGTTCCCTGATACATGCACCATACATAATGGAGCACAAAGGTCTGAAAAAAATGCATGCAATGCCCGATTTCAGAAGGCCAGGAGACCAGAAAACCGGAAGACGAACGTTCTGGTCGTTCCGCTTGCCAGTAGCCATCCTGATTCTCTTCACTGGTGTTGGCATCGCTCATGCGAACGAGTCTGACACGATTCTCGGGTTCGCTGACGCCCTCTTCCGCGAAGGAGACTACCAGAACGCCATCCATGAATACCGCCGTTATCTGTTTCTGTTTCCCGATGCCGAGCAGGCCATCTCTGTACGGTTCCGGATCGCTGCCGCCCATCGCAATGCCGGTGATATTCAGGGTGCGATGGATATTTACCGGGAACTGCGCAAGATCAGTCCACAGGTGGCATCCTACGCCAACATGAAGTTTGCCGAGACGCTTTTCCTGGCGGATCGCAGGCAGGAGGCCATCGGCGAACTGAAAGGATTGCTTGAACGCGATGTCGCGGAAGATCTCTGGCCAAGGGCACAATTTCTGATGGGAATTGCGCAGATGGAATCGAGAGCATGGCGTCAAGCGACTTCAGACTTTCGCTCATTAGCGAGAAGATTTCCGGATTCGGAGTTTACACCGATCGCGCGCGAGTTAGCCCACATGAGCAGCCGGGGGAGTAAACTTCCACGGCATTCAGCGTTTCTTTCCGCAGCGTTATCCACACTGCTCCCCGGCTCCGGACAGGCATACAATGGACGATGGTCCGATGGCGTTTATGCTTTCCTGGTTGTGGAAACGCTCACGGGCGTAAGCATTTACTACGTCGATCAGGAACGCTACAGGATCGGCGTTCCTCTGGCACTGGCAAGCCTGTTCTTCCACGCCGGGAATATCTATGGTGGTATGCAATCGGCACGCTATTACAATACACGGCACGAATCGCAGCTTCTGGGAGAGATGCGACAGATCATTAAAGACTCCGGTGTCTTTGCACCAAAGCCAATGACATTCTCATTTCGATTCTAGGATTCGCCTTGAGTCGATTCTAACCTGTGGTGATACCTTATGCGTCGAATGCTGGCAATCATTCCCCTTCTGTTGATACTTGGCTGTAGTTGGCATCGTGCCTCGATGACGGAGGTGGTCGATCCCCTCGTCCAGGAATACCAGCAGTGGCAATCCTTGGTCGACCGGGCAAATCTTGCGATGAGGCAAGATCGCCTTGATGAAGCTCTGGATCTCTATCGACAGTCGCTACAATTCAAACCGGATCATCAAGACGTGCGTTTGAAGATCGCCCAGATCTATCTCAAACAGGAAGAATATGAGAAAGCAGCACAAGCGTTTAAGGAAACGATAGCCATCGCCCCTGATCATGTTGAAGCCCGAAACTATCTCGGCTATGTGTATGAATAGTTGCGACGGTATGATGAAGGGATCGAGATCTTTCACTCCGTACTCGAACGCGAGCCGACCAACCTGTACGCGCTCAATCATATGGGCCTGGCCTATCGCCAGATAGGGGAGTTCGACAAAGCGGAGGCTGTGCTGCGGACGGCACTCGATATCGATCCCGGTTGTGAACGTTCGGAGAACCGGAACACCCATAACTACCTCGGCCTTGTGTATGAAGACAAAGGACAACTCTGGGAAGCGATTGCGGAATACCGTGAATCGATCCGGCTCTTCCCGAAGGATATCTGGGCGCGCAATCATCTTGCGGTTCTATTGGAAAACAACGGTCGCTACTATGAAGCGCAACTCCTCCATCTGGATACGCTTGAAATCGATGAAGACAACCCTCTTGCGAAGCAACGGCTCCAGGCGATGCAGCAGTCAGTCGGTCAGATGGCTGTCGATGTATCGCCCGTCGATATCGTATCGGATGATATTGAGCAGGTGATCGCCAATGCTCCCGATGCCTCTGACTATCCCAATGCCGATGTCGTTGTGCTGTTGAACAAGTTCAGCCATGATGTCTTGAAAGATGGCCGATCCCGATACACAACGCACAAGTTGATCAAGATACTCACCGAGCGTGGAAAAGCACATGCGGATATCGCCGTTCCATTCAATGCACAGACGCAGAACATCGGCGTCAATCTGGCCCGAACCATTCTGCCGGATGGCACGGAACTCGAACCACCGAATGACGCATATAGTGACGTCACCCCTCCGGGATTGTTGAGCTACAATCTCTACTCAGATATGATGTGGAAGATCGTCAGCATGCCTGGGGTCGTGCCCGGTGCTATCATCGAATATCAAGTGACACTTGAGGACGCTGTTGGGATAACAGAAGGACAAAAGGTCTGGTTCTGGGGAGGCATGCAGTTTCAGGGGAATGAGCCCGTTCTGCGAAACGTGTGTGCCGTCCGTGTTTCCGAGACACAATCGTTCACTTCTCGCGTCTACAACATTGATCTGCAACCGGAAATCCAGACAACGGATGCACATCGGATATATGTATGGCGTACCGGCGAATACCCAGCAATGGCCGTGGAGCCTTCTATTGCCCGTTTTAGCGAGTTGATCCCGCGTGTGAGCTATGCGTCGATCCAGTCATGGGATCAAGTGGCAGAATGGTATCGTGATCTCGCTAAGGACAGATACGAAGCGGATGAATCGATCCGATCCCTCACCCAGGAGCTGACCCAGAAACTGCAAGATCATGAGGTAAAACTCAGAAGTTCCTATAACTTCGTAACGAATGACATCCGCTATGTTGGTATCGAGTATGGACAGGGAGCCTATCAGCCGACACGAGCCACCGATGTGCTCCGCTTCCGCTACGGCGACTGCAAAGACAAAGCCACCCTTCTGATCACGATGTTTGAACTCCTGGGACAGAAGGCTTATCCCGCTTTGCTCCAGCCGGCTCCCTATGAACCAGTGGACCCATCGATCCCTTCACCAAGTCAGTTTGCGCACTTGATCGTCGCAGTACCACAAGATGATGGGAAATACTTCTGGCTTGATCCGACGGCCACGTACTGTAGCTTTGGCGATCTTCCCATCGGAGATCAGGGGCGTACGGCTCTTGTGATCAGAGAAATGGATGGGGAACTGGTCCAGACACCCGTATTCCCAGCTAAGAGAAATCAACTCAGTATTGAGTCTCAGTTGACCCTCCACGAAGATGGCACCATCACGGGACGAGAACATGTCATTGCGCGAGGAGAATACAACCAACTTTATCGGCTCACCTATGCGAGGACGAAACCTACCGAATGGAAGAATCTGCTGGCAGGTGAAATGGCGCGACGTTATCCGGGAGTCCAGATCGAAGAGGTTCAATTGAAATATCTGGATGATCCGAATCGACCGGTGGAATTAGAGGTGTTCTTCAGGGCTCCTTTACCTTCCCAGGCAGATCCGTCTCATCTCGTATTCACGATGTCTCAACCCGAATTGATGAATTATGCCAGTCTGGTGGTACTCCCAGAGCGTACTTATCCGCTCGATCTTGGATATCCGATGCAGTTGGAGCACACATCCGTACTGGAACTACCGCAGGGTTGGGTACTTCAAAATGAGCCGCGGAACGCACAGCAGGAGTCCGTCATCGGTTCATTTGAACGGAAACTGACGCGGGTTGACAATCGCATAGAGTGGTCACTCCAACTGGAGATACGAAAGCACACGGTTCCTGTGGAAGAATATGGTGTCGCCAAGAGATTTCTTGAGAAAGTGGCCCAGGAGAACGGTGTCTATCTGATACTCGTTAAGCCTTCGAGCTAGATGAGAGCGATCGGAGCGTTTCCTTAGGATTGCTTCCCATTGTACAGAGTTTATGACGTTAGCACGATATCCCTGCATTTCGGAAAGGAGGATGCGCCGATTTCCGTGGCGTGATTTCTATGGACATTCGCGTACGTTTTGCCCCATCACCTACAGGATACCTACATATTGGGGGCGCACGAACAGCACTCTATAATTGGCTCTTCGCGCGTCAACATGCTGGAACTTTTATTCTCCGCATAGATGATACAGATGAGGAACGATCCACAGAGGAATCGACCCGTCAGATTATTGAATCCCTTCGATGGTTAGGATTGGACTGGGATGAAGGCCCTGAAATAGGTGGGCCACATTCACCCTATGTGCAATCAGAGCGACGGGCCGTCTACGATGAATATGTCGATAGACTGCTGAAATCCGGGTATGCCTACCCATGCTATGATACCCCCGAAGAACTAACGGCACAGCGGGAGCAGGCCAGAGCGGAGAAACGTCCGCTCCGGCTTGCCGACAGATGTCTCAATCTGACGGACGCTGAGCGTAAGAGATATGAGGCCGAAGGACGCTCACCTGCAATATTCATGAAGGTTGATAGCGGAGCCATTATTGTGGAGGACATGGTCCACGGAGAAGTAAAAATCGAATCGGATACGCTCAACGATTTCATTATCGTTCGCTCGGATGGCAAGCCACTTTACCTGTTTACGTGTCCAGTGGATGATCACGTAATGGGGGTCACTCATATCATCCGGGGGGATGATCATCTTCTGAATACACCCAAGCAGGTACTGATCTATCGAGCCCTCGGCATCCAGCCACCGGTCTTTGCCCACCTCCCCCTGGTACTTGGCAGTAGCAAAGGCGAGAAGTTGAGCAAACGCCGACATGGAGATCTGGTGGAAATGGGTAGATACCACAGGGAAGGCTATCTGCCCGAGGCGATGATCAACTATCTGGTGCGTCTCGGCTGGTCGTATGATGATAAGCAGGAGATATTCTCTGTTGAGGAACTCCTGGAGAAGTTTGATTTCTCGCGCGTGGGGAGCAGCGCGAGTGTGTTTGATCTGAAGAAATTGCAGTGGCTCAACAAACACTATATCTTTGAACTGCCTGTCCCGGAACGCACCGATGCGGTGATCCCTTTCTGGCAGCAGGCAGGATTGCTTCCCGATGGGGCCGTTACACCAGAGCGACGTGCCTGGCTCGAAAAGCTCGTTGAGGCCATTGGAGATCGGATGACCACCCTGAAGGAAGTCACGGAGCACAGCCACTTCATGTTCCAGGCCGACGACGAGTATGAGTACGATCCGAAAGCGTTCAAGAA
>JAJRTO010000187.1 GCA_024278235.1 Candidatus Poribacteria bacterium
CCAATTCACTTCCTATCTGCCTGCCCTTGGTCAAACACCTGCAGGGCAGCATCCCATTTCTGGAAGCGAGGGCTACATCCTGAGCTTGGCAGAGTCACGCAGTGTCACGTTTCGAGGTGTGGCTTGGGGAATGGAAACACAATCCCAGGTATCCCCAAAACAGCTCGTTGCCTATGGGAATCAGCGGACACCGCTCCTGGTTGTCGTAGGGACTGTGCAGGATGAACAGGGGAAACTCATGGATTCGATTCAACTTCGCATCCGCAATCGGATGACGGGACAGGAAGTGATTCAAGTCTCTGGCCGGGATGGAACACGAGGAACCTATACTGCGATGCTGACGGACTTCACACACAATCGCGCCGCCCAAGTGAGTGACATCCTTGAGGTTCATGCTATAGCTCCGCATGGCAAATCTCGTTCCCCCATACTACAAATTCAACTTACTCCTGACCATGTTCGCCTGGGCCACCTTTCGTTGCCACCGCTACGAGTGTCCACCCGTCCACAGCACACTGTACTTCTCCCCAACATCCCCAATCCTTTCAATCCCGAAACCTGGATTCCGTATCGTCTTGCTGAAGATGGAAATGTTGCGATTGTCATCTACGACATGGCAGGACGAGAAATACGTCGCTTTCATTTGAATCGGCAATTAGCAGGAGTGTATGAAAACAAAGCACATGCTCTATACTGGGATGGCAAGAATCTATCAGGAGAAGCTGTGAGTAGCGGGATCTACTTCTACTCCCTGCAAATGGATGAGTTTTCTCAAACCAGAAAGATGATAATTCTTCGATAACTCCAGGTTGTGCGCAATTTTATCTGTTATCCTACCCTGGATTTGTCGCATTAGAACCATGATTCAGTTGTGGCTCAACTTTCTAAGTTGGCTCATGGAACACATCAGTCGTTCCAACCAAAATAGAATCTTGGGCTACGGGAAATGCGACAGAGCCCGGCTACTTCATCATCACGACCCGTCTCGTTGCCTCGAAATGTTCGGTACGCAGACGCACCAGGTACACCCCGCTGGCCGACCGTTCGCCGAATTCGTTGCGTCCATCCCAATAGGCAGCCTTGTCTGGTGTGAGATAAGAGCCTGCATCTTGATATCCAAGATGGAGCGTGCGTACCAGGCGTCCCTGAACATCATGGATGAAGATACTCGTTTCTGATGGATGTGCCAGTTCATAGGGTATCCAGGTTTCGGGATTGAACGGGTTTGGGTAGTTCGTGAACAGCTTATCCCGGAGGGGGAGTATCGTTCGGTCGCCCGTGCGCTTCTCCATTCTCCTGTTGGGATGGTTCAGCCATTCGAGCCCACGGCCGTCCGCCAATATGAATGTTGCACGGTGGACTCGAATAGCTGATTCATTGGTTTGTGTGAAAGTTAGGAGAGATCTCCTGACATTTGATGAAGCGATTGTTTGTCCCCCTGACGAAGCGGCTGCCACCAGCAGCCTGCCCTCCTGACTCAAACGCGGTGGAATCCAGAGCCACTGTGTCGAAGATGCTTTGGCTTCCAGATGCCTGACATCAGGATCGTCCAGTTCAAACTCTATCTGGAATCCAACCACGTCCCCCGGAACCTGTGCGAACAGCACGGCATCTTCCGAAGAATTCTCTACCCATACACGCGGTAATCGATAGTCGGTGGTTGTGGTCTCCCTCATGGATGGAGCAGCGTTTGTCTGATCCAGGCGTTCACCGAAATGTTGTCCGATGAGTACAAAATCCAAAATATCTACCATCCCATCCTGATTGAGATCGCTCAGGTGAGCTTCCGGTCGCTCATCGGTCCGCGTTCCCATGTATTGGCCCAGATGGACCAGGTCAAATATGTCCACGCGATCATCGCCGTTCACATCCCAGGGAACTCGGTTCACCACGACCGGGAATGTATAGACGCTCTCCGTTGTGTTTGCCCGGGCGACGAAACGGAACAGGTACTCTCCGATCTGATGCGTTGCCGGGATCCATACTAACTCTGATCCCTCCAGGGTTGCACCGGATGGCAGACGTTCTGCTCGATAGGAGACAGGAAGCCTCTCCGGATCCTGTGCGTGAAGGTTCACGCGTAGTTCAGTTCCAGGGCGCATCACTCTGGCAGGAATCGGTGTCCATACTGGGGGCAAATCCACATCACGCACATAGATCTGGAACTGCACCATGCTACTTCCGCCCTCTGCATCGATGACCTTGAAGGTGGGACTGAAATCCCCTATCTGATCTGCTGCGGGTGTCCACTCGAACGCCCAGGTGTTCACAGAGTCGCCGGTGCCCTCATTCCGCCATGATGCTCCTCTGGGTAGCTGATCGACCTGCCAGTTGATCGGGTCCCCATCCGGATCCGACACGGCCAACGTGAAGTACAATGTATCTCCCTTGTCCAGGCTTACGATTGCAGTGCCATCACTCCCCAGGTTAATCGTGAACGGCTGATCATTGCGCTTCAGACTGAGAGTCTGCGGGATCACTGGAGGCTGATTGACGTTCTGGACACGAATGATGGTTGTTTGGCTCGCATGTTCACCTTTCGAGTCGGTGGCTGTAAGCAGGATTCTGTAATCGCCGGCCTGATCATAGCGAGGGGTCCATTGGAACCATGCGGCAATGCCTTCCTCTGTCAAGGCGGATGCAAAGTGTCCTCCATCGGGGAGTTCGCTTGCTGTATAGATCAACGGATCTCCATCCGGATCCGATGCCTGTGCGAAGAACTCAAACCTCTCACCCTCGCCGACGACGTAGCTCTCCGAGGGTGGCCAGAGAGGTGGATGGTTCTTATCGAGAACCGTGATCTCGGCCTCAACGACATCCACAGCCCCGAACGGATCGGTGACCGTAACGTTGAACTTGTAGAACCCCGATTGCTGATATCCCGGTTGCCAGCGGAATACCTGTTGATCCACGCTTGCATCTGCTGGAAGAGGATCTACCGTATAGGTGAGCGTTTCTCCATCCGGATCTGTTGCATCGATTTCAAACTCCACCAGTTCACCTTCCTGGACGACCATCTGGAGAGGAGGCGGTGCGCCGCCGGTTGCCAGGATCGATGGTGCGCGGTTTACATTGAGGATACTGACCGTGATGATCTGTTCACTGGATGCCCCCAGTTCATCTGTTGCCAGGACGCGGATCTCATAGTTCCCCGACTGATCATACTGAGGCCGCCAGCGGAAGACCCCGCGACTGCCATTTTCGACCTCTTCGGCATTAAAGACGGCGCCGGATGGGAGGCCGGTTGCGGTCAAGCTGATGGTCTGCTGTTCAGGATCTTCAGCGAGCACCGTGAACTCAGTGAGTTCAGCTTCTTTTGCAAGTACCAATCTGTGATCTGGAATTTGAGTGAACTGTGGCGCCTGATTCTTGTTGATTACGGAGATCTGAGCGGTTTGAGAGGCTCGATAATCGGAGGTATCCTTGACCGTGAATTTCACCCGATATTCACCGGCCTGAGTGAAATCAGGCTGCCAGCGGAAAATCCCCGTCACGTTATCAAAAGTTGCCCCTTGTGGCAGATCTTCGACCTCGAACCGGAGAATATCGCCATCCGGATCATCCGCTGTCAAAACGATCTCGATCCGTTCCCCCTCGGTGACATGGATCGGTTCTATGGGAACCATCGTGGGAGGATTGGGGACATCTTCAACAGTGAATGAAATATCCTGGGTTGTCATACCTCCCAGAGGATCGCCGACACTCAGCGTCAAGACATAAACACCCGACTGCTGAAAGTTAGGCTGCCATGTCAGCTCGCCAGACGAAGGATCCATCTCAAGACCATCCAGCAATGGGCTTACCTGATACGAGAGTGTGTCACCGTCTGGGTCGCTCGCCTCCAGTGTCAGTTTGAAAGCTACTCCCTCTCGGATAACCTGATCTGGAACAGTCTGTAAGACAGGAGGACGATTCTGATCCTGTACGGAGATCGGAACAACCAGATGCGCCGTGTTGCCGAGAGAATCGATAGCAACAAATGTCACGGTGTACGCGCCTGCGTCTGCATACCCTGGTCGCCAGCGGAACAGTTTTGGCTGTGCGGAAGGAGAACTGCTCACATTGAAATCCGCACCTGTCGGTAAATCCTGGACCTGATAGATAAGGGTGTCGCCTTCCGGATCTTCAGCGATGACCTCAAATTGGAGGAATTCATTTTCCTTTATTTGTTGGGCCGGCACTCTCACAAAGGTGGGAGGTGCGTTCTTATGTTCATTGAAGAAAATCTGCACACCCGAGAGGCCAGGCGATGTCACCCGGATAATTTCAGTGTAAGGTTCTGTTGAGTCCCCGAGTTGATAGAGTGCACTGACACGGCCATCGGTATCCGTATAGAGATCCAGTAAATCCAGCCCTATGGTGGTATTTTCATTGTCTCCCGGCAGGTTGAGGAGTAACTGCCCACTTCCCTGGATGACTTCAAACGTAACAACGGTATCGTCCACAGGGTTGTTGTAGCGGTCCAGGGCAATGACGGTGAGCGGATCCCGTAGCCCCGCATTGGCAACACCATGCTGATCATTTCCTCCAGCGATAACGAGCCGATAGGGTCGATCCGATTCCGCTGATGCTTTGAACGCTACAGTAGGGGTTGGATAATCGAGGGCCATCACCTGAACCTCGTTGTTATCTTCGCCTTGTAGATTCCCGAGTGTCCAACGAGCGGAGGCAATTCCCTGTTCGTCGGTAAACGCATTGTAACGGCGCCATCCATCCTCGAGCAATCCTCCGCCTTCGACAACCACGAAACTCACTTCGGCATCCGCAATGGGATTCTTGCCTTTATCCACCAACTGGATCTCAATGGGACGAGAAAGCGGTTGGCCAACGACCCCAATCTGGCGATCCCCGGACTGCTTGAGCATTTGCACTTCACCACCGGCGTGTGACAGGGACGAGAAAGTGACCGGTTCAACGGGGATGCCGGCGGTGCGGACCTCCACAAGGTTCGTGGCTTCTGCTACGGACCCAAGAGTCCAGAGTACCGATGCTTTCCCAGACGCATCGCTCTCGACGGAAAGGAGTTGGTTTCCCTGTGAGGATGAGTTGTACTTTTCGTGTAAACGTCCATCGCCAGACATGATGGCGAAATTGACCACGATCCCCGGGGTCGGATTGTCGTACCTGTCGTTGACCTGAACGATCAATGGGTCATCCAGGGTGGCTGCAATGGTTCCCTCTTGCTGATCACCGCTCACTATCACAAGTCGCTGGGGAATTCCAGGCTGCGCTGATGCGCGAAAATAGAGTGAAGGTGCGCTAAAATCCGCTGGGCTGACCAGGACGATGTTGTTGTGCTCTCCTGCTTCGGGTCCCAGTACCAGCGAGACAGCCGCCTGTCCCAGTGCATTTGCCTGCACCAGGGCCGATTTCTGATCGGATGATATTTGCGCCTGGGACCCAATGAGCTGGCCTTCGCCTACAATGATCTGGAAGCGAACCGACGCGCCTGGGACGATATTGTCGTGTTGATCACGTATGAGTACCACCATCGGTTGGGCGAGGGGTTCGCCCACAGTGCCCACCTGTGTATCTCCCGAGAGGAGCTGTATGTTAGCGCCCATTGCAGGATGCACCTGGAGTGTGAAGATGACGCTCAGGGACGGTGGATCCACACCGACGAGTGCCGCCTTTACCTGATTGCTCACACTGACGTCGGTCCCCAGTATGTACCACGTGCTTGCGCGGCCGAGCATATCCGTTGAAACTAAGATGACCTGCGATTCCTGGCCCGTCGTCTGGTTCACAAGCGAGCCATCACTGCTAAGTACACTGAACTCAATCTGTTGGCCGCTGATGGGGTTACCGTGCTGATCAGAAACCTCGACGGTCAAGGGGGTATCCAGTAGTTGTCCGGCCTGTCCCGCCTGAACACCACCGGAAACGATCTCCAGGCGCGCCGGTGTGTCAGCCTGCCCCGTTGCCTGAAACAGGATAGCTGTTTCTATCGAGAAAACACGCGCTTCGACGATCTGGGATTCTTCAGCAGCGGTCGCCAGGGTCAGAAGGGCACTCGCTTCTCCGAACTCGTCCGTGGAGGTTCTCAAGGTGTGTGCCCCCTCGAAGCTCCCACCACCAGCCTGTATGCTGAAGACGACCTCAACTCCCGGTACCGGGTTGCTGTACCGATCTACGACTCGAACGCTAAACGGTTCAGGAAGCGGCAGTCCCGGTATCCCTACCTGACCATCGCCGGACACCAGGATGATCTCCTCGGGCAAGTCAGGTTGAGCCGACGCCCGGAAGGTCGCTCTGCTATAAATCTGATCTGGGAGGCTGACCTGTATCACATTGTTCTCTCTGCCGGCAATGATCCCCAAAGTCAGACCTGAACTTGCGCGACCATTCTGATCGGTAACGACCGTGTAGATCGATCTCCCATTTTCCAGAGTCCCTCCACCTTCAATGCTCTCGAATAGAACCGTCGCGCCCTGGATGGGGTTGCCAAGCGGATCGCGGACGGCAATGACAAGAGGTGCTTCCGTAGGCTGACCGACGACGCCAATCTGATGGTCGCCGCTCATCTTCAGTATGCTATGTTGTTCATCCGGGACAGCCGATGCGAAGAACACAATCGGGTCTGCCGGAAAGCCCGGCAGAAACGCCTGAACCTGGTTGTTTCCTTCTCCAACCGCCGGACCCAGTATGAGAGAGACACTCGCAAGCCCCGCAGCATCCGTATTGACAAGTACCGACTCCGTATCAGCATCGGCAAAACTTCCATTACCGAGCACGATCTCGAAGCGCACAGAGGCATCCTTGACGGCGTTACCATAGCGATCGGATACGAAGACAACCAACGGTTCGGACAAGACGTTGCCGACCATCCCCGTCTGCTGATCGCCGGAAAACAGAGCCAATTGGGCAGGTTGATCCGCCAGAGCAGAAGCGACAAACGTGACTATCGATTGAGGTTGCTCGGATGCGTGAACCTCGATGATCTGATTTTGTATTCCCGCCTCAGAGCCCGCGATGAACACAGCTTCGGCAATGCCGTTACTGTCTGTCAACACGCTGAGTTGAGAACGCGGTGTGGGTGGGGTTTCACTCGTAGGCGCAACGCCTCCGCTCTTGGGGATGAAAACGATTTCTGTCCCAATAACGACGTTCCCATATATATCACGTGCTCTCACAACCAGGGGAGTTGGCATCGGTTGATCCACAACGGCTGCCTGATCATCACCCGACACTTTCTCCAATGTTGCCACAATCCCTGCTGTGGTGCTGATGACAAAGGTGGTTTGCAGTGACGGATAATCGGAAACTATCACGCGAATCGTGTGATTCTCGTGGCCCGTCTGATTCCCCAACACGAATGTCGCTGTTGCCTTTCCTGTGGCATCTGTCAACACGGTCAGATCTGCGACACTTACGCCCTGGCTGTTCAGGAAATGGCCATCCCCCGCAATTGTTTCGAACTTCACCGCGATCTCTTCGACCGGGTTGTCGTACTGATCGAATAACCCGACCGTCAAGGGCGTCGGCAATGGGGTATTGACTGTGCCTGTCAGCGTTCCTGTCGTGAGTTTCTGAAGGCTCATCGTACCGGGGTCCGCAGTGGCTACTACTGAAAATAGGACCGGTGACACCGGGCTGCCGCCCTGGATCGCAAGAGATGCCTCGACCTGATTCGCGTTATCCCCTGCTTGCGTACCGAGCGTGAAATAGATCCGAGCAACACCGTAATTATCGCTGACGGCAGTCTGTACCGATTGAGGCGTTTGTCCCGGAATCGTATGCAATCCACCGTCGCCAGTAATGACACGGAAAGTAACGGCGGTGTCTGGGATGCTATTCCCCCACGTATCGTGAACAGCCACCTGGAATGGCTCAGGAAGGAAACTCGTGACCGTTGCCGTTTGACCATCTCCTCCGGTTTTGACCAGCGAGGCAGGAGAACCCGGAAGCACTGTCGCGCTGAATGTGGCTCTGCGGCTACTGTCCGTTGAGAGAAATGCATCGACCTGCTGGATATTCTCGCCTGCCGTAGACCCCACTTTATAGGAAACGGAGGCATGGCCATTGTCATCCGTGAACACCGTTTCTGTCGGGTAGAACGAGCCATCCACACCGACCATCCCACCACCGGTGATGACCTGGAAGAGAATAGCGACCCCTGGGATCGGATTGTCGAAACTGTCTGTAAGCTCGACTGTGAGCGGCGTTGCCAGAACCTGGTTGGGAGCTGCCGTTTGATGATTCCCATCGAGTATGACAAGGTGGGTGGGGGAACCATGTGTGGCAGATGCTGCAAAAAGCACGGATACACGTGGATCGCTTACCAGGGATGCACGTACCTGATGGTTCTGGACGCCGACTGTCGTGCCAACGATGAAACTGATGCTTGCATAACCGTTGCTATCCGTCGTCGTATCGACAAGGGTTGAACCGTTGGCAAAATGGCCTTCCCCTGTCCGCACCTCAAATCTCACGGATTCCCCAGCCACAGGATTCTGGGAAGCGTCGAGTACCTGTACCTGCAAGGGTAGAGGGAGCGTCTGGCCGACCACTCCAGTCTGAGCATCCCCATCGACTATCTGCATCGCTGTGGCTGCCCCGGCAGTCGCTGATGCGAAAAATTCTACCGGTATGATCCCTGAGTTTGCGATGGTCGCCTGAACGGTGTAGTTGCGTGTTCCTACTGTGTTTCCCAGGGTCAGGGTGGTAGCCGCCTGGCCGTTGTCGTCCGTTTGAACGACGAGTTGGGAACCACCTCCGGGAAGCTGGCCATCCCCCTGGGTGACGGTGAACGTGACATCCGCCCCTGACACTGGGTTGTCATAGCGATCCAGCACTCGAACCACGAAAGGATCGGGAAGCGAACTCCCCGCGATTCCCGTTTGGTCGTCCCCTTGTACTTTTGCCAACTGGCTCGGTGCTTCTGGCAAAGCGGTTGCGGTAAAACTGACCGAGTTTGCGACTCCACTTGCCTGCGCAAGCACGTGATGATTATCTCCTGCAACGGTTCCGAGTGTCCATTCGCTTTCAGCTTTGCCATCGGCATCTGTGATTACGCTCGAACGGGTCAGGAAACCATCGCCTGCAACGATCTGGAAAGACACTTCCACATCTGAGATTGGATTCTGGTAGGAATCGGCCACACGGACTACCAGAGGGAGCGGAAGCAGTTTGCCAACGGTGCCGGCCTGCTCATCACCGTCCAGCTTACTCAGGCTCAAAACACCGCCGGGAATCGCTGATGCAAGGAACCGAACGGGCGATCCCTGTATGCCGGAAACTCGCGCTTCAACCGTATAAGCGTTGGTGCCGGCAACGGTTCCCAGCGTGAGAGTCACGGCCGCTTGACCCGTCTCATTCGTTACAGCGGAGGGCGCGGAGAGGATCCCGTCGCCCTCTGTGACGACAAACTGAACAAC
Source organism: Candidatus Poribacteria bacterium (assembly GCA_024278235.1). Taxonomy (GTDB): domain Bacteria; phylum Poribacteria; class WGA-4E; order JAJRTO01; family JAJRTO01; genus JAJRTO01. Next base: position 9,378 of record JAJRTO010000187.1, read on the forward strand.
GACGCCGGGGACAGGGTTGTTGTATATATCACGTATCGCCACAATAAACGGTGCAGGAAGAGTCGAATTGAGATTCCCTGTCTGGCCGTTACCCGAGATTTCAACCATACTATCTGGTGCACCGGGGGTGACACTCAGCGAGAAATAGGCATATCCTGAAGCTCCAACGTCCGGGAGAATACTGGCTTCGATCTGTTCTGCACCGCTACCTGCCAGCGTTCCCGCTATGACATGAATGGCGGCATGACCGGATGCGTCCGTCGTTTCAGTCACCTCAGTGCCATTGGGGTTTACCTGGCCGGTGATAGGTAGAAGCTGGCCCGAACCACCTGTACGACGGAAACGTACCGATACATTGGGTACAACGTTCCCATAAACATCTGTCACCTGCACGACAAGCGGATCGCCGAACTGCTGCTGTATCGTCGCCGTTTGTGAGTCGCCTGATAACTTCTGGATTTTGCTGGGATCGCCTGCGTTCGCAGATGCTACAAAGACCACGTTCTCTCCATTGGAGAGTTCCGCTTTCACTTGATGGTTCGACTGACCCGCCTGGGTGCCGAGAATGAAGGTCACCTGCGCATGTCCATTGGCGTCCGTGAGCAGATTGACGTTTGTGGCTCCGTTGACCTGACCATCTCCAGTCACCACAGAAAACGTCACCAACGCCTCTGTGGCAATGTCTCCGAGGCTGTCGGTCACCCGTACGACGAGCGGATCCGGCAGGGTTGTACCGACGATACCCGTTTGCTGTTGTCCGCTCACGATTTCGATCTGTGTGCCTGCACCCACTGTGGCTGTTGCGCTAAAGGAGACCGGGCTGCCCGCAAGACCTTCGGCAGAGGCTGTGAGTTGTTTATTGCCCGTTACACCGCTCAAGGTCCAGTAGACCTGTGCTTTGCCGCTCGTATCGGTTTTGACCGTGAGTGTGGTTTGCTGTTGGGAGGGAAACTCCGGAGAACTGCTGATCCAACCATCCCCTGCTGCCACCTGGAAGAACACAGAAACGTCAGCGACAGGGTTGCCATAGGCGTCGAACACCGATGTGATAAGCGGTTGAGGCAGCGTGCTGCCCGTAGCACCCGTCTGTTGATTGCCGGAAGTCAGCACCAGTTGAGTCGCATAGCTTGCTGTTGTGGATGCTCTGAACGTCACAGGCGTGAGATCGGTTCCGGTCACTTCCACGAGTGTATTGTTGACTCCCGCAGCCGTTCCAAGAACCAGCGTCGCCTGGGCCTGTCCATTTTCATCCGTAAGTACCTGGAGGACTGTCTGACCGTTCTCAAAAGTGGCGTTGCTCTGTTGGACCGTAAAGGTCACGGACACACCCGATAGAAGGTTCCCCTGCGGATCTTGGACTGCCACGACGAGGGGGGAAGGCAACTGAGTGCCGGCCGTTCCTGTCTGACCATCGCCTGCTAACAGGATGAGTTGGTTTCCAGGGGCCCGGATTTCCAGATCTGCGGCCTCAGTAACAGGTTCCCCCACACCACTGGTATGCTGGATGCTGGTTACACGTCCGTTGATCGTATCAAAATCGAATAACACCCTCGTCTGTTGGATCACCGCTTTCGTTTTCAGTTGGAATGTCGCCATGGCCGCATCTTGTGTGCCGTTGCCGTTTATCTCGACATAATTCAGCAGATGGCCCTGCGCATCATTCTGGGTCACCGTTCCATTAAGAGCCGCACCCGTGATGAAAGGCTGGATTCCGGGGGTATCGGGCTGCTGGTCAATCACCTCCAGGAACGTTTCATCAAAGCTCAAGTAGATTTCAGCTCCTGTGACCTGATCCCCCTCCGGGAAGAGACGAACTTCAAGGCTGAGAACGTCACCGACGGTTGCGACGAGTTGAGAACTACCGCTGGATGCATCCACCAGGGACAATCTCGCATTAGTGGTTGTGCTCAGTGCATTTGCATGAAACTCGACGGGAGTTACTCCTCCGATCTCAAGGGATACTTGAACGCGGTTCTCACCGGGCGTGCTTCCGAGTGTGAGGTTCGCTTGAGCATACCCTGTTGCATCGGTAGTCTGAATGGCAACATCTGTACCTGTATGGAGTGTACCGCCCCCCGCGGAGACCTGGAATCTTACCTGGATGCCTGAGGCTGGCTGACTGTTCTCCATCACCTGAACGATCAGAGGATCAGGAAGTATACTGCTAATGGGCGCGCTCTGATTGTTCCCGCTGATGATGGTGAGTGTCCGCTCGACCGGGGGTTCCTCTGCGGTTGCAGTAAAGATCAGTGGATCACCACTGTATCCGGCAAGTGTTACTTCGACCTGTTGAGTCCCCACCTGGGGGCCGAGCGTGAAGGTTGTCTGCGCTTGCCCATTCGCATCCGTCGAGGTGACGAATAAGCTGGTTCCCTGGAGTTTACCTCCACCTGTGAGCACGCTGAACGTCACCTGTGTCCCCACAAGTGGCTGAGTGTTTTCAGTTGCAAGAACGACCAGAGGCTGGGCGAGGTCTTGATTGATAAACCCCGTCTGTTGATCGCCCGAGAAGATGGTGAATGACTTTGCACCGCCTCCTTGCGCAACCGTGATCGTTATGCTGCTGGTACTATCAGGCGGTTCTGTTTGTCCGCTTGGTAAGCTGATAGCGGTATTACGATCTGAACCACTATCAAAGCCGATCTCAACCGTGCCCTCGGTGAGAGCCTGGAACTCAAGCTGTGCAACAACGCCGCTTCCCGATGCCGTACCTCCCAGATTGGCCTCTGTATAATCTAACTGGAATCCGTCGATGCTATTACCCGGATCGCCATGAGTGTCGTTCTCCAATACACCTCCTCCGAGGAAATCCTTCTGAATAAAGGGAGATGGCTGGTTTTTGACCTCCAGAATGGCATCATCAAATGTCAAATAGATGGAGTACCCGTTGATCTCTTTAGTTCCTGTATCGATACGGATGTCAAGAGTAAAGGAATCGCCAGGGCTCGCTTGTAGAGAACTGTTTCCCGTCGCCGTATCAACGATGGAGAAGTGAACGACAGCATCCACCTGCCATGCCACCGTGAACATCATGAACAGGCTGATGAGCAGGCCGGAAAAATATTTTCTAATACACTGCTTTTTTGATCGGTCGATTCTATGCACGATTATCACTCCAACATGATCACAAATTGTACTCCTAACGACCACAAGCCACGGCTTCAGTATATCAAGAACAAAACGTCTGAATCGGGCAAACAGATACAGGAATATAGAGGTGCTCCTCTACCTTTGTGAATCATAGAAGCCATTAGCCGTCAGCTTGCTGACCGCTGAAAGCCGGGAGCTGAAAGCTATCTATCCGTGATAGTCCAAGTTTCATCTGCGTACAGGATTTGTGGGAGGGATAGAACCAAATAGAAAGGCATATCACAAATAATGTAATATGCCCTGTCTGACGATTCGATGGTGTGGGATATTCTAATAAAGAAGCAAGTGACATGCCAGCTTTTTTGATTCGAGGATACCACGTGAAACTCCCACTATCACCGAGTTCTGCACTCATTGGTTACCAACTGCAACCGTTTTTCCCTGTGCAATTCCCTTCTTAACTACGCAAGGGCTTGCGCAGAATAGCTACTTCTTCCGATGTTGCTGGCAGTAACGTTGGATTTCCTGCTGATCTGTTGGATGGATCGCGCTGAATGTGACAGCAACGGTCCACCTCTTATCCGCCCGTGATATGTTCACGACCTCGGCGAGCGACTCTATCATGTTGGACTGTTTTATCCACGGGGAACGCCTCGCAGCCATCGTTTGACTTTTTCCAGGGAGTGTAAAGCTCAGGAGTAGAAATTCACCTCGCTTTACCTCGATATCCGTGAGGAAGCGTACGCCGGATGCACTGAGATCGACCGCGTCTCCAGAAATGCGATGGGCGTCCATCTGCTGAGGGTACAACAGTTCAAAGAGTCGATCTACTTTCTGATGGAGCTGTTGAAGTGATTGCAGGATAGCAATTTCGGCAGGCCGGGCTGTATCCCGTGGGAAATTGGGAATGTCTGTCGATCTAAAGAAGAACTTTCGGCGATCATGGGTCGATTGTCGAAGAACCATTGGTTTCCACTGTTCGTGTTCCTCAACGCTTAATCGTTGCCATTGCACAGGGAAATGCAACTGGATTCTGGTAAACTCTCGTTTTTCGGTAATAAGGCGCATTACCCCATCTTATCGCCATGTGGGTTCGTTCCCGTTAGGCCGTATTTTTGTATCCGATAACGTAACGTATCACGACTGATATGAAGTAACTTTGCAGCATGTGCTTGAACCCCGTGAGCGGCCTGTAGTGCCCGTTCGATCAGGATACGTTCTACTGTCTCCAATGCGATGCCATCTGGAGGGAATTCGACCTTGATGTTGCCCTCTTCCGTAATCTGTATGCCTGGAGCCAGTCGAACAGTGTCGATCAGGATATCATCCACAGTAATCTTGTCGGTTCGGCTAAGGATCACAGCGCGTTCGATGACCTGTCTCAATTCCCGGATGTTTCCGGGCCACCGATGTTTACGCAGACATTCCAGGACCTCATGCGTGAGTTCCCGGACAGGGAGGCGCCCGTGTCGCTCACACATTTCTTGGATAAACAGCTTTGCGAGAGGAAGAAGATCTTCCTTACGTTCCCGCAATGGCGGTAACCGCAGTTGGATGGTATTCAATCGATAATAGAGATCAGCACGGAAACTTCGATCAAGGATGGCATCTTGTATATTTCGGTTTATCGCTGCGATGATCCGCGCATTGTATTGCACCAGCTCGGTGCCCCCAACCCGATAGAAGTGGAGATCCTCGGTCGCAGCGAGAAGCTTGGCCTGGAGAGAGAGGGACATATCAGCAATCTCATTGAGAAAAACTGTTCCACCGGCGGCTATCTCCAGCAATCCCTGCTTACGTCCTCGCGCTCCTGTGAAGGCTCCTGGTTCATGCCCGAACAGTTCACTTTCAAGCAGGGCCTCCGGGATAGCAGCACAATTGATGGGAACAAAGGGTTGATCCCATCGGGAACTGCTGTAATGCAAACATTTGGCAAGCGTATCTTTACCCGTACCTGTTTCACCGATCAGCAACACATTCGCCGTTGGCACGTCCACAATCTGCAGCGCAACAGATAAAACCTGCTGCATTGATGGACAGACAGCGACCATATCTTGAAGACGATATGCCTGACGATGGTATTCTTGCAGAGACTTCCCGCCGTTCATGCAAGCCTCAATTTCATATCCCTCACCACGGAATCTACTTCATCGGTGGAAACAAGCAATGCGGGCACACGGAGGGGATGTAATCTTAGTATACCACCTCCTTCCAATGATGTCAATTACTCGATATATGGATTTCTATATCATGGATAGCGCTTACTCCCTCTCAGAGATGATGTTTCTATGTGCAAATGCCGGGTTGATGGTTTGCTGTCGGGCATAAGTATAGATGTTATCCGCAAAATCGAGTACATGGGATAAGTGTCGAAAGTTATAGACGCTCCGCAAACGCATCCATAGGCTCGCCAACCTTAACGATGTATTGGCATCATTGACAAACTTACGACGGAGTAGCCCGCCTGCAAGGGCATACTGCCGGTCCTTATTGCTCCAATTCACAATGATGTCATCCAGGTACCACAGATCCACGAGCAGTACATCCAGAGGGACCGCAATGTCCTCTGCTAAAATCCGCTCACAAAGGATATGATAGATCCTCTTACTGGCCATGTAGTTACCCTCATGTCGTGGGAGATTCTCACCTGTGTCGGTGAGTTATGCCCGGAGCCGTCGCAATGTTCGTGCCATGCGCTCAGCACACGTCGTTTCTCGCTTCTCATCAGGGGTAAGCCCGATCCTGGATAATGAACTGGGCAATGATTTTCAGTTAAGACTGCAAAAGCGTGCGCTTTTTAACGCTGAAGTAAAGCAGTACCAGGATTGGAACACGGCCCCAGCATGCTGGAATCACCGCTGTTTCAGTTGGTAAACATCTATGTTGTGCGCCCGAAACGTTTCGGGGATATTCACATTTGCACTTCTGGAGACGGTAATACCTGATAATCCAGTACTGGTAAGAGTTTGTGAAGTTATCTGCACCGTGGGCAAGAATTGGCACAGCATTTGCGTTTAGCAGGGCATGTGTGAAAGATATGGGAGATTCGATAACCAAATGCCCTCCTGACGATTCGAATCTTCTCGTGTTGTGGGATATTGAGGGTCACCTCAATATCCCTCATCTACAAACACCTACACACATGCGATGATTCCTGTCATCATAAGCGGGCTTCAGAAGTTGGTTCCCATGTATGATAGCAAACAGCCTGATGGTCCTCAAACCCATGAATTCATGGGTTTATACGTTGATTGACCTATCAGTTCATAGACAATACAACACATGTGATGTCATCAGTTTCTCCGGTAATAGCCTGATACGTTTCAAATGCTGGAAACGCAAACTATATAGGAGTTTTCTCCCGCTGGTGCAAAACCAGGACAGATAGGTGGACACGTGCGTGTGAGGTTGAA
>JAJRTO010000188.1 GCA_024278235.1 Candidatus Poribacteria bacterium
AGCGTATGTTCTCTAGATATCACTGGGACCTCCTTGTGAACTGGACTGTGGGTGAATCAGATTCCCGTCCCTTATCTTCAGCAAATCCTATGCCGATACGGGTCTGGTGTTGTTCTCCGATGGTACGTTGGATTTTCTTCGTTCTCATACGCCGACGTGCACCTTTTCAGCAGATCATCCCAGGATGATTCCAGCACAGAATCCACCCGCCGGTCTTACAGCGTCTGGGTTTTCGCAGGGTAGGATGATTAGAGGATGATAGGATGATTAGGGGGATGAAAGGAAAAGCAGGGCAGCTATCTGATCCAGCATCCGTGATGCACAGATGAAGGCGTCATTAGCATCTACCTCGTTAGGGCGTGGAATACTCGCGCTGGGGTATCGGGTTGCCGTGTAGTACTGGTCGAGAACTTGGCAGTCTACTCTCAATGATGACAAGGTTGGCTCATGGCTAGAACATAGGGTGAGTAGATCCACCAGTCCATGAATCCGAGGATAGCCTCCTGTTTTCCACACAAGAAGGGACTTGCACAACTTCTAAATTCCCCACGCGTAGAGCATGCTGCCCAGCTTGTTCGCAGGAACAACCGATGGAACCGGCGAGGCTGCCTGCTCTACGCGTATCTCATGCCCCCTGGGGGATTTCTGACTTTCCAGGATTATTCTAGCATATCTTGCCCTGAGTTGTCATGTGGGAGGTTACGGTCCGTTCCCACTCAAATGATAATGCGTGCTCCGCCCGGCTCCCTCCGGGATGAGATAGCCGTGTTCCACAAGTTCGGTCAAATCCCGGTGCGCTGTGTTGTGGCCGATGTAGACCAGTTTGCGATACGATTGATTGGTGATGGAATTCATCGCCCCGGATTCCATCAGTTGTAGGAGATGTTGTTGACGATGATTCAAAGGAGGGGTATTCATCACAGGAGCAGAGCGAAGTTCTGTGGGGAGTTGTTCGACACCGATATGCGTATCCTGGCACAGCACCACAGCGCGTTCAATAAAATGCTTCAGTTCGCGCACATTTCCAGGATAGTGGTAGCTCTGTAGAAACTGCAACGCTTCGGAGGTAAATCCCACCACCTGTTCCTTACGATACTCGGTGCAATACTGTTCCAAAAAATGTGGGATCAGCAGCAGCAGATCTTCTCTACGTTCCCGCAGGGGCGGCAGCGTGATGCTGATCACATTCAGACGGTCATACAGATCCGCACGGAACCGGTCTTCGGCGACGGCTTGTGTCAAATCCCGATTGGTCGCGGCGATGAGGCGTACATCCACTTCCCGAAGCTGATTGTCCCCCACGCGTTTGAAGCTCTTATCCTCGATAACTTGCAACAGCTTTGCCTGAATGTTTCGGTCGATTTCGCCGATTTCATCCAGAAAGACCGTTCCTCCGTTCGCATGTTCGAAGATGCCCTCACGGCCACTCGTCGCCCCCGTAAACGCACCTTTCACATGCCCAAACATCTCATCCAAGAGTAGCTCGTTCGACTCAAAACGGGGCATGGAGACGGGATAGAAAAGCCGGTCTGCACGATGGCTCTGTTCATGGATGGTTTTCGCCAGCAAGTTCTTGCCAGTGCCACGTTCGCCCAACAAAAGCACCGTTGCATCCGTCCTGGCGATACGTTCCACCATCCCATAGATGGACTGCATGACGGATGAACCGCCAATCAGTCCGCCAAAATGCTCCACATGGAGTGGATTTCGCAGCCCCTGCAATGCCTCAGCGCGGGCCTGGTTCTCTGTTTCAAGCCGCTCTTGCTCGGCGACCGTTCGATAGTATTTATGCACCTGAAGTCTGATCTCATCGAAGACAGAAGGCTCATCGCGTTTCAGGATGTAATCCACGGCCCCCAATTTCATGGCCTGAACGGCAAGTGGTACTTCTGTCCCATGTTGGGTGACGACAATCACAGGAACTCTGGAATTCCATAGGCAAATCTGCTGAAGTAGCTTGAGACCATGCTCAGAGGATTCCGCTCCACCGGGCTGATCAGGAAGTCCCAAATCGAGCAGGATGATATTCGGACGATGCGTGTCAAGCATCGTCCGTGCCGTGGAGGTGTCCCCTGCAAAGGCGATCTCCACAGCGGGATCCTCCTGGAATATCTGCTGCACGAAGCTCTGCCAGAGGGAAACATCTTCTATGTAGAGTAAACGGATCATGTTACGAATTCTCTATGTACGCCCCGGCAAATACAGCGTCACCGTGGCTCCACATCCCGCTCCCTCACTCTCAATCGTCCATCGAGCACCCAGGTAGTTCATCACATTGCGGACGTCCCATAACCCAATGCCGCCTCCCCGAGGTTTTGTTGTGAGAGATTCACCCGATTGGAGTTGCTGAAGGATCGGCTCAGCAATACCTCTTCCATCGTCCCGTATCCGAATACACACATCGTTTTGTTGTCGTGTCACGGTGATTTCAATATGACTGGCTTTTGCCTCAACGGCGTTCCTGAGTAGATTCCGGATGACATGGCCCAGCGCTTCCGGATCTGTCGACACGGTCAGAGGATCTGCATTCACACTCACATCAGCTTCACAGGTTTCTGTAATTCCCATGAGCCAGTCAGGGAGTTCCACATCCGATAAAGCCCTGGTACAGGGGTTATTATCTGTTATGATAGGCTCGATGAGGAGATGAATCTCACGCATCCTGGATAGGGCTGCCTTCTGATCGTCTTTCTCCGACGCCTGGTGCAGTTCGGGAATGATCGTGTTCAGTTTATGCAGGACATTTGCAGCCCGGTTGATACATTCCACCATCCATCTTGCTCCTGTGGAAAGGGTCCGTATCTGCCGATAACCACTCAGTGTTCCTATCAACTGTTCCTGCAATTCTATGATTCGCTGATAGGTCCTCTGCACGTCTTCCATGTTTTGCTCTCCGAGAATCGTCCGAAGAAAAGTAGCTTCTGTTATCAGCGGGAGCTGGTTTCGGAGTCGGTGAAGTTGATTCTGCATCGCATCCAGCCAGTGCAAAAGCGAATTGATAGATACTGTAACGTTGGGCGTTCGGGAGTCTTTAGAAATGGTTCCCGGACCCTTGCCTCGGCTGTTTCGATAGATCAGGTAGCCACCTATTAGTAGTACCAGGGCTGCGATGCCCCCGGTGATCCACGATGTCACACGATAGCCCGGCACGATAAATTCAACAGAAGCAGGCGTTGGATCGAGATTCCCAGCCTCATCCATCGCCTGCACCTGAAACGTGTATCTCCCGCTTCCCAGATCCGCATAACTCGTCTCCGATCCACTTGAGCGAACGCGCTCATCGTTAAGCTCACACAAGTATTGCAATTTGTATGCCTGCGTTCGGAGATCCGTCCCGCCGAACCGGATGGTTACTTTTCCATCCTGCCATTGCGGAGAACCTACAATGAAAGTGTCGGGCGGGGTCGTATCGGTGATGGCTCCATTATCCGTATCTGTGATCATGGAGCCATCCGAGCGTGAAGTTGGGAGCGTGAAGAGCAGATCCGGATCGACACTAAACGCGGAGATGCCACTTGTTCTCAACTCTATGCCCTGAGAGCGCAATTCCAGTACCCAGATCTGGCCTACCTCCGCTTCAGGGACCTCGATCATCTTTTCTCCCTCGACAACCATCAGTTCAGCAACCTTACTCCCTTGAGCCGTGAATAGACGCATCGGCTGGAGATAAGATGGCAGGGGAGGTATTCCAACGGCATCCAGGGAGAATCCTCCTTCAGGGGCGTAAAAATACAGGCGCAGCCGGGCCCACCGATCATTCAGGAAAATGCGTCCGGCCCGCAACATCACCCTCGCATCCGCCGCCTTGAAGTCATAATTGAAGTCAACCCCATCCATCACGAAATCGAGCTGGTAGATCTGACCGGGCGTCACGGGAAAATCGTAGCGATGATAACTGCTGTACCGAACATGAGTGACCGTCGTATCATCAAAATCGGGTACGTGAACGCGACGGACGGGTTCACCGTTTAACTCATAGAGAACTATCGCCATTTCATCCGCACCGGGGTAGAGATTGAAATCGTACTTGGCAAGCTCTATCGTGAGGATGTCCTTCAAGGGCTGAACATAGGCAGTATGATTGCTTCGTAAGAACAGTTCTCCGGTGTCCTTACAATCCGGATTGAACAGTTGCGATGGGGCCAGGCTAAAATAGCGGATGCGGTCTGAGGTGATGGCACAATCCTGGATAGGGAAATGAATCCGCCAGAAGCCGCCCTTCTGCTCTTGATCCACTCGGAGATGAACGACCACAGGTTGGCTTTCCTCTCGAATGGGAATACGCCCGACCTCCCGATCCTCGGAGTCGTAGATCGTGCAGTCGAAGTTCTTGGTATGATCTGACCGTACTGTTAGGTTGAAATCTCCTGCAACGGCCTGGAAGTAGAGATCCGTCGAGCGATCCGTAAGCTGTCGATCATAGAGTGTCAGAGGGGCTTGCAACACGAACTTCTCGGGAATTTCCTCGATACCGAAGGTATAATCGAAGGAGTTATTCAACTCCAGATAGTAAACGCCACGCTTCGGGATGGGAATCAGGAAATCCTGAGTGATACGACTCTCCCGTCCGATTGGCTCCACATCACCATCATCGGGGATCGTCCCCTCAAAAACAATGGGGCCTTGCGAATGACGCATCCGGACAACCACATTCAGATGATCTGATCCATACAGATCATTGTATTCATATTTGGTGAGGGCAAGAGGGAGTTTCACCTCATCCATTGTGAAGAAATATCCATTCAACGGATCCATACGGAACAGAGGCTTCAATGTGCTCTCACTGTCAGCAGCCCAACCAAGATCGCTAGTATATCTCGTGGTTATGGCAAACAGAAACATCGAGCAAAATACGAGTATGTATCGTGTCATACGCTTCCTTACACTCATCTCGTACGGACTCATAAACGTTAGGATCTCAAAGATGCTCTAAATCATCCAGATCCTTCCATAAATCCATGTCGGCGGTTGCACGCGGGTAGCCATGATAGCCAACGGCATATCCACCAATGAGAAGGTATTCAACTTGATGTGAGTTGAGCAACTTCAAGAATTCTTTGAAGTCGGGAGGTAATTGGATTGTAACCATAGTTAATCTGCCGCATCAATTCGACAGCTTCCAAGCGTTCGTGTGGTGTTTTAGAAACCAATATTTCTTTTCATCTGATTTCTCAGAAAGTGATATGACTGAAAGAGTTTTTTTATCCATTCTAAAGGTATCTATTGCATTCATAACTGTGTATCAAACCTCCAATGCAACCTTTGTGGTACTCATGTTTTCACCTCCAGTATTACCATACATCATACTATGTTCTGGAGAGTTCCGCAAGTTGAGTGCTTTGGTGATTATCCACAAGTGTTGGCACGTCATTCTACGATTTTCAATGGGGTGCGGGAATCATTGGTTCATCCGATTTGTCGGCTACTGGCATCTTATTTCCACCCCGAGCCAAATTATTCTATCATGAAAGCAGCGGTCTCTGGAACAAAAATCCACCAATGACCGATGCTGCTGCCCGCTTGACCACCTCCAGAGCACCGTGCTATAATTAGGCCAAATTCAGAACCTCCATGACTTTAGTTGTACTGCCAACGGCCAAGAACTGTGACCTGAAACCAGAGAGGAAGTGGCATGCCAAAGAGATCATTCAATCGACGAGAATTCATGAAGGTCGGGGCTGTCAGTATGCTTGGCAGCACGTTCACATTGGGTGCACTGGGCGAAATGGATACCCGTGATCTCGAGAAATCGTTGTCTTCGGAGACCCTGGAACAGCTTAAATCGGATGCATTGACTCTCGTCTCCGTGGATACGGTACACTGTGATCAACCCAATAACATCCCTGTCATACAGATCAGCGATGAAGAGGGACACCAACTCCATATCTATGTGGGAGTGGCAGAAGGCAACGCGATTCGTATGGCCCTGGAGAATCAGTCAACCCCACGTCCCATGACCCACGATCTGATGCAGAATCTGGTCGAAACAGGTGGGATGCAGGTGGAATGCACTGTCATCACCAAGTTGGAGCAGACAACATTCCATGCGATGATGATACTCCGTAGCCAGGGGGAACTGCAAGCGGTGGATTGCCGCCCCAGCGACGCCATCGCGTTGTGCCTTCGAACGCGATCTCCCATCTATGCGAATCGAGCGCTGTTCAATGTGTAGGATGGGTGCTCGGAGAGTACCGGATACCGTTTAGAGTATCTCTGCCTCTCCAGTGCCCTGGAACGATTCATGAAAAAAATCACAGAGCTACTGAAAGAACGTATCCTCATCCTCGATGGTGCGATGGGAACGATGATCCAGTCCCATCCGCTCAGCGAGGCGGATTTTCGCGGCGAGCGTTTTGCGGATCATCCCTGCGACGTGAAGGGATATAACGATCTCCTTTCTATCACGCAACCAGCGGTGATCGAGTCCATTCACCGAGCGTACTGCCAAATGCAGGTTTTCCATTCGTTCAAACCTTGCTTATGACCCAGAGAATCCAGACATTTTAGAAGGGTGAGATAATGGCACACGAACAGCTTTTTGTCTATGTTGGAACTTACACCCGTGGTGACAGCGAAGGGATCTATGTCTACCGCATGGAACCGTCCACCGGTGCTCTCACGCACATTAGCACGACATCAGGAATCGTCAATCCATCTTTCCTGGCCATCGATCCCGGGCAGCACCATCTCTATGCGGTGAGTGAAATAGCAGACTCCGGTGGTCAGCGAAGCGGAGGTGTCAGCGCGTTCTCGATCAACCCGCAGACCGGGGAACTAGCCTATCTCAATCAGCAGGTCACACGTGGGGCCGGCCCATGCCATCTGAGCGTAGATCAAACCGGTCAATATGTCCTGGTGGCGAATTACGGGGGAGGCAGTGTGGCTATCCTTCCCATAAAGGATGATGGGCGATTGGGAGAAGCCACCGATTTCATTCAGCATGAAGGCTCCAGTGTCAACCCTCAACGCCAGGAGGGGCCGCATGCACATTCGATCATCCTGGATCCTGCCAACCGATACGCCTTCGCACCCGATCTGGGTCTCGATAAGATCTTGATCTACCGACTCGATTTTGCAGAGGGGAAGTTAGTGCCGAACGATGAACCCTGGGTGCAGGTCCATCCGGGTGCTGGCCCTCGTCATTTCGCGTTCCATCCCAATGGGAAATATGCCTATGTGATCAATGAGCTGGATTCCACCGTGACCGCGTTCACGTATCATGCGACGGATGGCATACTCCGCGAAATTCAGACGATTTCAACACTTCCGGAAGGCTTTGAAGGGAGGAGTCACTGCGCTGACATACATGTTCATCCATCAGGGAAGTTTGTCTACGGTTCTAACCGTGGCCACGACAGTATCGTGATCTACTCCGTTGACGAGGAGACCGGTGAACTTACATGTGTCGGTTACGAATCCACTCAAGGGGAAAATCCGCGTAATTTCGCTCTGGATCCGACGGGGACTTTCTTGTTTGCAGCGAATCAAGATACGGACAATATCGTTCTATTCCGTATTGATCCACAGACAGGCGAACTGACAGCACCGGGACACGTGACTGAAGTACCGACCCCTGTTTGTGTGAAGATGTTTCTGACGGTGTCATCGGTTGCGGTCGCTCTTGCGTAATTCTTCCAGTAGCACCTTCAAATCGGCAACACGCCCTGGATGCTGCTGGGCCAGATCCTGTTTTTCGTAAGGATCCGCGGCAAGGTCATACAGTTCGGCCTTCTCGTCACTGTTGAAAACAATCAGCTTCCAGTCACCATACCGGAGGGCCGAGGAGTTCGGCGTTTTCCAATATAGCATGCACGGATCGACTTGAGTGGTAGTTTGTCCCTCTATCAGCGGCCAAACGTCTTGACCGTCCCAATTCAAATCCCGATCCTGGTTGTAACCCGCTAACTGGCAGAATGTTGGCATCCAGTCCACGATATGCACCGGTGCAGCGACCTTCCCTTTTTGAAGCGTTCCCGGCCAATTCGCCAACGCCGGAACGCGGATTCCGCCCTCATACACCTGCCCCTTCCAACCACGCAGGGGACGATTATCACCCAGCACGTTGTGCGGCTTGTTGGCGTATCGACCATCGTACTGTTTGTCATCACGCCAACTCTTCTGGGCACCGTTATCGCTCACAAACACCAGTAGAGTTTCTTCTCGCTGCCCCGTTCGTTCCAGTGCATCGACGATACGACCAACGCCGCTGTCCATGTGAGTCACGCTTGCGGCATACCATTGCCGTGAAGGTTCCTCAAATTCGCCCTCGTACATGGAGGTCCATTCAACGGGTTCATCCAATGGATAATGGGGAACACTGTAAGCGACATATAGAAAGAAAGGTTTCTGAGGTTCTGATTCGATGACCCGCACGGCCTCGTTGGTGATTAAGTCTGTGACATGTCCTTGTTCCTCTATGAATTGGTCGTTACGATGCCACGAACGGTCACCTGTTTTGTAACGATGAGTGTAGGGATCAATCTGGCCATGAAAGTATCCGTAAGAAGTATCGAATCCGTATTTACGGGGAACATATTCTGGAGGGGAACCCATGTGCCATTTGCCCGAAATGCTGGTGGAATAGCCGCTGTCGCGTAGCGCCGATGCGAGTGTGACAGTATCATCGTCGAAAATCTTTCCATAAGCAGGCGTCGTGACGCCGAATCGGCTGGGATACTGACCGGTCATCAGTCCGACCCGCGTTGGGGTACACGTGGGCATCACATAATGTTGCTCAAACCGCACGCCCTCTCCGGCAAGTCGGTCAATGTTCGGTGTCGTGATCTCTGAACCCTGGTAACCGACGTCAGCCCAACCGAGGTCATCCGCAAGGATGAAGAGGATGTTTGGTCTCCTGTTGTCGGCGTCAGCCCCTATCCCAGCTTCAGGAACTTGCTTCGATGCCGTCAATGAAGCTGCCGAAACACCCATGGCCAAAAGAAAATCACGGCGTGTACAATCCATGTCTATTTCTCCCTGCTTTTAGAGCTTATTGAAAGATTTCTTAATTTCATTTTTCAGATATGTGATGACTTGATTCACGTCGTCTTCTCCTTTGGCACAGGTCGCCTTTTCCGGGGAGTTGGTGTCGGTCCAACCGTGGTCTTGATAGTTGGCCTCACCCATGCGCGTCATGTCAACCAGATCTCTTTCCAAATAAAGCATGAAGGAGGTCTCACTGATCCCTGCGTGGTCCCCTTGCATAATCATCGGTTCACAGAACGGAATGACCGTGACGACCGGGTGATCTCTGAAATCCTCCGCGATCTCCTGAATCATTTCAGTTTGACAGCCTGGATAATGACTCTTGTGAGTCATGGCGTCTTTAGGCTCCCCCAGGTCATGGCCAGTTTATCTTGTGGTTCAACTACAAGTCCATTTGGGCCGTAGACGACAAAATCATCAAAGTCTGCCAGACCTCCAAAAGATTGTAGACCGACACGACCGTTCGTCCATTCGGCATGTTCGACATCGAAGAATTCCTCATCGTCAATGAACCCACGGAAGCCTGCGTTCGTTACTTCGAGCCGGAGCCGATAGAACGTACCGATGTCCAGGGTCACGGCTTTTTCAGCCAACATCGTCGTCGCTCCGGCATTGTAAATGTAGGGTCGTGAGAGCGTGTTGTCCCAGCCATTCACAATCCAGCGATACATGTGTGTTTGAGCCGTGTTCCTATCTGCCCATGCTTGCGGTACAGGTTCCTGAACGCGAAACAGAATATTCAGCGGATGATCGCCCTCATCGAGTTGAGTTGCACTCACCTCAATGGTATATTCCGTCCAATCATCGCTCCACCTGTCTTTGGTGATCATCGCTGTAAGCCACGGATCACCTTGTGCAAGCTGGTGGAACACACCGTCGGCTGTTTTCCAATCGCCGGTGATGATTTCCCACAAACCTTCCGAGATCGCAGGGCTTTCGAAGTCATCCGATACATAAGTTTGAGCTTCTATGGGTGATGTAATGCTCAAAACGAGCACGATAAATAGTAAAACAGAACCTTGATTCAGCATGCTTGAAGATCTCCTTCCGAATCGCAGCAACAGAGTTTCCTCCATCCAGGGCATGAAACCGAGGATCGCCCACAGGCCACGAAAAAACAGAGAAACCCGTTTTCTCGGTACGAGAGCCGAGGTCCGTCATGCTCTGCGTCCCAGAAGACGGGTTTCTGTCCCTGTTCGCCCTGCGGATGCAACCACAACCCATGAGTGGATAATCGCAAGACTCCTTTGCGCTTGGTTCCCTGGATCTGAAAGAGCCACGACCGCCTGGCACGACCGCCTGCGATCACTACTTTTTCAGACTACCCCAGCTCACGGCCAACTTGCCTACTGGCTCAACGGCTGTCGCAGTAGGTCCAAAGGTCAACACACCAAATCGCTCCGGAGTATGGAATCCTGCGCCGGTGGTAGACCACGCGACCCACATGTCAACACCGGACATGATGTGGCGATTGAAATTCCAACCCCATTGTGCTCCGACAGGGGCACTACTCTCACCCAGGTCAGCGAAGGGTATCTTGATTTCAACGACCCAGGCATCTGCTTCGATCTGAACCGCACTCTCCAGTGCTGGTTCCCATGCCCCTTCGATTCCACCAGTCTCACTGTCTTGCGTGGTATTCGCCGCATTGATCATGATGTGATAATATGGCTGTGTACCTGCGAGCGCTGGCTCAATAAATATCTCAATCTCGTCATCCTTCCAGACGTCCTGGTCGTGTCCAGGAGCGGTGGTCGTAACCTGATCCGGATTGGGATCTCCGTTGCGATACGCAACATACAGATTGTCCGTATCATATGCAGCCTTTGCTATCGCAACATATGCTGCATCCACCGGGGTACCGGCATCGTCGTTGATATGTTCGACACGCGCTTCGGGAGCTATAGCCCAAATCGCATCATCGAGGATGCCATCGATGACAGGTGCTTCGGTGGTTCCCGGTGCAGTATACTCGAAACCAGGTTCACTTGCCAGCACAATCTGCCCTGCCATCAATATGGCAATACTTAAAGCAAACAGACAAACCTTCATTTGTGATCCTCCTTGGAGTTTGGAAAGCGCGTGCCAGCCCACCGCCTCTGTGATGGTCTAGAAATCATTCATATCCTAGAGGCTGGTCTAGGAAGGTTAGCATTCTCTTGACTTCTGTGGTAGTAACATTGCGCTTTATCGTCGGATCGCCGCCCACGAGGTTGCTAGTTTCCCGGTTGGCTGGACGGCAAACGCCATCGTGCCGAAGGTCAAATCTCCAAATCGCTCAGGTGTGTGAAAAGAGGCCCCGGTCTCACTCCAACCAGTCCAGATGTCTGTTCCGGACATAATGTGACGGTTGAAATTCCAACCCCAGCTCTCCCCAACTGGAGCCGCATCCGTCTCCAGGTCCGAGAAAGGTATCTTCACTTCCAGGATCCAGTTATCCGTACCGATGGACGTGGCACTTTCGAGAGCAGGTTCCCAGGCATCCTCTTCTGCGCCAGTATGCGAATCCTGAGTGACATTCTCCGCATTGATCATAATATGATAGTAGGGTCTTGCCCCTGTGTTAGCTGGTTCGATGAACAATTCGTTTTCATCGTCTTTCCAGACATCCTGATCATGTCCGGGAGCCGCCGTTGTGATCTTCTTTGGACTTGGTTCTCTGTTGAGGAAGGCCACGTAGATATTCCTATCATCATAGGCGGCCCAGGCATCAGAGATGTACTCGTCGCCCACGTCACCACCTGTGTTGACCAGTTTGACCTCGACGGGGTCAAACAGTTTCCAGAGGGGTTCATCTAGTCTGCCATCAATGGTTGGTGGCACAGTAGCTCTTGGAATGATGTACTCATAGCCGGGTTCATGTGCCAGAGCATTTCCCAGAGCGAGTACAGCTATCAGACTCATCGACAGGATGCGTGCTAACATGTTGACTCCTCCCTGCATGGTGGTAGATACATCCATCCTTAGTTTGTTTTTTTAATTTGTCCCCAGGTGATGGAAAGGTTGCTCGCGGGTGAAACTGCATACAACTCACCGAAAGTCAGGTCTCCCCACACCGCTTCATTCTTATAAATGTCGGGTGGATTCCCTGTCCAGAAAAGTGCGGCTTCTTCGTTACCGCCACCATCGTCTCCATAGGCGGCATCAATTCTCATGAACGGACTTCCTGCCATACACGTTTCACATAGTCCATACCCTGTCGAATACCTTCGCTCCCTTTGTTTCCACCGGACTCAAGCGAGATCCAGCCATCGTAACCTGCAGTCTTCAGAATCCTGAAGACACCGGGAAAATCCACACTCCCCTCACCTTCCACTGTATGCTCCAGGTTGCGATTTCTATCACTGGCGTGGACATGTATGACCCGATCCTTCACAAGTTCCACCAGATCGACGACATTGTCACCCGACACCATGGGGTTTGAGGTGTCCAGGTTCACTTTCAACCGATCATCATCGGCCAATTCCAGTATCCTCATAAAGTCAGCTATCTTTGTCCCGACCTCTGGATGATCCTCCAGAGCCAAAGCCACGTCATAGCTTTCAGCATAATCGAGACAGTCTCTGAGACCATTGGCAATGTTGCTGAGGATCTCCTCCCGGCAGATCCCCTCGATCCATGACCCGGCAGTCATGCGCACAATGCCTGTCCTGAAAGCCACAGCCGCATCGACTACCTGCCTTACATGAGCGACCTGTTCTGAATAGATCACCGGGTCCGGACTAGAGAAGTCTGCATAGCTGGTGAACATAGAGATCTCAAGACCTGCGTCATGTACCGAATCAGATAGCCTGGTAATCTCATCTTTATCCCAGCTTGTCAGATATGGCTCATACATCTCGATGCCATCCAGGCCAATCTCTGATGCCATCTTGATCCAATCTTCGACAGACATCGTTTTTGTCTGCAACATGTCTCCAAAGAGGCAAATCGGAATGCAGCTAACTTTCACTGTGGTTCCTCTCCCGGCAATATCAGGTAATACCGTTTGCAGTTTAAGAATGCACCCGCACAAGGCAGATCCCAAATCCCCCCGACCCCCCCTTTGCCAAAGGGGGATCAGCCTCCCCCTTTCGTAAAGGGGGATTGAGGGGGATTTCTCAAAGCGGCAATTTTAAACTGCATTCCGTATAATACCGTTTGCAGTTAAGATGATAGCATTGCTCAGGGATAGGGAAAAACTGTCATTCCAAACTGCACTTGATATAACCAGAATGAGAGTCTGAACCCTATCGCTCACTGCGTAATCGATTACGCAGTGGCTATCATATCACCCTTTGAGGGTTCTGTCAATTGAAAATAATATGCCCCAATACCTGCAAACTTGCAGCGTTCTCCGCAAGTTTGCAGGTATTGGGGCCGGTATCACAGAAAAATTTGGGAACGGTAAAACCCGCTTGGAATGATCTCTTAGCTAATCAACCCTTGCTGAAATAACATCCCACCAACTAATCACTCATACTGAACGAGGGCAGTTGAACTCGTATTCACATGCCTTTGAGCCTTCCCCAGGTGATAGAAATTTTCCCAGCAATGGGATTGCTGTTTGAACTGCCAGGGAGGAATCCAGGAGCAGCCTTCAGGTTATCATTCAAACCTTGACCATGAAGCGCCTCAAGTAGGTAGTTAAATACATCCTCATCGAAAAGCAACCCACTGTGGGATACGTCGAGGAGTTCGATATTCTGCGCACCTTCCAGGACTGAGAGTCGGGGGGGGACAACAGTATCAACCGCCGAATAGATAGATGTGTAGAGAACATTTCCTGGGGTTGGATCATCAGGACGCATACCAAAACTCCCCTGGCAGGTCACCACGAGAGGGCTACCTAAAGCAATCCAGTTGCGGATATACTCTGTCCCCCAACTATAGCGCATGTAATTCAGGTTATCGACGCCACCATTGCTGTGGCCAATCAAATCAATCTGTTGGCTACCTGTCTCTGTGATGATTTTCTCGACAGCCGTGTGGATTTGTTCTACATGCCCTGGATCACACATCATATCGTTTGGCGTAAGAGCAATGGTGTAAATCCAGTTGGCTGGATAACCATGCCGAACCAGACGTGCTTTGATGGTACTGAAGTTGATTGGATACCCACCGAGTCCAGGCACCATCAACACAGGGAGTATGGGATATTCTTCAGAGCTAACGGTCTGCACCGTAACAGAGATACTGATCAGAACTAAAAGTATGGTTACCATAGTTGTCTTCATGATAAGTTCCTCCTAATTCTACCTCAAGCCATATGCTAAGTATTGCTGATTTAGTTAAGTGCATAACAGTGCAATCTCCATACCATGTTTTCTCTCCCTGCTTGGTGCCACTGCCCGGGTCAGCAGCGCATCCCAGTCAGATGTGGGTATCACGCGCACCCGTGCCCCACCCGTCTGGCGGGGACAGGCTGTCTGTGTTACTTATACCCACACGGGGTATACAAAGCTGAAAGCGGAAGTCCGTTGAAACGGACTGGGGATTCGTTCCTGTATAGTCGGTTTTCAACCGACCTGAGCTTTCAGCCGCGAATTCATTCGTGGGTTGATGCCAATACCTCTTTCATTGAGGCATATTTCAGACCTGGTATCGGATTATCGTCACTGTCGGTGATGCGGAAGGAGAAGTCAAATGGCCAGCGACCCCATATAGTAGCTACGAGGAACCTATTCAGACCAGCTACCAGCGAAACATCGCTTAACTGGTTGTCGAGTATAGGTGGCTGTGTTGCCTTGATCTCGATCACAGGTGAAAGGCTGTCATTCAGCCAAACCTTCATCCGTGAAGAACCTATGCGTACCTGGACTTCTATCTCTGCGGGGACATCCACATAGATGCAGCTATAAACAATGGCAGGGCAGGAAACACTGATGGCATATTCGTCGTGATACTTTCTTTCGAAGACATCACTCATGTCCAACTGCCCATTTAGAGGTTGCTCATCCCGCCACGATTCCCATCGGACTTCTCTATCTAGGATTCCCATACGAGCCTCCTCCAGATTTGCACACAGTTCAAAGGGAGGTATTTCGGGAAATGGATGTTGCTCAGAGGTGTCAAACGGCCCGATTACCATCCAATCATCCTCATATGACGCACCAATGGATGCCAGAACCTTATCCACTGCCGTTTTGTTGTTCATCGTATGGTAGATTTCTGCAATGAGATATTGAGTACGAACACGATAGGGTAGGTGTAACTTGGGAAGATGCAACACCTGTTCACACCAGCGTAAGAGTCGCTCAGGTGGAATCTTTCCTCTGGCTAGTGCGTCGGCAAGATGGGACCACATAGCATCATAAAAAGTCCTCCGGTTTTCTTCCTGAAGTCGTCGTGGGTCGGGTAGATGTTGGATAGATTGTATGGCCCAGTGTAAAGCCTGGTCCATGTCCCCCTGCAGTTCGTACAGTCTGCTGAGAACATACCGTTGACCATACCAGGATTCCTCTGGGTTAAGCTCAATGGCCTTCAGTTCCATGCCAATCGCTTCGTCCACATGCTTTTTGATAACCAGGCAATTCATGGCCGTTTCATGGAGCAGGGACACGTCTTCCGGATGTGCACGAATCCTTGGTTGTATCGCATTGAACCATTGTTGATTGTGGCGATCTGCTTCTGCGCGGTTACCTTCGTACATAGCAGCAGAAGCAAGAATGAGATATATCAAAGGCTCATCCCAGACACCACCGGGTGCTAGGTTGACAAGACTCTCAAGGGCGGAGAATATATGCTTCTCTACCTCGTACGATTCCATCAAAGCAACCCAGCTTCTGTATTCATTCTCCTCAGAATCCCAGCTATAAGCAAGCGCACGGATAGCAAGTTGCTCCATCGGAGAAGCCTTCGGTATCCATTTCTGAGCAGCCTGAATCGCCATTGTTGCCAGCTCAGGCTGCCCTGTCATGAAGTAGACATAGCTCTGTTCCGCATACGCCAGCGCCAGCGTCGGGTCCAGCTTCAGAGCCTTATCATAGTATTCCAACGCACCGAAGAAGTTGTAGTTCTCAAACTCCTCGTGTCCCCTGCGAAACGCTTCATAAGCCTGCCACGAATCCGTCGTGATGGCAATCGTGCCTGTGCCTGCAAACTGCTGGAAGAGCTGGATGGGAAACTCATCCAGCAGATAATACACGCTGTCCCCCTGAATCCGAATCTCCTGACGCGCCTTGCTGCCCTCCTTGCGATGGTACACCTGCGATTGCAGCGACCATTCTTCTCCTTGCTTCGTGTAGCTGCCCGTAATCAGCACGTCGGCATCGGCCCATTCCGCTGCCAACAACCCCTGCTCAATGGGTGTCGTGTCCGACTGCATCTTCGCCGCCCGGGTGAGCAGCGCGTCCCGGTCAGACGTGGGTATCACACGCACTTGCACC
>JAJRTO010000015.1 GCA_024278235.1 Candidatus Poribacteria bacterium
CGCGTTTGCATAGCATTCCCCTCTCTGTCAGTTCTATACGGATCGTATGGATGCTGAAATCTTGTTTGTGCTCAGTTCGTCAGATGATCTGGCCAATCACACATTTGAGGTAGCGGGTCTCAGGAAGGGATGCCAACACGGGATGATCAAAGGGTTGCCTGCGAACTTCGAGTAACCGTAGCTCCCGCTTGACATCATCCGCCGCTTGATTCAGCATCTCCAGAAACATCCCTTCGCTTACTTGCTGGGTACAGGAGCAACTCACCAGGATGCCTCCCTCTGGCAGGAGATTCATCGCCCGGCGGTTGATGATCCGATAACCACGCAGCGCGTTCGGCAAGACGCCTCGATGCTTGGCAAAGGCAGGAGGATCCAAGATCACCATGTCGAACTGCGCCTGAGCTTCCTCGAGTTCTCGCAGCTTGGCAAAAGCGTCCACCTGCTGGAAGTTACAGCGATCCTGCAGAGCGTTCCTGGCAGCCGCCTCCTGCGCAATTCTGAGTGGACGCTCTGATATGTCAAATGCGGTAACCCTGGCACCGGCTTTCGCAGCAATAAGCGAGAAGCCTCCCGTATACGAGAATCCATCCAGCACATGATCCTCTTTGCGCACATAGCGGCTCACAGCCTCTCGGTTATCTCGCTGATCGAGAAAGAAACCTGTCTTCTGACCATGCATCACATCGTTGAGAAATATCAAATCGTTCTGCTCAAATGGAATCAGAGCCGGGCAATCTCCAGCGATGAGTTGGACTCGTGGTGTCAGATGTTCCGGTTTCCGCATGGTGGCACTGCTTTTCTCGAATATCCCTTTCGGTGCATAGAGTTCTTGCAGCATTGAAAAAATAGCTTCGCGCCGCACTTCCATCCCCATCATCCCGATCTGACAAACGAGATATGCATCAAACCGATCCACAATCAGCCCCGGTAATCTATCCGATTCTGAAAATACGGCGCGGTATGACGTTTCGACGGCATATCGATCACGCAGCTCCTTCGCGGCTCGGAGACGGCCATAGAAGAAATCGTTATCTATTGATTCATCGGGGTCGTAAGAAAGGATGCGCACAAGGATACGGGAATATGGGTTGGCGGTTCCCCGGGCAACGAATGCGCCCCGGGAATCCAGCACATCAACAATATCCCCCGGCGAAATCTTTCCTTTTTTGCTGGCGATCTGCTTCTGAAACACACGGGGATAACCGGTGCGAATGAGTTCCTCGGCCTGAAGTTTCAGTGCAACCGTGGGATAAGTCATCGGTGGATTTCTGGTGCATGCACAGTTTAACAGTTCTCTGATCGTTCGATCAGATCACAGTAGGATTCAGCAATCGTGCCCCCATCCCGGAGCCGGAGCGCGTCAAACACCTTCTGATGTTCGTGCTCTGCCTCGGCAAGAGTCTGTGTGTCGATCACGGTCTCGAGTTCGACAAATGTGCCTAAGTCATTCACACGGTCCAGATGGATGCGCGTGTGGCCGAACAGCCAGAGTTCTCTGTGTTTGCTCACAATGACCCGTATCCCCGGAGAAATGGCGAGAGCGCGTTTGAGCCCGCGCGTATCCGTGACAGGAAACAGCTCATACTGACAACAGCGGGAACCTTCCGTGTCAGGTCGCTGATAAGCGATCAGGGTGGCTCGATCCGTTTCCTCTCTCAGCTTCAATCGACCTTCAGGAACCCGGAAATAGGTGTCGCATTGCCGCCGATCCCATTGGAATTCCGCTCCGAGTTTCTGGCAGTTACGACGGATAACCTCCAGATCCTTGACACATACTTTGATTTCAAAATTCTGCATCTTCTTCTTTGGGTGTCGAGTCGTTGCAAGTCGGAAGGCAAAAATCGAATCCCATGTAAGCAGTATTCAGAAATGGATGTCAAACTCCAAATGCCAGGAACCCTGCAACTACAATGCTTTTCTAACGTTCAACGTTTCACGTGAAACTTGCTTAGCGGCGTGTGTGTCTGCTACTTTTCCTTCTTCGAATCATCAGGCGGAAGACTCAACTGGACGTCAAGAGGGTTCTGGAATTCCTCTGCGAGTTGCCTGAGTTGCTTCACAAACGCTTGCTCATCTTGAATACCTTCGTGACCATGATCCCAGGTTGCCAGAGCACGATATGTCACGAGTCCATCCACATCAGGTTTGAGCTTGAGAACGTGTGCCTGTCCCGGAACGAGAGGGTCATCCAATCGCTCGGCAACGTCCATCAGTTGTGCAGGAGAATAGAACAGAGCAAGACCCAGCCAATCATTGGATCCATCCGTTGTTTGTTGCCCCCAGGTATAAACAAATCCGTCTGCCTCATTGCGGATCAATTTACTCTCGGCGGGTAACATGGCCGCGACTCCTGTGCCTCCGGAATGAATACGGTACTCCATCCAGGATTGTCCTGCATAGATCGTGAGATCCGCACGGAAGCCCTCGCCGATCATCTGGATGCTAGAGCGAACCGGTCCATTCACCAGCAGACGCAAATAGGGGTTCGCATCCATCTCCAGGACTTTCTTGTCCCAGAGGCGAAAGCTACCCACGCCAATAGGGCTTTCACTCAACAAAGATGGCAACCGTACACCCTCTCTAGCCTGTGTAACCCAGTTGTTCAGTTGAAGACCGGTTTCTTGCTTTCCCAGGACATCCACGGTATTACCTCGTAGAAGACGATAAGCAGACTTTTCGGATTCCCAGACAGGACCCTTCAATTCAGGGAATATACCGGCACGAGTGCGTCTGTCATAGCCGAGTGTAAACTGCTTGTCCTGGGGTTCATAGTGGATCACCAGTTCACGGGTCTGCTCCGGACCGATATCCACAAGGAAGATGAGAGTATCCAAAACACTATCGTAATCAGTATCTTCGGCTTGGCTGGGAATGAGTTCTCCGGATTGATTCGGATCCACAACAAC
The DNA here is from genome assembly GCA_024278235.1 of Candidatus Poribacteria bacterium. Taxonomy (GTDB): domain Bacteria; phylum Poribacteria; class WGA-4E; order JAJRTO01; family JAJRTO01; genus JAJRTO01. Next base: position 2,907 of record JAJRTO010000015.1, read on the forward strand.
GTACGCATCCATAGCGAAGTCAGGGGCAATCTGGCGTACTTGCTGCACGGTGAGCGCAACCGGGATGTTTTTGCGCTCGGTGGGTAATGGGTTCCTCAATTGAATATTGACTTTCGGAATCTGCGACTTTTGCTTAGGGAAAGCACAGCCTATCAACAGAGAAAGGGAAGCAACTGCCAGCATCCATACGAAAGGTGTAAGGACGCTGCCGGGCAGCCGCTTCCCAGAGAGTATCATCTAGGCGTCTCCTGATTTGTCCAATTTCGTTTTGAGTGCTGCCAATTCAGCATCGATGTCGCCTGTATCTTCAAGCGCCGCAAACTGATCCTCGAGGATGTCGTCCTCATCGACAGCCATCTCTTCAGCAGCGTCTGCACGTGCTTCGGTATCCTCAACTTTCTCTTCCATACGTGCGAAGCTATCAAATGCACTGCTGTCTTTGAGTCCCGCCATTGTCTCGTGGATCTGTTTCTGTGCTTGAGCCCGCTTCTGTCGCGCTATCAACAGGCCCTTCTTTCGGTTGGCCTCGTCGATCTTGCGCTCCAGACTACGCAGGTTTTCTTTGAGGGTCTCAACAGCTTGCTTCTGCTTGTTCCACTGTACTTCGTATTCCGCAGCCAGGTTGGCGTGTTCTTTGCGACGTACCAATGCTTCACGTGCAAGATCCTCACTGCCTTTTTCAAGCGCGAGTGTGGCCTTACGTTCCCATTCCTGGGCGGTTTCATTTTCCTTTCGATACTGTTTCTGAAGACGTTTTTCATCAGCAATCGCCGAAGTGACCTGTTGTTTGACTTTTACCAACTGCTCTCGCATCTCTTCGGTGATCTGGTTGAGCATTTTTTCGGGATCTTCGGCTTTACTGATCATATGATTGACATTAGCTTTGAATATCGTGGAAATACGGTCAAAGATTCCCATGACAACCACCTTCCATTCTATAGATAGCCCACAAGTTCTTTGTAGTTTTGAACTGCGGCGAGGGTCAATGAGTCGATCGATGCCTCTAATTCGTTGAGGTCAAGGTGCTCCGACTGAAGTGTGTCCACAAGCACAACGCTTTCATCTTCGAGAGCATAGGCACCATGTACCAGATCCGTTGCATTCATTTCCAGCAACCGGGAGAAAAACACCTCTCGATTTTTCTTCGGAGCTTCCCTGAGCTTGACTCTAAGCACCACGATCGGTGGTTCATGATTGATCACCAGATTATCAACCCCATGTTCTTCCAGATTGAGAACCCATATCCCTTCGCCTACATTTTGGTATGTCAACCCTAACTGGTCAAAATACGCTTGAATTTCCTCGTTTGAAGCCATCTTTTTTCTCCTCAGATTCTCCAGGATCTTGGGCAAGTGTACCCCATTTCCTAACGAAAGTCAAGCAAGGCAGATGCTTGCATTAAGTTTGCCGTTCTACATCTTGATACATTGGGATACTCTCCAGTAGACGCTCGATCACGGTGTCCGCTTTGATATTCTCAGATTGCGCTGCAAAACTCAGGATCAGACGGTGTCGTAGGACCGGAGTACATACGTCCGCAACATCCTCGCACGCGACATAGGGCTGTCCATAGAGAGCGGCCCGAGCACGTGCAGCAAAAATGAGGTGCTGTGCCGCGCGAGGGCCGGCCCCCCATTTCAGCCACTCGTGGACAAAGTGAAACTCTTCGGTTTCGTCACCGTTTTGGCGAGGACGTGTAGAGCGTACGATCTTCCTGGCATACTGATAGACTGCGTCCGCTACCGGGATACGGCGGACCAGTGATTGAAACCTCAGCAGTTGTGCCGCATCCATGACCGACTGGATATCAACGGATTCCATATCCGCGCTTTGCTTCATGATCTCAAGTTCTTCCTCTTCGCTGGGATACTCCACGTGAATCAGGAACATAAACCGGTCGAGTTGGGCTTCGGGTAAGGGGTACGTTCCTTCTTGTTCGATAGGGTTCTGAGTAGCCAACACGAAGAATGGCCTCTCCAGCGGATAATCGATACCACCAACTGTGATTTTGTGTTCCTGCATCGCTTCCAGTAGGGCAGCCTGTGTTTTGGGTGGAGTACGGTTGATCTCATCCGCAAGGAGGATGTTTGAGAAGATAGGGCCAGGCAAGAACTTGAAACGACGTTCCCGAGTCTCCGGATCGTCCTGTAGAACCTCAGTCCCCGTAATATCAGCAGGCATCAGATCCGGTGTGAACTGAATACGGCTGAACTTGAGGGACAGCGTGCGAGCGAGTGTTCCCACCAAGAGTGTTTTGGCTAACCCGGGCACACCGACCAACAGCGAATGTCCTCCTGCCAAGATGGCCATGAGTAGTTCCGTTAGCACGCGCTGCTGTCCTACGACGATCTTGCCCACCTCCTGCCGGATCTGCTCACACGTTTGCTGACAAGTTTCCAGAAGCTCAACATCCTCTGGCTTCGATTCTGACATGACACCATCCTTCCAACCCAAGATCTGTTAGGGGTTTTGCCGATCACATTCTTGCCTAAAGAGCACTTGCCTAAAGAGCAAGCAAATCTATCACGAAGCTGTGCAATCACGAAGGAGGTTCGAGATTCAAGAAGGATCATCGCTGCCTTCTACCAACGCCACGGTGCCACGGAAGCCATCAACGCGCATCATCTGCCCGTTCCGGATTCGTTGCACGGCATGGGGAATGTTCACGACCGCTGGGAGACCATATTCCCTTGCGACAACGGCTCCATGTGACAGCATACCACCACGTTCCATCACCAGCGCGGCGGCATTTAGAAACAGAGGTGTCCAGCCGGGGTCCGTGGATGGACAAACCAGGACGTATCCCGGTTCCAGGTCGGACACTGCGGTGGGCTCTGTCATGACCACAGCTCTCCCTGTCGCAACACCTGTGGAAACGCCCAATCCATGTAGTTGATCTCGATCTTCAATATCGGGTGGGCGGCCAATTGCTTCCAGATCATCACTGAAAAGCACATCGGGCACTTCGATCTCCAGCAGTTGATCGCGCCTCCATCGACGGGCAGCGAGCACCTCGTCGAACCGATCTCCATTGAGCAATCTGGGAAGTTCTTCCGGCGTGAGATAGAAAATCCCATCGTTGAGGCTAAAACGCCGATCGAGTTCCAATAGCGCTTCACGAATCAGTTCATACCCGAGCATGAGATAGAACTTTGCCGTCTCGCGGAAGGGCATATAACGTTGTGCAAATTACAACTCCTGTTGGATCTGAAGACGCAGACCTGCTGCGAGTTTGCTCGCAGGGAGATCGGCGAGCGTCGTCTCTGCCTTTTGCCTCTCCGCCCGTTGCGCATCGATCCTCTGTGCCGGGTTCGACTCCGGGTGGAGACGGAAATGCCTGATCATCTGGATGACGAACTGGGGATCCTCACGCCATCTGGGTTGCGCAAGTTCAAACTCATTGACGGCCCGATGTCCATATGCAAAGAGAAAGTCGTCCATACTCATTTCACCTGTGGCGACTTTCCATAAATTCAGATTGGTTTCTACAGTGAGATCTCCCTCAAGCCCAGTGACCAACGTTTTTGCAAGAGGTGCATGTTCTTCACCGAAGCATTTGCCGATGAGCATCTCCAGGTTCGCATAGGAGAGAGCTGCAAACACAGATGCTTTCAATGCTTCCCGAGCGAAATCGTTCAACACGGCCTGGATCCGTTCCTTGAAAATCGCATAGACCTCCACGTGGCTGAGCACGCTTAGATCACGCTGTTTTTCATCTTGCACATAAGCCAGGAATTGTGGCAGGAACCGACTCTTCAGATGATGGTCGAAGTGCTTGCGCAACCGTTTGATACGTCGATCTGAAGTGACCATTTGATAGAAGTAGAAAGGAGATTTAAGCCAGAATCGAGCATCGGTACGCTTGATCGAAACGCCTGCGCGAGGGTACATCGCTTTTTGTGGATCCAGCTTCAACTCAGTGAAGTCATGCCCCATCAGGTAGCCATCGAAATAGAGCATCGGTTCCCTTGACAGATTGAAGTAGACGCGACCGGCGATGAGATCGAGCACGCTTTCCTCATCCACAGCGGGATGAGGTGTAAAACCTAGATCGCGGTAAGTGAGACCAAATCCACCTCGGCCTGACATGAAGCGGCGCACAATCCCCCACGTCATCGGCAAGGGTGCCGGGAGGATCTCCGCCAGATTAAAGCGACTCCAGACAGTACCATCAGGAGCTATCCTGGTACGTAAATTCCGGACCTCCTCATGTATCAGGAGTGTCATCTCGGAGAGTTCGGCAATGGCTGTAATAGGACGTGCCTGAAGGATATGAAAGTGACCATCCGCATAAGCCCATTCGATATCCTGTGGGGATCCATAGGCTGCTTCTATATCCATGCCCAACTGCCACAATCGCTGCAGTTGAGCTGCCCCCAGCGAGGGCTGGTTTCGTTTGTTACTCGGTACACTCGACGGACCTGAAGTGGTCACCATGGTTGATTTGTCGTGGATTTGCTGATCTCGAATGCTACCATCTTCACGGCTGATACGGAAATGGTCAGGCGTTACCAGTCCGGAAACAGTCGCTTCGCCCAGGCCCCAACTCGATTCGATCACCAGATCGCCACTCCCCGTAGGATCCAACGAGAACAGAACACCAGCGATCTCTGCATCGACCATCTGTTGCACGATCACAGCCATCGCCAGCTCCTCTGAATCCAAACCGCGATCCTCACGATACACAATCGCACGCTCTGTCCAGAGTGATGCCCAGCATGCCTCAATCGCTCGAAGCAGGGCAATATCATCTTCCACGTTGAGAAAGGTGTCCTGCTGTCCTGCGAAGCTGGCATCCTCCCGATCTTCTGCGGTCGCAGAGGAGCGTACGGCAACACGGCCACTGCCAATCGAATGATAGGCTGCGATGATTTCTTCAGCAAGGGTCACCGAGATCTTGAGCGCAGGGGACTCAAAGTCGACCTTGATCTCCTGTGATCCTCCGTCTGGCAAAAGGGATGTGCGGTAAGCCTCTGTGGTTACACAAAAACCAGCGGGAACCCGAAATCCCGACTGGGTGAGTTGGCCCAGGTTAAGAGCCTTGCCGCCCACGAGGGATAGATCCGACGTTCCGATTTCATGGAAGTGTTTGATGGATGGGGTCGCCATAAGCAAGTTTGCAGCAGCTCTGCGCGATCTTTGTATCAATCCGGTTGGCGATACTGAGCATCTTACCGAGAGAAACCTTTTGTCCCGATTCAGCAACAAGGACAAGGACATTATCACGCACGAACAGGATATTTTGAATCGCCTGCCAGCAGACGTCCCCGCAGGGAGCAGCCGCCAGCCTTTGATAGAGAGGCTCAGATTTCCCATCGATGATGATACGACGGGCTGATAGTCGGTGACGCCCGAGTTCGGCGGCTTCCAGGGCTTGTTCTGGCTGAGCAAATAGCCAATAGTGGATGGAAACGCACTGACTCGGTTTGCCACCGATCCACCAGCGGTCGCGCCAACCAAGCTCCGATTTCGGTGGATGGGGAGCTGTTGGGGAATAAAGCTGCTGAGAGGAAGACAGCACCGCATCAGGGAGTGATTCTTCATCCAGGCGAATATCGCTCAACGTTGTGATCGGCATGAAACATCCCTGGGCGATCCCTGCGACCGCCCTGAGCAAACATGACGTTTGCCCATTGCATTGCACTGTGAACCTTGCGGGAAAAGCATTGACGAACTAATAGCGAATAAAGAAGCTAGTGAATGACCGAACGGGAAGTTTTTCCACTTGAATGCTATCGACACGTGCCAACTGGGGGCCACGGCTCAACAAGGAGAGAAAGTTATCCAGACTCTTTGGATCTCCGGCAGCGACAACTTCTACCTGCGATGTGGACACATTACGGACAAACCCAGTGACACCAAGCTGCCTTGCATGCCTCTGAGCAAACATCCGGAACCCAACGCCTTGAACACGCCCGGAGATCAAAACCCGAACCTGCCGTTTCTCAATGGAAGACATGGAAGGCTGCCTTCTGTTCAGATCACGGGTGGTAGTGACTGGGCGCTAATCCCCCCAACGACGGTCGTCCGGCGCTGTCGAGTGAAGGTTCGAGGGCGGGTAAAGCCTTCTCCTGTTGGCCCCGAGATGGTCATTGAAAGGAATCCCTCCCCCTCGATACCTGCGGCAGCATACGAAGGCCCATTTGCGACAAATACCGTCGTTTGAATCGCCTGGGCAAACTGCGTAATGCGATCCAGTCTCTGGGAATGGACAACGGCTGTATGACCATTTCCTTGTTCTGCACGTACGGCATACTCAACCGCGTCATCAAAGTTACGGGTACGCACTACCGGCAGCACCGGCATCAGGAATTCCTCAACTACAAATGTGTGATCCGGAGAGGTTTCCAGCAGTATCAGGCGCGTATCGGCAGGAGCCTGAATGCGTGCATGTTCGAGGATATAGGTCGCATCCTTGCCAATGAAATCCTTGTTGGGATGCCCATCCTGGATAAGCAGTTGCTCAAGTGCCGGAATCTCACGTTTACCGACGAGGTGTCCCCCCTGTCGGGCGATTTCACGCAGCAGGTCATCAGCAACGGAGTCGAGAACGAACAACTCCTTTTCACCGATACATAGGATGTCATTGTCAAAACTGGCACCTTCAACGATATCACGTGCTGCTTTTGGAATGTCTGCCGTTTCATCCACAATCACCGGTGGATTTCCGGGACCTGCGGCAATCGCTTTCTTCCCGGAAGCGAGTGCCACACGTACAACCCCCGGTCCCCCTGTGGCAACAACCATTGAAATGCCGGGATGCTCCATGATCTGTTTGACACTACGAAGCGTGGGCTCTGCCATCCCAACGAGCAGATTGTCCGGTCCGCCAACGCTCCGGATCGCCTCATTGAGCACAGTCATCGTACGCAACGAACATCCCTTGGCGTTTGGATGGGGACTGAACACCACCGAGTTACCGGCCGCGATCATGATAATCGCATGATTGATGAACGTTGATGTCGGATTCGTGGTGGGAGTCACCGAGTTGATAACACCAAAGGGGGCATACTCCACGGCGAGCAATCCCTTATCCCCGGTGAAGCTCTGTGATTCGAGATCCTCGACACCGGGACTAAGACGCGCTGCACCTTCGTTCTTGATGACCTTGTGTTCGACGCGTCCTAATCCTGTTTCCTGTACTGCAAGCTCAGCCAACTCTTGAGCATGTTTCAACGCTGTTTCGCGGAGAGCCTGCACGATCTCTTTCCTCTGTGCAATCCCCCCCTGCATCAACTGTTTCTGCGCATCACTGGCAGCTTGAACCGCCGTATCCACATCGCTAAAGACCCCGAGTTGGCCTGCTCCAGAGCTTCCAGCATCTGATAGGGTGCTTGCTGTCACACCTTGTGCACGCAAATTCTGCACGACCTGAGCGACGATCTCTTGAATCCTCGCTTCATCGATTTCTGCCATGTCGAACTCCCTCATGCATGATTATCCCGCGATGGGCAGGATGGCTTCTAATTCCGCATGGGGACGTGGAATCACGTGCACTGAGATCAGTTCGCCAACGGCTTTTGCAGCTTCAGCACCCGCTTCCGTTGCGGCTTTTACAGCGCCAACATCACCTCGGACCATGACTGTGACGTAGCCACCCCCGATCTGCTCCTTGCCGACAAGCGAGACATTTGCGGCCTTAACCATTGCATCTGCCGACTCAATGGCGCCCACCAATCCACGGGTTTCAATCATTCCAAGTGCTTCACCAGCCATCTAGTTCCTCCTTCAAGAGATTGGAGATTCAAAGCGATCCCCTGTGAACAAGACCCATAAAGATTACGAATCAATAATATACTCGGTGTTGCGTGGCCGTTGCGGACCTTGCGCGCATCCACCATCTATCCGTTCAGTGCTTCCAGTACCTTTGTCGTCACACGGGCTACGATATCGGCGATCTCATCATCCGTTTGTATCGGTTCATGAATTGTCTCTTCCGGTTGGGCCCGTCGTTCCAGAGGCACGGTACATACATCGCAGAGCGGTTTTTCGCCAAGTCCAAAACGCCTGCGGAGTTCAAATAGCTTTTGCAGATTTTCTCCTTCGATGAGATTCACCTTCCCCAGGGTTGTTGCAATCCAGGTGATGTGAGCGAAGTGTTCCATTGTCTCCATTTTGTAGTATGCAGCAAACACATCGGGGCCAACAGAAAGCGCGCCGTGATTCTCCAACAGTATCGCATCACAACGAGGGATGATCTCTTGAATGGCCTCAACCAGTTCCTCGGTTCCAGGGGTGCCATACCGGGCGATTGGAATACAGCCAAGTGTTACCACGGCTTCCGGGAGTACCGGCTTGTCCAGTGGAATACCAGCCACGGCATATGCGGTACACACGGGAGGATGCGCGTGTACGACAGCTCTGACATCCGGCCGCAGACGATACACACGCAGATGGAACGCAATCTCCGATGATGGTTCCAGATACCCCTCAAGCTTCTCACCGGTGATCTTGACCTTGACCAGTTGATCCGTCGTTAGGAAGCCCTTGCTCCGTCCTGTGGGGGTCGCCAGCACCTCGTCATCAGAGATGCGCACACTAATATTTCCATCGTTGGATGCGACAAAGCCTTTGTTGTAAACGCGCTTGCCGATTTCTATAATGTCCTGACGAAACTCCGTTTCTGTCTTCATTGAATCGCAGCTCAATCCTCTCTCGGTATGGTAGGAAAATCTTATCACATCGACAGCATAGCGTCAAGCGAATTATCGGTTCATACGATCCCATTTTTACTGATTGAGCGACTTGTAGGCCAACTCGGCAAGCAGCATCTCATCCCGGATGGCAAACACTGTCTGGCGGATGCCCTCATGTTTGACGCCGTGTTTCTTGATCAGTTTCATGAGAAGTTTGCGCGATGAGGAAGACTCACCAGCAACATAGCGGACCACCTGCTCTTCGAAGGCACGCATTTCCTCATTCTTACCGGTGTAGAGTATCTGCAACGCTCTCCCCAGGCCGCCCAAAAGCGAAAAGACGACGGTTTCATCCCCTGCTTTACGCGCAAAGATACGCCGCTCCATCGTTTGAAACCCATCAAACGCCTTGTCTATCTGCTTTCGGATATCCGCTGGAATTTCGCAACGTTGCCGGTATGAAATGATCTCTGGCACACCATCACTTGCCATCTGCTGCGTCAATGCATCCATAAATATCGAAAAGATCTCTGTCGCGTTAAACTCACCATCGTTGTATTGACTCAGATCTTTTTCTGCCGCCAAGGTTTCCCACTCCTGACGTGCCCTCTGGATCTCAGAAATATCTCCTTCAGAAAAATGGGTGAGATCTGCTGTCATCCGTTCCCGAGACTTGTGGAAAATCTCCTCACTAATCTTGATCTGATATGAACCACCCGTTTTGTAGCGAAATAATTTCATTGGATCCTCTTTCAATGCCCTACAAGGAGATCGTTACTGAATTCATCAGAATCATGCCCCACTGAATCTGACAGCACCAAGCAAAGAGATGATACCCGATTTATCATGGAGAAGCAAGATCGAAATCGCTTGACAGGCCGGAGGCTATCAGCTATATTATACTAAGTACACAAGGATACACTTGATGTGGGAGGGAAGGCATGTGAAATCCAACAATATCACGAAGCCTGACATAGATGGAGAACAGTTGCTTACGATGCCCCCGAGGGAAGCAACTCAGCTATTCCAGAGTTACACTCACGAGCAGCAGCTCCAGATCATCGAATCGACGCGGGATCCTCGAAAACGTGAGGAACTCTATTATCTTGCACCGGATGGCACTGCTCTTATCCAGGATAGCAGCCCTGGGGATCTACTCCAGATCATGCAAACCATGCTAGGGACAGGTCTGGCATGTGGTATTCTTGGTGCTGTTTCTGGAGAACAGCTCGAAGAAATGATCGACTTGAGCGTGTGGAAAGATGGGAAACTGGATCAGGAAGCGATCAGTCTCTGGCTGATAGAGCTTGCGGAATGCGATGAAGACGATCTGGTGCGTCTGCTCCCTGAAATTGATCTGCGCATCCTTGTGGAAGTGATCCGTGATCGAATCGACCTGAAAAGTGATTACAAAGGGCTGTTTGTCGAATCGGGGTTGGTTGGTCTCGAAAGCCTTGAATACGATGATGAGCAAGTGCGTCTTGTGATGGAGATGCTCTGGGCAGCGGACGAAGATATATTCATGAGCGTTCTCCGGATTCTATTTACTGAACCAGAACCCGGTGCTGAAGAATATGAAGGACTTGAACACGAGTTGCGGTTGGAGGCCGCACAGTCTGAGCGTGATGAACGCATCCGGAAGCGAGATCGTGAGGCAGGACTCGCAGTGGCAGAGGAAGAACTCTTTGAAGAGGTGGATCTAGACAATTTGCCTTTGAAACGGGAGGATGAAAAAAAAGATGACTAGAGCGCGTATCGCAACTGTCAACCCCCGTTCCTTTCTATCCCAAACGACCGTTTATGGCATGGAGCAAGGGATCTTCTCTCGAGACAAAGTAGATGACGTCCAGGAGCAGATCGCGGCCATTTCCCACAAGTTATTTGTCACACGTTCACGAGATCTGTCTTCTGGTGAAGAAGCAAGAGGAAGTATTCTGAGCGCTTTTGGCACGGTCAGCCTCGGTTTAGAGTATGCCAGTAAGGGTAATATCGAAGAATCGGCGACGATCCTTACCCATAACGATACCATCCTCTTCTTTCGGATCGGTAATACGCTGCTCAAGAGGCTCCTCCGGTATGCACAGAAAATCCGAGAGGAGGCCGTGCTCGTTTCCCCCACAGAGATGGGCGGTATCGTCCAGCTACAAGAACGTATTGAAATCTACAATGTCTATGAGCGACGATTTCTGGATGCTATCGAACGGGGGCAACTGAATATTGCCGCAGCACCATTGACTCTCGAAAGCAATTCGCTTCCTCGCCCCATCAGCAGCTTACGGGAACTCAGTATGGGGCATAAAATGCTGGATCAGATTCAATACCGGAGCGATTACCTTCATACACTCCCGGCAGATCGTATCTTTGATGCTGAATTTCCTCCTGATGCACGAGATGACATGGCATATCTCATCACTCGCCACCTGATTGTCAATATCGCCCTGTATCGTCAGGTCGACTTCCATGTAACAGATGAGGATCTGGTGAACTTTTTCAACATCTGCTGTGATGCCGCAGACGGCAAGATCCTCAAGCCCCATCTCGACTTTGTGATCGGGTGGATAGGACACTACCTGGATCTAAAGCAGGTAGAATCTCCTGTGAGACGCTATGCAATAGAGTACTGGCGCGAATGTATCTGTACACTGGAAGCAAGTTCCCGTGAGTTGGCACATGGCGATTCGGAGAATTCGTAAAGAAATCATGGAGAACGGTATGCGAACCCTGGGACCTATTATGGTTCTCTTCTTTTGCATCATCTCTGCAATAGCAGATTCACCGGATAGATGGTTTGCGAAGGCGGAGCAAGCGCACCAGCAGTTTGACAATGTTCAGGCACTTGAGTACTACTTGAAGGTCTATGAAGCGCAACCAGATTATCCGGGGATACTGTTCAAAATTGTCCGAAGCTATATCGATGTCGGCGAGGATCTGGAGGACAGAAAAGACAAATCAGCAAAGCAACAATATGAGCAGGCTTTGAAGTTTGCTCAGAAATCTCTCCGGAAGTATCCTGATGATCCGCAGACGCATATCGATATGGCGACTGCTCTGGGACGGCTCGCGCTCTTCTCAGGTGGCAAGAAGAAGGTGGGCCTCTCACGGGACGTCAAGAAGCATCTGGATCGCGCATTAGAACTCGATCCGAATGCCGCAAATGCACACGCAGCCGTGGGCATTTATCATCGTGAACTCTGCAATCTCAACTGGTTTCTGCGAAAATTTGCGGTGAAGCTGTTTGGTGGTCTCCCCAAAGTCTCGATGGATGACGCGCTGGAGCATCTGGAGCGCGCCGTTGAACTCCGCCCCGACTGGGTGTTTGCACATCTTGAGTTGGGAAAAACGCTCTGGGAACTCAAGAAAAAAGATCGGGCACGTCAAGAGTGGCAGAAAGCACTTGGACTTCCCAACGGAGACCACCGGGATCCGATCTACAAAGCAGAGGCGAAGAAACTGCTGAAAGATCACGGGGAGTGAAAAATCAAGTCAGATGAGCCAGAAAAAGAAACCCCTGGAGGTCAAGCGATGAATGCCTACGAACGCATGTTCAACCTATTCCGGGGAAAACCAGTCGATAGATTGCCTGTACAGCCGATCTGTATGACCTTTGCGGCTCGGGTGGCAGGCGTGAATTATTATGATTATGTGACTGATTATCGTGTGCTGGTGGAGGCACAACTGAAAACCTGCGAAACTTTCGGGTTCGACATCGTAACCTTATGCTCGGATCCATGTAGGGAGACCGTGGATTGCGGGGCGCAGGTGAGATGGTTTGAAGATCAACCTCCTGCACACGATCCCAACGCCCCACTACTGAAGGACAAAAGCCAACTGCTCAGCATGGAGCAACCCGATCCACTGGGTGGCGGCAGGATGTATGATCGGGTAAAAGGGGCGGAGCTATTTCGGGAGGAGATCGGTGGAGAAATTCCGATCCTGGGATGGATTGAAGGCCCAATGGCCGAAGCGGTTGATCTGCGCGGATTCGATCTGATGATGGATGTGATGGATGATCCCCAGTTCGTCGTGGACCTGTTTGAATTCGTTACCGAGATGGAAATCAACTTCGCCCGTGCCCAGATTGAGGCAGGAATCGACATGATGGGGATTGGCGATGCAGCAGCTTCGCTTGTTGGCCCCGATGTGTACCGGGAATACATCCTGCCTTATGAAAGAAAGATGGTAAATGCCATTCATGAGATGGGCTGTCCTGTGCGACTACACATCTGCGGCAATATCGACCATCTGTTGGATGATATCGCCACCCTCGGGGTTGATATGATCGATATTGATTTCTTAACGGATCTTCGTCTTACCTGTGAGAAACTGGGAACCGAGATACCTATTCTGGGGAACATCGAGCCAGTGAAATATCTCCTTGAAAGCACGCCAGAGGATGTCTATCAGGCATTGTCGGACTGCCATCAGATGGTAGGGGAGAAATACGTCGTCGGCCCCGGATGTGAAGTACCACCGTTGAGCCCATACGAAAATGTGCAGGTGATGATAGAGTATGCGGAGGATTGCGGACTTCAAAATGCTGACTGAAAGCACCCATGTTTGGTTTCCTGCCCTGTAAGTTTCCCATCCTTCGTGGACATCCTATGAAATCCCCAGGCGATATCCTACAATGCTTCCAGGCAAAATCAATCGACAAAGGATGGAGCTTCGCCGAATACAAACCCTCAGATACCGGCAAATGGACACACTCCTATCATCGGTATCCCGCTAAATTTATTCCACAACTCGTTGAAAAGTTGTTCGATGAATACATCGCCGCTGGACAAGTGCACGTCAACGATCCGTTTTCCGGCTGTGGAACCACAATTGTGACCGCCATATCCAGAGGGTTGAAAGCGAGCGGAACCGATATCAACCGAATTGCTCACCTGATAACCAGAGTGAAATCGACGCCCATCGAACCGGATTATTTGAGCAAGAAAACGGATCGCTTCATATCCATCATAGAGTCCCTGGACAACTCGCGATCTACGGATATTCAGCCGTTGATTCCGATAGGGCACCGGGAGCGCATCGATTACTGGTTTTCCGAGGAACATCAGATCGAACTCGGCAAAATCCTGAGAATCATCCGTCAGGAAGAGGACGAAACCATCAGGGATTTTCTGCTAGTTGCTTTTAGCCACATTCTCAAGAACTGTTCGATATGGCTCCAGGGCAGTACCAAACCCACCAGGGATTTCCGGAAGAAACCTATCAAGCCATGTTTAGCGTTGAAGAGACATCTCAAAAAGATGGTACGAGGCAATCGGGCCTTTTTCAGTGTAGTCCCTTCAACAATCAGACAGAACCTCATAGAGCACCTGAATGTTCAGGTTGCTGACGCGAGGTGCCAGCCTGTGGCCGATGAAAGCGTGGATCTGATCGTGAGTTCGAGCCCTTATGTCACCAGTTACGAATATGCGGACCTACATCAGTTGTCCACCATCTGGCTCGATTTGGCAACGGATCTCAAGGTGTACCGGAGGGAGTTCATCGGTACGGCACACAAGACATATGAGCAGAGGAGATTGCGAAGTCAAATCGCCCTGGCTGTCGTCGAACAGATGTCTGAAAAGAGTCGGAAGATGGCACGTGAAATCGAGGCGTTCTTCATCGATATGGAGGAGGTATTTGACGAGAGTTTCAGAATTCTGAAGCCCGGTGGCCGGTGTTGTTTTGTCATTGGCAATACAAGACTGAAGAAGGTCGATATTCTTAATGCAGAGGTCTTTGCTGAGAGCCTTCAGCATGCAGGGTTCAAGTTCGATAGGGTTATCAAGCGCGAGATCCCTTCGAAAATACTGCCTCAGAAAAGAGATGAAAAAACGGGACGATTTGCGCGTAGTGACAGGGCAGATGTGCAAGCCTACCCTGTGGAGTATATTGTGATTGGTCTCAAAGAATCGATATTGTCACATTATTGAACGCTTAGATGGTGGAGGGCAGTTTGACATGGAACGTTTGATCAAGAATATCCGTTTACAACTGGTTCAGGGAGATATTACGAAACAGGAGGTGGACGCAATCGCCAATGCAGCAAACTCCTCGCTTCTTGGTGGTGGGGGTGTCGATGGGGCGATCCACCGCGCCGGGGGGCCGGCCATCCTTGAGGAGTGTAAGCAGATCCGCGCACGTCAGGGGGGATGTCCAACAGGGGACGCGGTGATCACCACGGCGGGAAATCTGCCGGCGCGGTATGTGATCCACACTGTCGGGCCTGTCTGGAGAGGTGGCAATTCTGATGAGCCTGAACTGTTGGCTAACTGTTACCGCAATAGCCTTGAACTCGCTGTGGAACATGGAATACGTACGATTGCGTTCCCATCGATCAGTACCGGCGTATACGGCTATCCTGTGGATCAGGCAGCTCGTGTTGCCATCAAGACAGTCATCGAGTTTCTCGAACAGGAACCCCCTCTGGATGAAGTCCGCCTCGTACTGTTTGACTGCGTAACCTATCAGGCATACGAGACGGCATTAGCTCTGCTCACGCAGTCCCAGTTCTAGTTGGCCCAGTTCGATCAGGCTCTCCAGATCTTCCCTATCCTGGGATGCATATTGTTCAAAAAGCACACGTACAGCGTCCAACGTTGATCCGGAAGCCTGTCCCAACATTCGAGTCACATCAGCGATATCCTGGACTCGACCTGCCTGGAATTTGACGAGTATGAGGTAACGCATGGGGATAACCGGTAAGCCTTGAGCATCCCTATTTTCTTGGGCTTCGCTGATGGCTTCTTTCCACCATGCGTCGTGTCCCTCAAGCACGTCCAGTAATTCATCGTCAGGCATCTGCCATGAGGATCCGCCAATGCTCAATTCACCCTGATAATCAAATCCAGCCCTCTGCAATTTGCTGCGTACCTCGGAACCATTCGTCGCCTCAACGACAATGTCTAAGTCCCGGGTCACGCGCTCCGGCATATATAAACGCGTTGCAACAGCCCCGACGACTGCCCATCGTATAGGTGATAGAATAGGTGTGAGATCAGGCCATATCATTCGTATTGTCCTTTCACGGAGACAGCCAAGA
>JAJRTO010000189.1 GCA_024278235.1 Candidatus Poribacteria bacterium
ACAGGGGTTAGCAGATGCCATCGGTTTAGCAGAACCCTTTGTGGATGGGCAACCTTTTATAGTATGCCTGGGTGATGCCATCATTCATTCGGATGTCACCGGATCGCTGCTCAAGCGATTGTCTCGTACCCACGCAGAAACCGATGCCAGTGCGGTGATCGCGTTTCGAGAAGTCCCACCAGCCGACGTTGTCAAGTACGGTATCGCCTCCCCCAGGGGAGAGCCTGGATCTCGTTTTGAAGTGGCGGATCTGGTTGAAAAACCATCCGAAGATGAGGCACCCAGCAACCTGGCTGTCACAGCACGCTACGTGTTCTGTGCCGAGATATTCGATTACATCCGTGAGACGCCTCCCGGTCGAGGAAACGAGGTCCAGATCACGGACTCCCTACGTCTCATGTTAAAGGCAGGGCATTCTGTCTGGGGAGTAAAACTTGCGGAAGATGAAGTGCGGTACGATGTCGGTAACTTTCCAAGCTATTATCGAGCTTTCTTCGATTTTGCCTTGATGGATCCGGAATTCGGAGGAGCGTTCCGGAAGTATGCGCAGGAGCGACTTGCTTAGGACGTTATCTATCTTGGATTCCCTGAGCATGCCTCCGGTGTCGGAGCAGGAAACACGCAAAACTCAAACAGAACGCCATCCCGCAACAGCAGATGCCCACGCGTGTAGCACTCCAGACGCAGGGTGTCGAATCCTTCCCGCCAGCCGTAAAACGAGAGTGGCAAGCCCATCGATTCCCGCAATCCATCGAGTTGTTGTTGGTCTCGGTGGATTCGCCATTCTGTCCAGACGGCAATCGCCCCGAGTAGGGCGGCCAACGAGAGCTTCCCTCTGAGCTTCGCATCCCAGGTGATCGCATCTGCAGGCACCAGCATGCCCATGATGAGCAGTACAGCAATGCTCAGGCGGGTAAGTTTATACTGTTTGCAGTTTATCATTGCACTCTTTCACACACAGATCTCACTTTCCCGCCTTCCCGCCTTCCCATCTTCCCGCCTTCCTGAACCACATTCGGTATTACCGTGCAATTTCCAGTGAGAGAAAGTGAATCGATTGATCATGTTCAAGAATCCAGGCATAGTCAAGATGAAGTGTCCGCCATCGCCAGCCAAGCCCAGCCGCCGGCGAACCTGCAGAAATCCCAAGTCTCGCTGTGAGGCCATGCCAGAGCGGTTTTTCCAACCCGGTGTAAAGCGCGAAAGGTGAAGGCCGGAAGATGGAGGAGAGGAACGAGGTGCTTTTTGAGGTGTTCCCCTCGTCATCTGACAGCCACCGTACTCGCATGACTGCCAGCCAGTGCTTCTGATTCCATGCTGCCCCCACGTCCAACGACCGGGTTCCATGAGTCGCTAACGCCAGTCGGATCGAATTTCGTGGATAGAATAGCATCCCCAGGTGAAGCCTCGGCTGGCTGCCAAACCACTGATAGGTATCCCAGGGGTGGCGTCGCTCAAAACTCATGGCGATCCCAAACGCTGCACGCTCCGAAAGCCGGAATGCCAGGGCATAGTAATTGTAGTCAGGGGTACGCTTGGGGAGACGAACGGCAATCTTGTTCCCCCAAAACAGTGCCCATCGACGATAGCAGAATCGGATGGACTTCGGATCAAATGCCCATTCCTGACGCCCGTTCAACCGCATCTGTCCAAACAGAGCAACTCCCCGGGATTGAATAAGCCCTGCAGGATTCCAGAAACCGGCGGTTGCGCCTTCTGCGATGGCAGTGTATGCGTTGCCAACAGCGATGGCGCGACTCCCAACATAATCGGGGATCGGATCCTCGAAACTCCATCTCTCCGGTGGGAAGTTTCCACCATCTTCCGCATTGACAGAGTGCATTAGCAAAAAAAACAGCATAGGGATCGATAACAGGCGACGGATAGTTGTCATACGCTTACCGCGTTACCACAGTATCCTACCCGGGTAGCCACTCTGCGATCTGCTGTGCAGCATGTTCCGCATCACGTAGCGGAGGTTGAGGCCAGCCCAGAGTAAATGCCTCTTCGATCTGCCTTTCAAGGTGATCAACATCGGCAAAGAGGAGACAATGGTCTTGTGCCATCACCCTATAATCCTGTTGACGCTTGGGAAGGATAGGGCGTTTAGCAAAGGCGGATCGTCTCCTTCGATCTGTCTGGAGTACGACCACGGGCCGGCTGCTGCTCAATGCTTCACATATCATTGAGTAGCTGTCTTCCGTGACAACCAACACGTCGCTCACCCCCATGATCGTGGGCACAGGCTGATCCCCATCGTATCCGACAGGTATGGTTTCCGGTGCCACATGCACTGGAGCGAACAGGAGACAATGTCCATGATGGGCCAGACGCTCAATGAGTACCTGTTCTATCGGAGGAGGTGTTCGACGAGAAGTCGTTATCGCAAATACCACTCCCAACGATTCAGCGGCTCGCAGTAGTGCCTGTGCATAAGCTTCTGCCATCTCAGGCGTTATCGTAAAGTAGGGATCGTCCCCGCCGATAAACACGCCAAAGCATGGAACTTGTTTCTCTTTAGGCCGGTATCCTGCCAGGAGTAGAGGAGTGATCTGGTTGGGAATTCCCAAAGTCTGGATCACATTCTCACGCGGGCGGTGAGGCCACTGGTATCGAGGGAGTATCACCTTGTCAAAATGGCGTATCCCGAGTGGGGAAGGACGACGGCACACCAATGAAGGGACTCCCAGGATACGCGCCCAGAAAAGATTGACCGCAGCGATAGAGGAACCTGTCGAGAGGACGGCATCGATCCCATGATGCTCGAGCAGAGCGGTGTAGCATTCGGGAGTAAGTGCCGATCTCAACCATCGATCCATACGTGCATCCGCCGGGGATGCCCAACTTGTTAGCCGTGCCAGTACACGCAGCCGATTGTCTCGTCGTTTACTCCGGAAGTGGATGGGAAATTCATCCACAACGGTCTCAGGAAGACAATGCGCGATGCCTCTGGAGGATGTAAGGTGTCCGGGCTTCTCGTCACTCAACAATAACAGTTTCATACCCTTTCCTCCGTGCTCGTTGGATCAACCACGCCTTGTCTGGACGGCTCTTCCATCGGTCATGCATCCACATCCATTGTCCCGGATTCCTACGAATAGCCGATTCAAGAGACTTCATAAGAAATTGGGTGTTCGTAAGCACGTCGGACTCCAGATTGCCGGTGGATTCAGGATAGAAGGGTTCTGAGATGGAAAGGACATGGTGCCCATCGGGACGCCGTTCATCCAGTGAGATCAGGATCGGCGCACCCGTTTTCAGAGCAAAAGTTACTGGGCCACGGGAGGAGGAGGCAAGGGTCCCGAACAGGTCCACAAATACGCCTTCTCTCCCTGCGTTCTGGTCTGCGATGAAACCGACAGCATGATTGGCACGCAGGTGACGAAAAACCTGACGAGCGGCCTGATATTTGGGGATGACTTCCAATCCTGTAAGACCTCGACACTCGTTCACCCAGTCATTGAGCCTTTGATTCTTCAATGGAAATGCAATTGCGGAGGGATGGGAGAGCAGTTGGCCATACACAAGGGCTTGCAGTTCCCAGTTTCCGATGTGCCCGATGAATACAATCGCTCCCTTTCCTGCACTCATCGCCTGCTGGACATGCGATGCGCCCCGAACCGTCACGTAGCGGTGGAGTCCATGCCGGACCCATTTGGGAAAACACAGAAATTCGGCGAAAGTCTTGCCAAGTTCTCGAAAACTCTCCAGGGCGATCTCTTGAAGATGATCTTCATGATATTGAGAACCCAGGGAGCGTCGAAGATTGACAAGTGTGATTTCACGCCGCCCACCAAGCACACGGTAGCATACAGCACCCAGAGCGCTACCCAATCTCAGGACACTAGAGTGTGGCAGTATCTGGAATAGGATGCTCAGCAGGCGGATGAGGAGGTAAATAACCAGACCCATGCTAAGAGAACCTATCGATGAGAATTACTGTGTTTTGCCAGCCGCCCACAGAATCCCCTCCAGGAGATGCTTTTGAAAGAAATCTTGATGCCACAATTCCTTCGGATGGCCCAGTGCGGTGTAGAAGACACGCCCTTTACCATAGTTGTGGCACCAGCCCATCGCATAATCGTGATCGTCACGGGTTCCTTTGCTGATATCCACGGAGTCATTGACGATAGACATCAACACATGGGTTTTATCACGTGACCAGTTCCGATGGGTGTAGATCTCATCCACGACCTTGAAACTCTCGCCCAGGTGTCTTGTGGCAGGATGGTTCGTATCCTCGACCCGTATCTCGACCTCCTGATGCCAGGGATGGCCGCTGAAGTATCCACCGATCATCTCCCCATAAGGTTCGTATTCGTAGAACGTATCGGTGGCATTATGAATCCCAACAAATCCTTTGCCAGACCTGACAAAATCGAGGATCGACTGCTTCTGATCATCCGACATGGGCAGTTCCCCTGTCGTCGCAAAGATGAGCACATCATAGTCCTTGAGATTCTCAGCGTTGACCAATGAACAATCGTCTGTAACAGTCGCCTCGAACTGTCCGGACTCTCGCCCCAGCTCTGGAATCACCTCACTGGCAACAGGAAGGTAGTCATGTTTGAAACCAGCAGAATGCGTTAGGAATAGGACTTTCACACCGACCTCCTCATGTTGTACTGCGTATGATACGATCCATACTCACAGGCTAAACTCTTGCCGTAACACGAAGAATCTATCATGTTGTGGCTCGATTGTCAATACTCACAACCCGAATTTCAGACAGGAGGTTAGTGTTGACTGAGGAGAGAAGAGCTGATAGAATATCAATGTTTGTGCTGCGAGTGGTGTCGTTGCGCGTTTCGTGTTGTGCGTGGCTGCGGCAGATGAATTCCCTGGGAGAGAACGTGATGCAGAGTCCGTCCAGCGCATCCTCGACACCGATCCGGATCTGGAGGGCTACCGTGTGTTCCTGGAACTTGCTCACATGAGGGAGGAAGAACGTAAGGTAGTAGACTAAAGAGGGATTGGTTTTGCTCCATCTAATTGGGTTGTTGATGCTATTTTCCGTGCAATCTGACGGGTATTTCGAGCACGT
>JAJRTO010000190.1 GCA_024278235.1 Candidatus Poribacteria bacterium
CCGAGATGTTTGATACCGCAGAGTCAGCCGGCCGTATCCTATTTGTCGGTCAGAGTTAACGCTTCTCGAATCGCTCAAAGGCGGCCAAAGAGATCGCCGATTCGGGCAAGCTCGGCGAGATGTATTATGCGGAAACCTACTACATGCGGCGGCGAGGCATCCCGACCTGGGGCCAGTTCCATATCAAGAAACACTCGGGGGCAGGACCTGTGTATGATCTGGGCGTGCATATGATCGATCTGCTTTTCTGGATCATGGGAAACCCAAAAGTGCTCGCGGTGAGCAGCATGACTTACACGAAATTTGGTAATCGGGATGAGGGACTTGCGACCTCACTGGCAGACAGTGGAGCGCCGCTCGGAGTACTCACACCGAGAAAATACGACTATCATGAGTTCGATGTGGAGGATATGGCCGCAGGCTTCATCCGCCTGGAGAACCAGGCCACAATCGCTTTCAAGACAAGCTGGGCGGCGAACGTGCCTCAGAATATGGGACATACGATGATCCTGGGAACTGAGGGAGGCCTGGTGCTCGATCCGCTCACCCTTGTGACAAATATGGGCAGCTACCAGACCAACGTAGCGCTCCAGGTCCCCAAAGATCCGGACGTCGAGTTCAGTGGCCATTGGGGAGAAACGGCGCATTTCGTCCAAGTGCTTCGGGGCAAAGAAGAGCTGATTGTGAAGCGGGAAGAAGTGCTGAACGTGATGAAAATCCTCGACGCGCTTTATCAGTCTGCCGAAGAAGGTCGTGAAGTATGGGTTGAGTAGATTTTCAGTGCTCAACTTTTGCGATGATGGAGTTCAGGAAACAGAAGTTCGTTGACAAGGAGATAGATACGTGAGTAAAACATACCGTGTTGGCATCATCGGTTTCGCCCATATGCATATCAACAACGTCGCAGGATTGTTTGCCGAGCACCCTCAAGTGGAGATGGTGGCCTGTGCGGATACAGTTCCAGACAATCCAGAGTTACGCGAGGCCGCTTATACCCGAACCTGGAATCTGAAAAATGCTCTGGAAAATCTCGGGGTCTCCAAAGCGTATGACGATTACCACGCAATGCTTGAGAAAGAACCGTTCGACATCATCATCTGCTGTTCAGAGAACGCCAGGCATCCGGAGGTTGTGGAGGCATGTGCAGCCGCCGGTGTCAATGTGTGCGTCGAAAAGCCGATGGCGATGTCTCTTGCCCATGCGTTACGGATGGTGCGCGCTTGCCAGGCTGCCGGGACAACCATGATCATCAACTGGCCCATGACCTGGTCGCCATCCGCACGCAAGGCCAAGTCGCTGATCGAAGATGGGGTCATCGGTCGGGTGCTGGAAGTGCGAGTGCGATTGGGGCACACAGGGCCGCTCGGGCCAGGTGCAGCGCATGCCGGCGTGAGTGAAACCGCAGCCCCGATGACCGGTCCCGAACGTGCTGCGACGTGGTGGCATCAAACAGCCGCCGGTGGCGGAGCGATGCTCGATTACTGCTGCTATGGTTCCATGATAGCACGCTGGCTCGTGGGCGAGCAGGCCGTAGCCGCCATCGGGATGCGGGCAAATCTGGACAGCCGGTGGGGCGATGCAGATGATAATGCCGCAATGATCGTGCGCTTCCCCAGTGCGATGGGACTCTTTGAAGGTTCCTGGACAACCTGGGACCACGGCGTGCCCGGTGGCCCGATCATCTATGGCACAACAGGCACGCTGGTGGTAGAGAACCGCGAAGGTAAACCGGTCGTCCGCCTGGAACGTGGGCATGGTCAGACAACCATCTATGATTGTGATCCGCTCCCGGAAGGGCGCCGGCAGGTATCCGAGGAATACATCCATCACCTGGAGACGGGCGAATCGCTCCATCCGACGCTGGAAATGCTGTTCAATCTGGAAGTCATGGCGATCCTCGATGCAGGAGTGCGTTCCGCAGACAGTGGCACGCTGGAGATGGTGAATAGCCCTGTATGGCAGATCGGGTAATGTCGGCGCGTTGCCTATTCACCGGTCACGATGCGGTTCACCACATATTGACGTAGCTCCTCCGATAAACTGGCGAAATACGCGCTGAAGCCTGTCACACGCACGATCAGATCTGGGAATTTAGATGGATCCTTGTGGGCTTCCAGGATGGTTTCACTGCTGAGCACATTGATGTTGATCAAGGTTCCCCCCAGATCGAAATGACTTCTGATGAGCGCATCGACTTTATCCAGCCCCTCTTTGTCGCCCACCATCCCGGGATCCAGGTCGAGTTGCAGCGGTGCAGGATTGCCATAGCCAGACTGCACTGCTGCAACGGCTGTCACCATTTGTGTCGGTGTACCGGGCTTGCCCTCATTGAAACCGGGTTCAGGGTTTGGCCCATGAGACACCGGTTCTCCAGCGCGTCTTCCGTTCGGCGTGGCACCAAGTCGTTTGCCAAACGCAATCACCTTGGCCCATGAGAACAATCCGGGGATCATGTTGAATCCATTGGGAGTCGGTTTCTCCTTCACCAGTTGAGTGAACGTCCGGGAGATGCGCACTGCCCAGTCATCCGCCAGGGAACCGCCACTGCCAAAACGTGGGATGTTCCGCATCATCAGTCTCGCTCGTTCACCGTCGGGGCCAGCCCAATTGGTCTCCAGATAACGCATCATCTCCTGCCATGTCAGACGTTGTTCTTTCTCAACCCGTTGTTCCAGGGCAGCGAAGGAGTCAGCGACCGTCGCCAGAGACGCCCCATCCACGCCGATGTTGTAGTACTCCACTCCGCCATGACTCGC
>JAJRTO010000191.1 GCA_024278235.1 Candidatus Poribacteria bacterium
ATTGCAGGTGTTCCCTTTTTCTCCGGTTTCTTCAGCAAAGACAAGATTCTGGCTCAAGTGCTTCAGCGGGCGACTGAGAACGCTGCCTTCTGGCCTCTCGTCGTGTTTGGGTTTACTGCGGCTGCTATGACGGCGTTCTATATGTTCCGACTACTCTATCTGACCTTCTTTGGAGAACCTCGGGATGAGGAAAAGTATCGCCATGCACACGAATCCCCACCGGTGATGCTGATTGCACTTGTCGTACTGGCACTGCTTAGTTCTCCATTGGTCTATCCCTTGATCCAGCAGTTCGAGCTGCGTGTCCCGGAAATGGAATCCATGGTTGTTCTGGCAGGCAATGAAGGGTACGCGCTGCCGGCCGAAGGTCATGCCTCTGTAGAAGCGAATGCTGCCGAGAGCAGCCATGCAGTGGCTCCGGGAGAACATACGGGGCAGGAAGAACACTCTGTAACACACACACTGGCGATGGTTCTCTCGATTGCCGTTGCCGGACTGGGCATTCTCCTGGCAACCATGTTCTACTACTGGAAGATATTCTCACCGCAACGGATGAGCGAACGCTTCTCTGGCATCTACCGCTTGTTGCTGAACAAGTACTACTTCGATGAACTCTATGACATCACTTTTGTACGGTCAACGCTTGCCCTGGGACGCTTTGCAGGTCGTTTTGACCTGGGCGTCATTGACAGGATCGTAAACCTGGTCGGTTCATTCGGCCGACTGGCCGGGACGGTCAGCGGCTGGTTTGATCTCATTGCGGTTGATGGACTGGTGAACCTCGTTGGGAGCACAACGCGTTCCAGCGGGGCCAGACTCCGAAAACTACAGACAGGGATGCTTCAAGACTATCTTCTCTATATCTTTGGGGGAGTGCTACTGCTGATTGTAATTTTCAGAATACTACTCTGATACAGGTGAGGAATGGTATGGTGTCAAATATACTGACGTTGATGTGGTTGATCCCTATTGTTGGTTCGGTTCTGGTGTTATTGGTACCAAAAAATCAAACACGCTCCATCAAATACCTGGCCGCCATCGTGACAGGCGTCACCCTGTTGCTGGCTATCTGGTTGTTTGTTGACTTCGACCGCTCAGAACCCGGAATGCAGTATGTGGAAAAAGTTGCGTGGATTGGAGCATTCAACATCAACTACCATCTGGGGATTGACGGTATCAGCATCTGGATGGTACTGCTGACGGCCTTGCTTGGATTCGTAGCGACATTTGCTTCTTGGAGCATTGACAAAGCCGAGAAAGGGTACTACGCGCTCTACCTTCTGCTCGTCGGTGCGCTCTTCGGCGTTTTCTCTGCCCTCGACTTCATCCTGTTTTTCGTCTTCTGGGAGATCACGTTGCTCCCGATGTATTTCCTTATCGGTGTCTGGGGTGGTCCTCGTCGCGAGTATGCTGCAATCAAGTTCTTCCTTTACACGCTCTTCGGTAGCGTTCTCATGCTGTTGGCGATCCTGGCGATGTATTTCAAGAGCGACCCTCACACGTTTAGCATGATAGAACTGCAGGAAACTGGCAGAGCAATCGGTACAAGCAACCTGGCTAGGCTGGTTTGGTTGGGATTCTTCGTGGGATTTGCCGTCAAAGTACCGATCTTTCCGTTTCATACATGGTTGCCGGATGCTCACGTAGAAGCTCCCACGCCTATCAGTGTCATCCTGGCCGGTGTCTTGCTAAAGATGGGTACCTATGGATTGATACGTGTCAATCTGCCGATACTTCCCGATGCAAGCCTGTATTTTGGCACATTTCTCGCTGTGCTCGGGGTGATCAACATCATCTATGGCTCCTTGTGCGCTCTGGCGCAGAAGGATATGAAGAAACTCGTTGCCTACTCCAGCATCGGACACATGGGATTTGTGCTACTTGGCCTGGCATCCTTCACTTCGGCAGGGGTGAACGGAGCCATCTTCCAGATGCTGAGTCATGGTCTGCTCAGCGGGATGTTGTTCCTGGTTGTCGGTGTACTCTACGAGCGGGCACATCATCGATATATTGTCTATCCTGATGATTATGAGGATCCTGAGCTTGCAGGGAAACTTAGTTTCGGCGGTCTGGGGATTCAGATGCCGGTGTACACAGGTGTGGTGATGTTTGCGTTCTTTGGCTCGCTTGGCCTGCCGGGGTTGAGTGGGTTCATTGGCGAAATGCTCTCGCTGCTGGGTGCTTTCCAGGTATATCCCCTCCTTACGGCACTCTCAGTGTTGGGACTTATCTTTGGAGCCGCCTACTTCCTCTGGGCACTTCAGCGGATGTTCTTTGGAGAACCGAATCCACGCTATGAAGGAATCAGGGAGATCAGCGCGCGAGAGTTGGTATCGCTTGTGCCACTCCTCTTGATGGTGCTGCTTTTGGGCATCTTCCCACGTATTGCGATCGACATGTTCCACGCATCCGAATTCCTGCAGAATCTGACGACTATCTTCCCGAATATCTAGGAGCATACTGTGGACAATATCGGAAGCCTTCGTTATTTCCTACCTGAACTCATTCTGATTCTGTTTGCAGTCGGTGCAATTATACTGGATCTCATCTGGCGAAAGTCCAGCGCACGGCGCATGCCGTGGTTCACCCTGATTGGGCTGTTACTCGCATTCGTCGCCGTGTTGTCCTTGCGTCCGGAAGCCAGGTTGGCGTCGCCCTCGCTTTTCGAAGGGATGATTGAACTCGACAGTTTCTCACTCTATTTCAAAGCACTCTTCCTGGTGAGTGCTGCTTTCATCGTGCTTTTCTCAATACGTACCACTGAGATTGCTTCCGTCATCCGAGGAGAATACCACGCTCTACTGCTGGCCTCAACGGTCGGTATGTGTCTGATGGCATCTGCGTCCAATCTACTGCTGGCCTACCTATCTCTTGAGATGGTGAGTATATCTTCCTATATTCTCACAGGATTTCGGGTCCGTCATGCACGTTCGAGTGAAGCGGCCTTCAAGTATGTGTTCTATGGTGCAGCAGCCTCCGGTACGATGCTTTTTGGATTCTCGATCCTCTTTGGCCTGACAGGGCACACTGGCTTGCGTGAGATCGCAGCATCCCTTCACCAACTCTTCCAAGATGCGACTCCCGGTGTTTCACTCGCAGCCATCGTAGCCACGGTATTTGTGCTTGCAGGATTGGGTTACAAGATCGCTTCTGTCCCATTTCACGCCTGGTCGCCGGATGTCTATGAGGGAGCACCGACACCGATCACAGCGTTCCTTTCCGTGGCATCCAAAGCCGCCGGTTTTGGGTTGCTCATCCGCTTTTTTTACACCGGGTTGGCCGAACCGATCACTGCCACAACGACCTGGAGCGTCATTGGTGATCTGGACTGGCAATTGCTCCTCGCCGTCATTGCAGCATTTACGATGACCACCGGGAACCTGCTCGCTATCCAGCAAGACAACCTGAAACGCTTGCTTGCCTATTCCAGTATCGCGCATGGTGGATACATGCTGATGGCAGTCCTGTTGCTCACCCAGAGCGGCATGCAGGCAACATTATTCTACCTGGGCGTATATCTGTTCATGAACCTGGGAGCTTTCCTCGTGGTCATTCTGATAGCGGACCGTCTGGGAAGTGAAGATATAGCAGCGTATCGTGGACTGTCAAGCCGTGCTCCCTTCGTAGCGTTCACGATGACCGTCTTTCTGTTTTCATTGACGGGTCTACCGCCTTTTGCAGGCTTTATTGGCAAACTGTACCTGTTCGCGGCCGTCATCGAGAGCAAGCTCTACTGGCTCGCCATCATTGGAGTGCTCAATAGCGTGATTTCTCTGTATTACTATGTAAGAGTCATCAAGACGATGTATCTCGACGAAGCAAGCACAGAAACACCCCTGCAACTTCCCGCCCTCTACCGTGTTCTACTATTTGCATTGGTCATCCCCACTATTCTTCTTGGCGTTTATTGGAATCCTCTCTATCAGTGGGCGGCGGCTGCTCTCATCAGATCCTGATGCCCCATCCATAGTATGATGACCGTTGGGTGTGCGATTCGCACGTTCCTGCGATTCCTGCACCCTTGCACTTTTCACTTGCATCTTTCTTCAATCCATGCTACAACATATCTATCAATCTGAGGAAAACGGATAAGTATGTTCAGGTATCGAAACGAGAATCCAGTCCTACATCGGCCAATGGTGGTAGTCCTGCTGATGGGAACCGCGCTTGTGACTTGTGTGTTATGGGGATGTTCGTCGTCACCGGATGAGGTGGTCGTCGTCGAAACGAACAAGGGGACGCTGGTGATCGAACTCTATCCCGAGAGCGCGCCCAAGACCGTCGAAAACTTCCGTTCACTGGTATCACGTGGATTCTACGATGGATTGACGTTCCATCGTTATGTGCCAGGATTCGTGATTCAGGGAGGTGACCCAAACGGCGATGGATCCGGTGGGCCTGGTTATACGATCCCCGCTGAATTCACGAATCCCATGCAGCGAAAACATGTGACTGGCATCGTTGCGATGGCACGAAAGGGCGATGATATGGACTCTGCCGGGAGCCAGTTCTATATTTGTCTTGCACCTGCTCCCAACCTGGATGGCTCGTACACGACATTCGGTTTTGTCATTAAAGGGATGGATGTGGTGCGCAAGCTGCGTAAAGGTGACAAGATGCTCAGAGTAACTCTCCAACCAAGAAAGGATATCGTTCCAGGATGAAAAGCGTTCAGATAGGATGTTATGTTTTGGCCGGGTTGATGCTGTTGGCAGGGTGTGCTGCCAAGCAACCCCAAGGACCTGCGGATGCCGTTGTGTTCAAGACATCCCAGGGAGAAATGGTCATGGAGCTGTTTCCCGACTTGGCTCCGAATGCAGTGGATGCGTTCAGAAGGCTGGTAGCTGCTGAGGTTTACGATGGACTTACATTCAATGGCTATGAACGGGGAAAGTTGCTCACAACGGCTGTACCTCAATCCAATGCAACAGCGGGCATTCACACGCTGACATCCACTGAAATCAATTAGCGCAAGCATGTTTATGGCACGGTTGGATGGGTGCCAGGCGAAGAGAACGATGGAGCACTCTATATCACCTTAGCACGTTACGAGGATTTCGATACAGAACGGATCATCGTCGGGCAAATCATCTGGGGAGCAGAAACACTCGACAAGCTGCGTCAGGGGGATGTCATTCAGGCGATCCGCCCCACGCAGAAACGCAAATACGATAAGGTCGCCGTAATGGCTACCAACAAAGGCAATGTCGTGATCGAGTTCTACCCTGAATCGGCATTACACGCCGTGGACAACTTCAAAAAACTCGTTTCAGAGAGATTTTACGATGGATTGACTTTCCACCGCTACGTAGAAGGTTTTGTGGTACAGGGAGGAGATCCGAAAGCGGATGGTACCGGAGGACCGGGATATACCATCCCAGACGAATATCTGAATGTCTATCAGCGCCCACACGAATATGGGACGGTTGCAATGGCACGTACCCAGGCCCCCAATTCAGCAGGCAGTCAGTTCTATTTCTGCCTGGACAGACTTGAGAGACTTGATGGAAATTACACAACCTTTGGAAAGATAATCAAAGGTCTCGATGTGATGGACGAATTAAGAAAAGGCGATCAGATCATCCGTGTTTCACTGAAAGAGAGATGAAGGCATGAATGCGAGGAGTAGACTTTGGTTGATTGGGCTATTGAGCGTTTCTCTCGCCGTATGGGGTTGTGGTCAGGAAAAGGAACAGAAGATAGTAGAGCCTCGTCCAGGTGACGTGACCCATATCCCACTTGAGCAACCCCGTAAAGAAATAGACCCCCTGAGCGTGCTTGCCGTTATTGAGACGGAAAAAGGTACGATGGAGATGGAGTTCCTCCCCGGTGCTCCCAAAACGGCCAAACATATCACAGAATTGATTGAAAAACGTTTTTACAATGAGAACGTATTCAAGATGCGTTTCTTTCGCGTTGACGATGATGTGATTCAGACGGGAGATCCCACGAACACAGGGACGGAAGGCTCATCCCAGAACATTGATCTGGAAGTCTGGGAAGGTCAGGACTTCCGCGTAGGCAGTGTCGGGATAGCCCATAGTGACGATGATCCCAATTCCGGGAACAGCCAATTCTTCATCTGTAAACAAGACCTCCCCCATCTTAACAAGGATTACACCCTCTTTGGACAGGTCATTTCTGGATTGGATGTGCTCCAGAAGATCGAAAAAGATGATCGATTGATCAAGATCAGTCTGAAACCGAAGGAATAGACGCGAGAATCATCATGGGGGCTCTCGGCAAGTTCGTCGTGCTTCCGCTTGCTGCGGTGCCCCCTCCGCGCGAAGCTGTTATCCGGAGGACGCAACTCGGATTTGTGGAATGTGCCTCGCACAATCCAGATGCCCAGTGGCTGAAGATACCTTGCCAATATGAAAAATAGGGGTTGTATGGTTGATGATTCAAGGTGAATGTGCTATAATTATGAGCGAGTTTTCCAGATGTATCGCCCACCCCTACTGTGAACGCGTTTCCCCATGTTCTTTGTTTTTATCTTTTTTGCTCAAGGTGTGAGTGGATTGGGACGATGAAGAACCGGGGCCATTCATCTGGGAAAATGTATGGTTCCCATATATCTTCATGAAAACCAGAGAATATGGATAAACTCTGAAGGAGGAAGTAAATGCGAAAACTAGGTTTCTGGTCTGCGATGTTCATCACAGGGATTCTGACGCTTCCCGTTTTAGCGATGGCGCAGGTTCAAGTAACAGTCATACCAGCCGAGATGGATTCACCTGCCGTGGGTGAGCAGTTTACTGTAGATATCGTCGTGAACGATGTCCAGGATCTCTATGGCTTCCAGTTTGACCTCCAGTTCAACAAAGATGCCCTTCAGGTGGTTGACGAAAAGGTCGAGGAAGGGGATTTTCTCAACAGCGATGGTGTAAAGACGAATTTCGCCATCCAGAAGGGGATCTTCAACAACGTAGGGCTGATCGCGAGTGTCACCAACACACGTCTGCGAAGCACGACGTTTGAGATCGACCCGAACACAGGAGACCTGATAGAAACAGTCCTCCCCGAGAGCCTGGAGGGTCTGGATGGCACCGGCACACTGGCGACGGTTACTTTTATCGTTGTGGACGACCAATTGGAAAGTACCCTCCTACTGAAGAACCTCAAACTTGCATCTCCAGGTGGTGAGATAGCTTCAGAGGCTCTCAGTGGCGTCGTCAAATCAGTTGCGGTCAATCAAGCTCCTACGGCTGTGATAGACGGCCCTGCCGCTGCAAACACAGGTGATACGGTTGAGTTCAGCGGTGCAAACTCCACCGATGATGGCAGCATCGTTAGCTATGAATGGAATTTCGGTGATGGTGGAACCGCAGCAGGCGAAACAGCCTCCCACGTGTTTGCGGATGGTGGAACCTATACGGTGACACTGACCGTTACAGATGACATGGGAGAAACTGGTGTTGCAACTCTGGATGTGGTTGTCAGCGCCACATTAACACCTGTGATCACCGAACATGCTGCCGGAAGTCCCATGCTTGCGCTGGAAGTCGACTACCCCACGGAGAATGAGCATGGCCATGCCTATATTGCCGTCTGGGGAGCAGGTGATTTCGCCATTGAAGCGGGGATGTTCCTTGAGTATCAGATTGCCATGTACTCCGGTAATCCAACGTTCCAGGCCGGTGTCGATATTCATACGAGCGACGGCGCCACATTGCGTGATGCAACGGATGCTGCCGGGAATCCTGTTGTTGACCAGAATGGCATCGGTGCCCATCCGAACAATGACCTCAGTGCGTTTGCACGTGACAAGTGGTATCATCGAAAAATCTCTCTTGACGCACTCGCGGGCAAATCGATCCATCACGTCACCGTGGCAACAGATAGTGACACGCACGCGCCGGGTAAATTCCGTGCCTATGTGGACAATATCCAGATCACGACTGCAGATGGCCAGGTCCTTGCCATCTATGTGGACCAGGATACGCTACCAGCAAATAATAGCGCAACCAATACGGATCCTGGACCAGGTGGTTTCAGTGGTGTGGACAATCCCCAGTTGAGTGCAGCCGTAACTGATGTGGCTGTTGAACCGGCGGGTAAACTGCCTGTGACCTGGGGACAGCTCAAGAAAACGGTACGCTGATCAACTAACTCGATTCTCCCCAAGAGAAAGCCCGTCTGAATGTTCAGACGGGCTTTTTTGTTGCCTACAGAAAAACTGAAGGAAAATTGAAAATGGCTGTTTATAAGAACGAAGACCATTAAGGCGAAGGAACAGAACCATTCAGCACCAAGATAAGATGCTAGATAAATTCCAGGAAGACGCCATCCGCGCTATGGAGACGGGGCAAAGTGTCGTGGTGGCAGCCCCCACCGGCGCTGGCAAGACACTCATTGCAGAATTGAAATCGATGTAAGTTGGGGAACAAAATCCAACGACTGCAAACAAGAACTTTGGCGGTATTGAAAGTCAGCCTGGTAAGTGCTAAAATAGGAACCGATCATTTCGTGCAGTGATCCATAGCAATCTGTGACACAGGAGATATCGGTTCAATGAAAGAAGACAAACTGCAAATTGCGATTATTGGCTGTGGGGGCATGGATGGAACCACGAAAGATAAAGAATCGCTCCAGAAGGTCTACCTCGAAACCCTCAGTGAAGCGGAATCAGCGAATAAGCCGAATGCTCGCTACTGATACGAGTTTCTCACTTACAGGTGAAGTAGAACATGCTGCCAGCGTTCTGAACGAGCAAGCTGCACGTTCTACGATACTAACTGAAAGGATACCCTCTGAATGCTTGAAGGTCCCCGCGCTTTACGGCGGCATGAATTCGATGCTCTCATGGATCTGATCGACGATACCTTTCGCGGACCAGATTGGCCGCGCCCTACGAAGCCTAAGTTGTACTCGTTGCTCTTGAACCCAGAGACCAATCTGGAAGGGATGCGCGTTTTCGTGCACGATGGGCAACCTGTATCCCACTTCGGATTTTATGTCCGCGAGGTGTTTTGTGGTGGCATCACGCTCAAGCTCGCCGGCGTGGGCTCTGTATGCACTCATCCTGAGTTTCGGGGGCGTGGGCTGGCGACGCGACTTCTGGAGGACGCCCTGCATCTCTGTGAACAACAGGGCGTTCATGTGATGCTCATCTCCGGAGGGCGCGGGTTGTATCGCCGACAAGGGGCTTGTGACGTGGGAGAGATGCTCACATATACTTTCTCCGGGGAGCATGTGCAAGGCACCGGCGAGGTTCGCCTGGAGCCCTGGACCGATGAGACGCTGCCGCTCTTTGCGGCGATGCATCAACGAGAGCCTTTTCGATATTACCGTTCCCTGGATGACTGGAAACGTGTCGTGCGTGGTGGTAGCGATATGAATCGAGATGCGGAGACATTTCTGATCTATGAAAATGACACACCCAGAGCCTACGCTTCCATATACGCTCCAGAGGACGGTGAGAGTGGATTCGTGGAATACGCGGGAAGTCGCCACGCTCTCATGGCTTCCATCCCGAAACTGTTCGACCGCTATGATCTCCGACGGTTTCTGCTCAGCGTTCCAGCGTATGACCTGGAATGGCATAGCTTATGCGAAGGTCTGCCAGCACAACCCGGCACCATTCATGGCCATACAGCACGATTGATCAGTCTGACCAAGCTCATCTCCGCATTGGAACCTTACGTTGTGGAACGGCTGGGGAAAGATGGTGGGAACATCCGGTGGGGGGATGGACTGCCGTATCGCATTATATCTGTGGACGGCTCACTCGAAATCGAGGACATCGCAACGCTTACACAGCTTGTGCTTGGCCCTCACACGGCAGAAATCCAACAGAGGCTCGGAGAAGCGGCAGGATTGGGGGAACAGTTGAGGCAGATCTTCCCAATTCCTTTTAACTTCCCAGGACTGAATTTTGTCTGAACCTTACATCCCGAGGACATGAGCAATGAGTTTTGAGAAAGGATTGATGGTGATGTTTTGTCTATCCATACTAAGTTTGGCCGCAAGTCAGGCCCTATCCACGCCCCAACCTATTGTGGAAGTTGAAGAGGATGTGTATTCCTTCGAGCCGGCGGACAACGGTGCCGGCCCGATGTGGACGCACGGTAATACGTGCATCGTCCGCGTTGGAGAAAACCTATACGCCAGTGGGCTGGAAAAGATCTCGGATGCGGTTCCATTGAACAATGTGCGCTGGCTACTATTCAGACGCGGCACCGAAGGTTGGGAACAGGTAGCCGTAGGCCCTGGCCGCACCCGGGAACCGTGTCCCCTGATATGTTTCCAGGATGACCGTCTGTTTCTCTCTGACAACCCCACATTGACGCCCACGGATCAATACTCCGGACCCGCCAGACCGGAAGTGCTCCTCTTTTCCGCGTCCGATCCCGAGGCAGGCTATCAGACACTGCTGCCAGTCTGGGATGACGATCCCCCCTTTACGGAGCATTCCTACCGCAGCTTCGCCGCTGACTCAGAAAACAAGGAACTCATTCTGTTCCAGAACATTGGCTATACCCATGCGGAATGGAGTTTCCGCGATAGGGAAGACCGATGGTCAGCTCAGGGGAAGTTGAAGTGGCCGTGGGGATCCGAATATCCCAAGCCTCAGCCCATCCGAGTCTGCTATCCGAATATCGCCATCAAGGCCCGAGCCGTCTATTTCTGCGGCGTCAGTGACATCGTGGAACCGTACCCGGAGTGGAGGCAACACAAGAAGGAGATAACCGGCAGGGACTGGGATTATGACTTTCGCCGTCTGTTTTTCACCTGGAGCGACGACATCACCACGGGCCAGTTCCACGATTGGATCGAGATATCCAGCCGGGATAAAACCGGTGGCTGGATTTTTCCCTGCGATCTGTGGGTTGCTCCTGATGGCGACGTACATCTGCTATGGTCAGAACGAGCGATAGATGAGCGGCTGCGGGACAAATTCTTTCCCGACGAAAAGCAGATATTCTCGCTCAACTATGCCGTCGTGCGAAAGGGGCAGGTCGTCCTTCGGCGGTCCCTGCATCGAGGGGGCGAAGGAGCTTCCAGTGAAATCCCTGGTAATGGACGATTCCGGAGAACGAAAGGCGGGCGACTGCTTGTGTTTTACTATGTTCACGGCACGAGCGCGGATGGGACGGCAGTGTCCGAAAACCGAGTGCTGGAGATCTATCCTGACGGCCAACAGAGCGCGCCAGCCACGGTGGATCTAAAGCATCCCTTTACCTCCTTTTACACGGCCACCTGGCGGGCGGGGAGTGCCCCATCGAATGTTCTGGATATCTATGGCCAGCGTGCAGGTAAGGGCCATACCATCTCCTATGCCCGTGTGCGCATCGAATGATATGTTCGATGGCATGCTGTTGAAGTCGGCTGTCCTCCTCATCCAGCACTTTCAGCGCTGATCACAGAAAATCATGTACCACGTCTTCAAGTCCGAGTTCTTCCAGCTTGCGCTGGCTCGGTTTGCCTGTATGGCTGTCCCAATCCATCGCCCGTAGATATTCCTCTACCTGTACATCCAGATCAACGTTCACCTGGGACCAGCCCGTTCCCTGGCGTGAGGTGCCTTGCAGCAAGCGTTTGGGTATCTTGAAGTGTACCGAATTTACTCCCTCCCGCAGGTTGAAGGCATGGCGGATGTTCGCAATCCGCTCTCCAATGAGGTAGATGTCATTCAGGCTGTACTCAGTACCCATCACAGCGTTGAGAAACTCAGGAATTGCCTGCACATGGATACACACCGTACCAAACAGACAAAAACCCGCTGCATTTACTACATGCACCAGGCTGCTCATCTGCTTGTGGATGAGACCTTTGCCCGAGTATTCATGCTTTGGAATAGGGGCAAGGGAGATCCCCTCAGGCACGTAGCCCTCCACATTGGCTGCACCGCCTTGTGTGTGCCGTCCAGGGGTCGCGTCCATTTTGTAGGAAGTCGCATAGCCAGGTGAAAATTTAGGATCGTGCATGGCAGGTTCTTGTCCCCGAATGTGGATGGCAAAATCCTCTGATCCCTTACCGATTCTCTTCGCAGCACGTTTCACTCCATCGGCGAGCAGCGCACCGAATCCTTGCCGGAGAGCTATTCTCTTCGTCAGCGTCACGATCGCTTCAGGATCGCCCCAGCCTAATTCCAGCCCTTCTGTATCAGCAGCATCGATCACTCCCTTTTCATAGCATTCCATCGCGAAGGCTATGGTGGAACCGGTAGAAATCGTATCGAGGCCATACAGGTCACAGAGTTCGTTTGCTCGAATAATCGCTTCCAGATCCGTGTTGGCACAGAGCGGTCCGAATGCGCTCAGGGTTTCATGTTCCGGCTTTCGTGTCTTGGTCTCTCCCACCTGAACATATCCACCACACTGGATGGGACATCCGTAGCATCCATTCTTCTCTACTTCCAGACGGATCACCGCCTCCCCGCCGAGCTTTTCTGCTCCCGGGAAGTCAACGCCGGGGATTCCTTTCCAGTTCTTGATGGGGGCTGAACCGTACTGGATGGCCTCTTCTGTAATCGCACATGTTCCAAACTCACGCAGGTTTTCAGCAAACGGACCTGAAAGCTGTTCCAGGTACTTCTGGCGCAACTGCCAGACCCGCTGGGGAACAGCCAACGGCACCGGTTGATCTCCATGCACCACCACAGCTTTGAGGTGTTTGGAGCCCATCACGGCCCCCAATCCTGATCGCCCTGCAGCACGGCCACCCGTCCCGATAATACAAGAGATCAGCGACATATTCTCCCCCGCTGGTCCAATGCAGGCGACCTCCGCTTCGGGATGGGTATCATGTCGCAGCATCCCGATAGTATGCCGGGTGTTCTGGCCCCAAAGGGCCCGCGCATCCCGCAATTCCGCCCGACTATTGTGAACCCACAGATACACAGGGTGCTCAGCGATACCCTCCAGCAAGATAGCATCGTAGCCTGCGAATTTGAGCATCGGCCCGAAAGTACCGCCCGAATTCGCATCACCCCACGTCTCCGTCAGAGGCGACTTCCCCATGATGGTATAGCGGGCAGCCATCAGTGCAGGGGTTCCCACCAGAGGACCTGATGCAAACATGAGATGATTCTCCGGCCCCAGCGGCTCCACACCAGCTCGCTGCACGTCATAGAGCAGACGCGCTCCCAAGCCGTATCCACCCAGAAACTGCTCATAGAGGGACACATCTGGTTCCACGGCTTCTATTTGCGCTGTGGAGAGGTTGACTTTCAACAGTTTTCCAAGATAACCAGGCACGTATTTATGGCTCCGTTCGACAATATACGAGTTTACGACTCCTATTTTTACCACAAGAGAGCACGGAAGGTCAAGGAGAAAAGATGGAGAAAAAAGACAATGCGATCTCAAAGATCATTGTCAGTTCATGAGGAAAAATAGCGCGCTAATAGATCTGACAGGGCCGCTCTGGATCGTTGTGCCAGTTTCCGGGGATTCAACGCACTGAGTGGGACGAAGATCATGACGAAAGAAATGGCCAGGACAATTCCGAGAATCAAGAATAGAAGGGAGAGCATGCCGGCCATCCGGTCGCCGAGGTAGGCGTATAGGAAGGTGGCCGGCAACGCTCCAATTCCGGTGGCGATCCAAAAGCTCCAGAACCGCATCCCGGTGAGCCCTACCGCATAGCTGACCACATCGAAGGAGAGGACAGGTATTAGACGCGCCACAAGAACAGCGTACTTTCCATAGTGTTCAAAAAATCGATCGGCGGTCGTGATGGCCTTCTCACTAATCAATCTGGTGACCAACGAACGTCCCAGGTATCGAGCTATGTAAAAACAGAGACCGGCCCCCAGCATCGCACTTCCCCACGACAGCGCCGCTCCCCACCAGACACCAAACAGTAACCCATTCACAAAAGTGATCAGAAAGGCTGGCAGCGGAGCAACAAGGCTCTGCAAGATCATCAGGAGTGCGGAAACCAGAGGAGCAAGGATACCATAGGAGGCGATGTATGCACGCATGGCTTCTGGATCCTTGAAGAGTTCGGAGATCTCAGTAGCCCAATCGCGGAGGGAGGGAACGGTCAGAAAAAGTACTGACGCAAGGAGAAGAAGCGCGTAGAGGATCATCGTCCGGATCTTCATGGGTGATACCTTCGAGGGTATGTGCCTCTCACTCTGTCAGCCCTATCGACTTACGAGGTACCACGAGCCTTGAGACACTGCAAGCGTTTGTCTTCTCTCTTGTGCGTCATGACGCAAAAACAGCACATAACCGGGGAGTACCTTTTCGGGAGTGAGATTATTCCACCACCAGTGTATCCACTACCATTCTCCTCGCCTCAAGGATTTGAGGTTGGTTACTCAAGGATTCGGTAGTCACCGCCTTCATGCGTTTCAATCTTATCGCAGGGACATCCCATGCCTCATGGAGATCGCAGTACTCATCAGGGGAATGCAGCAGTTGTATCAGACGATGAATGATCACGAGAGAAGCCAGAAAGCAGTGTGTGTCGACAGCTATCTCCAGCGATTCCACAGGTAGTTGACGTAATCGACTCATCGCATGAGCATACTGTCGTACCGTCTGGCGCGTCAGAACACATCGTGGTTCCCCACCGTAAGCCCCCAGACAGAAGGCATACTGTACCAGTCGGCGTTCTGGCCAATCCCATCCGATACGGGAGAGATCCACAAAACGAAGGGCATCGCCAGAGAAGATGACATTTTGCGCGTTGCAGTCCAGAGGTCCCAGGGTTGGGGTCATGGCAGAAATCTGAGATTCCATATAATCAAGTATCGTTGAGGGAATACCAAATTCTTCGGATGCAAGGTGCAAAACCCCATCCAGACTGTCACGTAGAAATTGTGGATAATTCATCGGATAGGCAAAAGGGAGGAGTTCATCCCTCGATGCAGCGAATCGTTGTTCAAGGGATACGAAGTGGTCGACAAACCACTCGCCAATCGTCGGGATGGATACCGGGCGATCCTGACAAACATCATTGAGAGTCGCTTCTCCCGCCCATTGGGTCAGGAGTAGATGAAGATCCTCGCAATGAGCGACATAGGCGACAGCAGGCGGAGCCGCATGTTTCAGTACCGTGGCTTCAACGATAACCGGGGCATATTGCTCAAGCGGCTTCGGTGCCGGCAGGCATTTTGCGGCAGCAATGGCAGTTTCCTCGCAACGCACGCACCAGACAGAAGCATGGCGTGCAATGGGGATAAGTTGGAACTGCCTTCCATCCAGGCCAAGTAGTTGGGCGATCCGGCTCTTTATACTCTCAGAGGATCGCATCAGTTGACGGATGAGTCAAGAGATGGAAAGTCAAAGGCAGGCGTTATCATGAGCATAAGCACATCCCGATACATGAAGAGAGTAGGTGTCTATGAGCACAAGACATGTATAGAGATGATGCCACGGAGCGATGAGCAAGTCAAGAAGATATTTCAACCCAGATCATCTTCTGTTTTGACCGTATTGCGTCCGCTGTTCTTGGCGAGATAGAGGGCTTGATCTGCTCGCTGTACCAGGCATTCGGGAGTATCTCCTGATTTGAAACTTGCAACACCAAGGCTCACTGTCAGTGTCAGGGAACGTGTCTTCCCCCCTTGTTGGTACTGGAACTCTTTGTGCGCAATGGCGAGCCGGTACCGTTCGGCAGCCTTCAGAGCGTACAGATCCCGCGTATCATCCAAGAGTACCACAAATTCCTCACCGCCATAACGCGCGATAAAATCGTCGATCCGGAAGACGCTCTTGGCCGTCTTGGCCACTGCCTGCAGAACACGATCCCCTACCGGGTGGCCATGGACGTCATTCACCATCTTGAAATGATCAATGTCAAACAGTATGAGTGAGAAACTACCTCCGTGGGTGGTGTAATGCTTGATGTTGTCCCGCAACCGAGTGTCAAAAGCGCCACGATTGTAGAGCTGTGTGAGAGCGTCGATGACGAGTTCTTCGTGTGCAGCGACCAACTGTTCTTCAAGTTTCTCAACACGTTGGCGAAGTGCTGTCGTGATCTTTTCCTCCTGCTTCTGTTTCGTTTCTACCAACGTGCGCATTTTCAGAACATGATCTCCCAGTTGCTCTCGAAACTGTGTCAGCTCCTCGCGAGAGGCAAATGTCTCTAAACCCTTCAAGAGTTCCTCCAACTGGACCGAGAAGTTTTCCGAATCTCCAGCCAGTTCAGCGAGTCCACTTGCGGCTGCCGCGATCAGTCCCTGTAACGCATTCAATCTCTGAGCCGTCTGTAGATTCTCTATCTCCTTCCGGGTGTAGATCAGCTTCTTGATCTGAATTTCCAGTTCCTCCAGCGGCTCAACAGAATCCACGCTCTGCAGCTTCGTAATGAATGAGTCAATCATGTTCTGGATCTGTTCTGCTTCTTCAGTCTTACGGGTTCCAGAGAAAGTCTTGAAATTCCGTAACAACATGATTGTGAGATGCCTGAGTCGATTTACAAAATCTCTGCCCTGGAAGCTGACATCTATATCTGAGCGC
Organism: Candidatus Poribacteria bacterium; assembly: GCA_024278235.1. Taxonomy (GTDB): domain Bacteria; phylum Poribacteria; class WGA-4E; order JAJRTO01; family JAJRTO01; genus JAJRTO01. The sequence goes on from JAJRTO010000191.1 coordinate 16,419, forward strand.
CTTCTGTTAAACATATGTGTACCTCCCTGTCAGTCATAACGAGTGTCATATATGGTATACTGGAACCAAAACCTACTTGCACCAGAGGTGTGCCTGCGTTACAATAGAATGTTGCTGCTCGCAGTCATCCAGTTTATCGGCCGTCAATAATACCTCCTTGAGGTCATTTTTTCGTGGTAGGGCAGGCCCAAACGGTGATTGCTGGATGCGGTCGGTTCATGATAATCTGAGTTTCATCTACGATGGACACCTGATTTTCACATTATTTAGCCCTGATGAACCAAAGTTGATAGCTATTTGCTGAGGATGGGTCGGTTATGGATGTCGGCATTATCGGACTACCTTTCGTTGGAAAGACCACCGTGTTTAACGCGCTTACACGGGAAAATGCCAGGATAGGGACATTTTCTTCTGGTCAGGAGGCCAATCAGTCCGTCGTCAAGGTTCCCGATCGACGACTGGATCGGCTCGCTGAGATATTTCAGCCGAAGCGGACAGTATCGGCGACCATGCACTACATCGATATTGCTGGGATCAGCAAAGGAACCATGAAACAAGGCAGCATGGACGCCCAGCTCCTTGCTGATCTACGCCAGGTAGATGCGCTGGCACATGTTGTTCGCGTTTTTGAAGATGATAATGTTCCCCATATCGATGAAGATCTGGATCCTATCAGGGATATTGAAAACATGAATCTGGAACTGAGTTTTGCCGATCTTCAGATCATCGAAACCCGTCTGGATCGATTAGCTATTGAGCTGCGTACCCACAAGAACCCTCAACAACAGGCGGAACGGGATCTGCTGGTTCGATGTCAGGAATCTTTGGAAGCCGAGACCCCATTGCGAGAACTCGATTTCACCCCGGATGAAACGAAGATACTGCGTGGATACCGATTTCTGACACAGAAGCCATTACTCCTCGTGTTGAATATTGGTGAATCACAGCTTGGTCAGCAAACACAGATCGTTCACGATTTTGCTCAGGCAGCAGGAATATCAGATCGTATGATCCCTCTTTGTGCGCTACTAGAAATGGAGATCGCTCAACTCGACGAGGCAGATGCGGGCGTTTTTCTGGAAGATATGGGACTCGAAGAGCCTGCACTGATCCGGTTCATCCAGATCTCTTACGAACTACTGGGATTGCAAACCTTCTTTACGGGTGGCGATAAGGAAGTCCATGCCTGGACAGTACCCCATGGGACGACAGCCCTGGAAGCTGCTGGGAAAATCCACACGGATATGGCACGAGGATTTATCCGGGCGGAAACGATATCGTTTGACGAACTAGATCGGTGCGGCTCAATCGCCCGTGCCCGGGAGGCAGGGGCCTTACGACTCGAAGGTAAAGAATATATCATCCAGGATGGCGATGTGATCCTGATCCGATTCAATGTATGATGGAAGGGACGCTACTATGAATCTACGGCGAACTCTCTTGTTTGTCATTGCTGCAAGCCTGTCACTCAGCTCACTGCTATTTGCGGACACAGATGCCGAACCGGAATCTCCTCACAAGGAAAAATGCTATAAGTGTCATGACAAAGATACCGCATTTCAAGAATGGAAGTTATCCGCACATGCGAAATCGCTGACGAACCTGCGCAAACAGAAGCATGTGAAGGATTCCTGCCTCACCTGTCATTCTTCAGGTGTGGCAACACAGAGGAATGCATGGAACAGTCGCAGTCACACGCGGATCACGCTCGAAGACGCCCTCAACGAGGTGAGTTGTTCATCCTGCCATCTGCATAGCAGCAAGCGGAAGCATTATCTGATCAAATCATCGCTTACCCTATGCATAAGCTGTCATAAGATGGACTGTGGATGTGCAGGTAAGGGGATCATCCATCAATCTCAGGCAGAGATGTACCTCGGCAGAAAGGGCCTGGGTGTCCCCAGCAAACCTTCACCTCACCGGGACGCAATGAAAAATGACTGTGTTGGATGCCACATGCATAAGGCAGACGCTGAAGAAAAGACAGCCAGGGTCGGGGGACACACCTTCAAGGCAGGTTACGCTGTCTGTGAACCATGTCATGAAAACGTGATGGAACGTATCGAACAGGACAAGCAGCAGGTTGCAAAATTACTTGAAGAGGTAAACACCGTTCTCAATCAGATGGATGATCCGGATTCCCCAACCTATAAGACGATCCAGCGGAATCGCGATATGGTGGTCAAGGATGGTGGATATGGGATACACAACTTTGCCTATGCGAAGGAACTCCTACGATACGGGCTGACGCTGGTAAAGCAGAACTGAACAAGACGGTGCCGCTCATAGCGCTTCGCTGGATCGAGCTTACCTTCGTGTGGATCCGGGCATACCAGAACTTGCAGGGGGAGTACTTCTATGAATGGGTATCGCCCTCTGAACATGGCACTACGCACCCGGAGCTGATAGACCTGAGGGTAGGCCGAACCTATCGGGAACTCTCCGGGAGTTTTGGACTCATCTATCTTCCACTCCCAGAATCCAGGATGCATATCCTCGATATCCCCATCGGCACTGGCTATATCGGCCTTCTGAATCCGCAGCAACGGCTCGTGAGTACGTAGAACGGTGGGGGTTCCGGTTCCTGAAAACGAAAGCGGGAAACGACGTTGATGAAGACCTCCGAATTGCCGAGGCTATTCAGAAAGACGACGGATGGGGTTAGGCAGGGCAAACTCGATCTGCCCATCATCTTGTGCAGGAAGTAGGTTTGCCATGACGTCATAGCGATCGAGGGCATTATTCCAGTCGTGTGCGTCGGGCCACCAGAAGGGCTTCATCCCGAGCATAAGACAGAGTGCCGTGGTACGCTGTTGACCGTCCACAATCCACAGTGATGGCTCCGCGCCTTGTGCAACTTTGGCCTCATGGTAGTCGGTCGCGTCCCACAGGAGGAACGAACCGATCGGGTAGTTACGGCAGAGGGATTCGGCGAGGAGCTTGACCTGTTGGGGATCCCAGACGAATTCACGCTGGAATTCAGGAATATCCACTTTCTTGTTGACTGCTTGGCTCACAATCTCGTGAGCTTTGAGTTGTTCGAGTGCCATAGGTGACTATCTCCCTTGAGCATGGCTGAATTTATCTTCTGTCACTTCACTTGAGCATTTCGGAAGCTTTGGAACCACGGAAAATGCGGAGACTTCGGAAACCACGGAATCGCGTTTCCGTGTGCTCCACCCTTCCGTGTCGTCCGTGATTCACCTCCCTCCACGATACGGATCTCCTCCCTCGTCAGCCCATACAGCGCGTACACCCGCTCGTCGATCTCGCGTTCCAGATCGGAGACGTTGGTATCCGGGGCATCCCGTTTGGCGTCCGGAATTGGTATTATAACGTGAGTTCGATATACGAACATTGAGGGCCCCTGTGGGAGAACAACCGTGGGAGCCAATCCCCGCCCGGGACTGTCTCATGAATGGACAGCGATGATGGGGGGACACCGACCGGATGTCGGTTTGCCCGACGTCAGCCCGCTATTCATTTGCGGGCTATTCATTCGCGGGCTATTCATTCGCGGGCCGGCGTCGAACCCATGTTATTATACATCCACCGGACGGACAGATCCACAAGATTCCGCCCGGCGCACCCCACTCACAGCATCCGGTTGATGAATCCCAGGCTTCGCGCATCCAGTTCGGCAATATCGGGGATCTCATATCGATTGTTGTGCGTGTCCTTCACCAGTAGTCGCCTCG
>JAJRTO010000192.1 GCA_024278235.1 Candidatus Poribacteria bacterium
CAGTGTGTTTTTTTATCAGATGCACACGTCGAATTCCAGAAATCCACAGGTTCCACTTGAGGTGATCTACGGGGCAACTCCTCGTGAATTAACACATCTGGAACGTTGGGAAGGTGTGGTATATGGGAAGCAACATGGAGGAGGGGTATCTGTTCAACTGCTCACCAGCCGGGGGAATCAGGATGATATCCGGCTACACTATGTGGACATCTACACGGCGAGCCTGATTCGAACACACGACTATATTATCAAGCCTCTATTTTACAAGCTGCGAATTCTCGACCGAACCGATCCGACCAAATATCGAACCCTATCGAATCTTCCCATACATCTGTCACTTTTGTTCTCGCTCTTTCTTCACGGTGGATTGATTCATATTGCGAGCAATATGCTTTACTTGTTCGCCTTTGGCCCCAATGTAGAGAACAGCATGGGGCACTTGAAATTTCTGCTATTTTACCTGTTATGTGGTTTGCTGGCAACGCTTGGATTTGTGCTTGCCAATATCAATTCGAGGGTGCCACTGATCGGCGCAAGTGGTGCCATCGCAGGGGTCATGGGTGCTCACTTCGTCGCCTTCCCAAAAGCCCGGATACGTTGTCTGTTCCTGATCTTTGTCGTATCTCTTCCGGCCATCATTGTGTTGTTCCCCTGGATCGTATCTCAGATCGCACACATAATGTATGACGAAGGGGAATCTAGCATTGCCTGGGTTGCCCATGTGGTAGGATTCGTCTCAGGGATGTTCCTGATCCGGCGTTTTCGTGAAGATCGATTTCGTCCGCCTCCTCAACCTAAGGTCTACTATGGTGGCACCTATGGGATCCATTAGCAATTGGCAGATGACAGATAAAATCGTTGAAAAGCTTCAGGCATATTTTCAAACGCATCAGGAAGTCCTATTTGCACTTGTGTTTGGTTCTGTGGCCAAAGGTACCGCTCATGCGTTGAGCGACATCGATGTGGCTGTCATGCTGGATCCATCATTCAAGGACACTTCACCCTACGGATATCAGGCAACGCTGACGGCAGATTTGATGCAAGTGTTGAAACGCAACGAAGTCGATGTCGTCATCCTCAACCGAACTCATATTGCGCTACGATACCAGGTCCTGCGCTACGGCAGATTCATTCACGTACGTGATGAACAAGAGCACATCCAATTCCAGATCGACACGATCAACCGGCATGAAGATTTCAAGAGGATGTATCAGGTACATCAAGATGCCTTTCAAAAACCCCGCAGCTACTTTTCGTGAGGGGAGTGGATTGCATCCGCGAAACGCTTCATGTGTCCCTGCTCATATCCATTCTCGAAAACACTACCCGTCACGATAAATTGTGCTCCCGCGCTAACGAGTTCCGCCGCCTGTTCCGGCGTCCGGATCCCTCCACCGACGATCACCGGGAGTTCCACGCGCTCCCGTACGATCCGCACCATCTCCGTTGGGACGGTCAGCTCGGCCCCACTCCCCGCTTCCAGATAGATCAGACGCATGCCCATATATTGCGCAGCAAGCGCGTGAGCCCAGGTAATATCCGGTTTATCGCGTGGGATCGGATGGGTATCACTCATGTAGGCGACCGAAGTATAGCTGCCACCATCCACCAGGATATACGCGGTGGGGATCGCCTCAAGTCGATAACGTTGAACCAGGGGAGCCGCTCTCACTTGTTCGCCAATCAGAAAGTTTGGGTTGCGACCACTGAGCAGGCTCATGAACAGGATGGCGTCTGCGAATCGGGAAACCTGGGTTGCTCCGCCCGGGAAAATGATGATCGGTAGATCCGTTTCCTGCCGTAACGCATGAATACACTCATCCATGATTTCTTCCACGAGCAGGCTGCTCCCGACGAGAACAATATCCACTCCAGAGTGTTGTGCTTCATGAGCGATACGCGAAGCCGTTTCACCAGACTGCCGGTCGGGATCCACCAGGATCATATACCCGGCGTGTTTCTGCCGGGGGATATCTACTAAATAATCGAAGAGGGTGCTGTGTTGCGTGGACATGTTTCAGATCCAGCCTGGCGCGATCAGGTGACGGAGTTCCAGCAGCAATCGCGGCTGATGCAATAACACCGTCTTGAAGATCTCGCGCATGGTGATCTTCTCAGGCGAGAGCTTATTGAGCACCTGGGCACATCGGTCAAAAGTCTTGTCGCTGAATTTCATAACGCCGTCCCGAATGCGGCAGATGTGTCGGAAGTTTTTCCCGATTTCCTCATCCCAGCGTTCGGGATAGGGACGAAGGAACTCAGCAGAGAGATCCCCTGCTGCAATCGCATCCGCGGCGGTCTCGGCAGCGAAGTGACCAGAGATCATCGCATTTGCAATACCTCCACCCGAGATGGGGTCACTATGATGAGCCGCATCTCCGACGATCATGAGACCATTCCCAACGATCTCCGGGAGGCTATCTCCCACGGGCACACACCCTGCAACCTGGGACAGAACTCTACCTTCGGGAAAATGTGTCCTTACGAAATCGTTCAAGTAGTCAATCGCAAGTTTTCCGTTGCGCCCTGAGATCGTTCCCCCGATGCCAACCCCAACGTTTGCGAGGTCAGGCCCTTTTGGAAACACCCATACATAGCCTCGCGGTGCTAATTCCCTGCCGATATAGAAATCACAATACTCAGGAGAGTAGACATCCGGATCAAGGTTGCTCATCAGATATTGCGCACAAATATCGACATCCCGCAGTTCATGGGTGCTGTTGATACCGGCCCACCGAGCTACCTGAGATTCAACGCCATCCGCTGCGATGACAATATCCGCCTGGATCGCATGATCACGGCGATGATAGCGCACTGTCACGCCGCAGATCTGATCATCAGTGTTTATGACCCCTGTAACACGTGCCTTTACCAGTACCTCGGCGCCGGCATTGACCGCGGTTTCGGCGAGACGTCTGTCGAACAGTTTTCGCTCCAGAACATAGCCTACGTTGGGTTGCTGGATCACGACAGGTGTTCCATTCGGCGAGAAAATACGGCCACCATGCACCGTTGCTGAAATCCATGCGGCTTCTGGCTCGATATATCGGATCAGGGTTTCATGGCTGATCGCCTCCGCACAACGTACGGGCGAACCAATTTCCTGGCGTTTTTCCAGTAGTAATGTCTTCAGCCCTCGTTCTGCCGCCGTCCTGGCCGCAATAGAACCGGCAGGCCCAGCCCCGACAACAACGACATCATATTTCGTATGCATCAGCTAAAACAGCCCCCGCCCTTCGTATTCCGGATAGTATATCTTCCCCTTGCGCTCCAGCGCAAGGGCCCCAATGGGACATCCTTTGATACATTTGGCACAGTCAGTGCAATTCTCACGATCAATGCTCAGGTGTATGTCCACCAGGTTGATCACATTTTCCGGACATACAGCCACACAGGAACCGCAATAGTTACAGAGTTCCTCATAAAAAAGGATCATAGTACTGTCTTTCCCAGATACATAGCCAAAAGCCCCACAAAAATGTCAACTTTCATCCATTTCTGGACAGTCGCCGCATTCTCGGGGCTTTTATCCTGCGATAGTCGCCACATCAGATAGGCAAGCACAAGATCTACTCCAAAGAATACCACAATGAAATAGGAAATTCCATACCATTTGAGCAGGTAGGGAAACGGACTGATCACGATCACCAACCCCATACAATATTGCGCTACCCGTACCGCTTTCCGAGATCCCCAAACAAGTGGCAGAGTGCGCGCGCCGACCTTTCGATCTCCATCCATATCTTCGACATCCTTCACTATCTCGCGTGCCACCGTGAATAGGAATGCGAAGATCGCAGGGACCCACGCTCTGTGGATGGCGTTGATTGCGATCCCTCCTGCCAGGAAGATCAGAGCTGTCAGCCCAGCTACCACGAGATTACCCAGAAAGGGTGTCCGTTTCAGCCAAATCGCGTAAGAAACGAGCAGCAACGCGACAGAAAGCGCGAGCAGCGTTGCGGACCAATTTACGAGGATGCCCAGACAAACGGCCAGGGTCATCGAGAAGAACGCGAAATTCAGTGCTCCTACTCGGCTAACCCTCCCCGATACAATAGGACGATTCGGTTTGTTCACCTGATCGATCTCCACATCACATAGGTCATTGATCGCATTTCCCGCTGAAAGCAACAATAGGGCCGCTACAGCGATGGTCAGCACGTTGAACACCGGCTGAATGTCTCCTGATGCCAAAATTGCCCCGAGAAAGACGGATATAAAGGCGATGATCCCATTGACAGGGCGCGAAAGTTCGATGTAGGCGAGCAGTTTGTGCATGGTGTCATTCATTTTCCAGCCATATTGGATTGGTGAGACAGCGATGGATCTTGCCAGCCTTTCTCGAAGACACCTCCAGCCGAAGATAGCCGGATGCCTGGATATCGATGGGATAGCGAACTTCAAATTCATAGGCATCATGGACTTCAAATGAGTGCTCCGTCTCGTGCTGTCCACAGATCCCGTGATACAGCTTCATCTCCTCCAGCGGTCCAAATTCTGTCGTAGAGCGGGCACGCACGTGAAGCTGACAGTGACGGGACTTCAATGTTTCACCGATATGAACGGTCGACTCATCGGTAACGGCAGTCATCACAGCAAGTGGTCCATCTGTCAGCACGCAACACCCTTGCTTGAGGGATTTGAGTATGCCGTCGCGTTCGGGTTGTCCTTCCACAAAGACACATGTACGGGGACGACCAAAACAGGTGCTCGACTCCGTAAGGCGAACAAACGGGGTCGCCACACCTCTGGTACGGTTGAAGTCACCATGGGCATCACTTCCGGCGAGGATCGATCCCTTGTGTCCCTGCAGGAGCGATTGTTGCCACTTGGCAAGCCCTTTGTGGAAATTGGAATCTGCATAGCAGTTCCAGATCTGCAACCCATCTGGAAGGAGACGTTCCGAATCATCCCATGTCCCACGGTTGAGTAATTGTCGCTCCAACCATGCCCCGCCGCTGTCCGGATGTGCTGCGAATGTGACGGCCGGGTAAACTTGTTCGAGCACCTGACGAAGAGTTAACTCAGGAGCGTTGTCCAGGTTGATTCCGCGTTTGCCGCCGTCCCCACTTCCGGGAATAGGCTCCGGATGTTCATAGACAAGGAGATGTACATTCTGGTTCTGCTTGTTTCCACACGATACCTCTTGGCCACGAATGAAGATGCAGCGACTATCAGACTGTTTGATCTCTTGCCCCAGAAGCCTCCAGCGCTGGTGTTCCGGATCAAGGCCGAAGTGGTCAAAGGGCGGAACATCCAGATCGTAGGAATGATCCGTCAATGCCACCCAATCCAAACCCAAAGCATCCGCCATCTTAGCGAGAACAGCGACGGGTGCACCAAATTCCACCTGATCCATCGTCTTATCAGAGTGACAGTGGATTTCACCATAGTGCCAGCCATCAAAGGTCGGCCAGGGATCGTCAGCAATGAATACTCTCAGCGGATCATGAGAGAGTCCCGGCAGATTATCCGTTATGATCTGATATTCCTTCCTACCGCGACGGTAGTGCATACGACAGGTAAGAGAAACAGAGCCATGAGGTATCTCCTCCGGATCAATGAGTCCACAACACCACCAAAACGGCTGATCGATTTCCTGCGGCAATTTCTCCGTCCAATGGATCGCAACCTGCCGGTGGGGTCCTTCAGGCACATTCAGCCAGACATCGATCCCCAGTACCGTAATGGGAAACAGGTGAGCATCTTTGATCAGGCACACAACGGGGAGTGGCGTCTCAGCATTTATGCGCCAGGGAGTATCAAACAGGATTTCAGGTTGTTTTCGATAGAGTATGCTCAGACCGGGAGCCAAGCGATAATGAATTTCAGGATATGCCACTGCCCTGCGAGAGGCTATGAGCAGTAACAGTAATCCACACAGTAGAATCCATAGTAGGTCCATGGTAAGTGAGTCTCAGAGTTGTCAGCGGCGAGCCGTGAACCGCTGCCCCTTCCATATGATTTGACGTGTTAAGAGTGCTCCCAGACCGATGATCACGCTGTAGATGAGTAAAAACAGTTCATAGGGTAACATCCACTTGAACAGATCCATTCGCTCCAGACAACGACACATAGTGTAACACACCGCTGAATCCACTGCAAGTTTGACGAGAAGAGCCAGCGCGCCTGACAGCCACCATGTCTGCGACCACAGCAGTCCCAACAATGGTAAGGCAGCCAGCAGCAGATGAAACACAAAGAGTCCTTGCAGCAGGAGTATTTCTACTCTGCGCGTTCTCAGCCCACCCACAAGCCACCGTTTCCGTTGGCGATAGAATTCGCGCAGGTTCCGGGCGGACTGTGTGACGATGACCGCATCCGGATGTAAAGCGGCGTCAACGTTCCAATCCGTCTGGTGTTCAATTGCCTGTGCCAGCACGGCATCCTCCGTAACACTATCTGGTAGGGCGATCAGTCCGCCAATCTCGTCCACAGCCTGGCGGCGATAGGCCATATTGTTACCGATACAACTGGTCGTTCGATGCCAGCCGGCGGCACCAGCAGCGTAAGCAAGGAGGTGCAGGAGATCCAACGACTGAAGTTTGGTGAAAAACGATACCTGATCATTGGGAGCATGACAGACAGAAATACCGATCACGAGTCCGGTATCTGGATGAAACTGAGAGACGATTTGGCGGATCCAGCTTTGCGGGACGACACAATCAGCATCTGTATTCAAGATGATTTCACCACGGCACCTATCATAGGCCGCAGTAAGCGCGCGTTGCTTGCCTGTCAAGCCGGGGAGCGATTCCTGATCGATATGAATGTCGATGAGATTTGGATAACACTTGCTGAAAGATGTGATGATCTCAGCAGTACGATCTGTGGAGCGATCATTGATGATGATCACCTCGTAGAGATGCTGTGGATAGCTCTGATGAAGTAGCGATTCCAAACAGGCATGGACGTGTTCCTCTTCGTTCCGGGCTGCGACCATGACAGAAACGAACGGTAGTTTCTCGTTCTCGACAGGATAAGCACGGCGGAGTCGGAGGATGCTGATCAGCATCACAACACCAATCAACGTATAGTACAGAGCAAAAAAGGCTATCAACCAGAACATACTCGAGGCCCATTACTGACTCATACAGAGAAGCTGATTTTAGAACGGGTAACGAATTCCAAATCTCTTACGATAATACCAACGTACACCGAAGATGATCAAGACCAGCACCAGAAGATAATACGGTATCAAGAGTGCTGCGATCAAGGTTAATAGGGCGACGCTGATACGCATCACCAGAGCGATTGCTTGTAGCGAATGTCGGAAGACTGTATATCCAAATAGCGGCAGGGAAAGTGTGGCTGCAACGAGGCTAATACGGTTGCCACTCCAGATGCTTGTGGCGATGGCGCCTGTGATCAGAAGGAAACTCAAGACACACGAAGCCCGTATTCCCAAGACGACACCTGTCGTGTTATCTCCCACCTGTTTGTCGCCCTCCCGGTCGAGCAACGTGGAGTGAACAAAAGCAGCGCCCACGCTCAACACATAGGGGAGCGCCATACGCAGCATTTTGCTAGTAGGCTGAGCCACACTTACCCAACCGAGCATGTAAGCGATTCCCCCGTATCCGATGGCATTTGCCAGGAGGTCAAGGAAAGGTTTCCCTTTGAGACGAATAGGATTTACAGAATAGGCGATCCCTATCGCTCCAGAGACGAGCAGCAGCCACCAGTAGAGACGAACGTCCGGCGATAGGCCCCAGGCCATCCCATATCCAGCGATGGTCAATACAACCGCCTCGATAGATGCTGCGGTACGGGTCACATATCCTTGTGCCAGGAGGTACAGTTTGTTGTTGATGGCATCTGTCTCTGCATCAGCCAGTTGATTGACGATGTAAACAGCTCCCATGATTAATGAGTAGAGCGCTAACGTCCATGGGAGTCGCCCTGGCAAATGAAGCCAGATAAGCGAGCGGAGAGGATTCGTCCCTTGATATGCCCCCAGGAGAGTCATTGTCCACACGGGCATAAGCACCGTGGGACGAAGAAGCATCACGTGATCGAGCAAGCGATACCATGAGGCTGATTGACTTTCTTGGCGAATGGTGTTCATAAGTAGCAGGCAGTAAGCGGTTCAGGGTCGGCTATGGTGTCGCCGCCTCAGATCGCCGGTAGCCCGGCCGCAGGAGATTGGCATACGTAAAGCGATGGATACATCGGTGTTTCAGGCATTCCCATCGAAAGGCACGTGGACCACGTAACCCTAGTTTTGCCTGGAAACTTCTCAAGGTATCCGGGAGATAGATCCCAATACGAGGAAGTGCGTGAGGATGAACAACATTGGTTTGAGGGTCATAGGCGAATGCTCCTCGATAACCAAAAGTCATTGTCTGGGCTGCTATCGGCAGATTCCAGTCGCCATAGGGATAGGCAAAATACTCAACGCTTCGCTGAATGCCTTTCTCCAGGAGAGCGCGGGACAATCCAAGTTCTGAGTTGATTTTTTGGGTGTGGGTAAGAAAGCGATGCCGATAGCCATGAGCGCCGATACAAAAGCCCGCCCGGGCGAGTTCGTTGAGCTGATCCCAGTTGAGGTGAGAACTTCGTTTCCAGGTAAGCAGGATCTCCCACGAGTTTTTCTTTCCGACATAACCAGCGATCATGAATATGGTTGCCGTGAACCCAAACTGTCTGAGAATCGGATAGGCAATCTCGTAGACGCTTGAGTAACCATCGTCAAAGGTGATCAGTACGGAACGAGGGGGCAAATTCTCAGGGCAGCTTAGCCCTTCTATCAACTGGTCTGGATGGAGACTCTGGTAGCCTTCCTCGACGAGAAACTTCATCTGACGCTCAAAGGCTTTCGGAAGTACGGTGGTGATCCCGAGTTCAGAAGGCCAACCAATCTTGTGATACGCCAATACAGTAACCCGCTCAAAGAACAGGCTATTCATGCTTTGCCAGTTGGTTTTCCAGCTCCTTGATACGTTGCTCTAACATCTGTATCTGAGAAAGTGCCTCGGGTAAACGGCGGAGGGAGGCTAACATTCGAAGATCTCGGGTGTGTTCGACCGCCGGGAAGCCGGAGACAAACTGATTGCCTGGCAGATCCTTGGTCACGCCGGCTTTCGCAGCAACAAGGGTGTTTTCGCCAATCGTCAGATGCCCGGCGACCCCCGATTGACCTGCAAGTGTGACGTGATCCCGGATCTCCACACTCCCGGCAATTCCGACCTGCCCGGCGAGCAGACAGTCTTCACCGATAACAACGTTATGAGCAACCTGCACCAGGTTGTCGATTTTTGTGCCTCGCTTGATGACTGTGGCACCATTGGTCATCGTAGCCCGATCGATCGTCGTGTTTGCGCCGATCTCGACATCATCCTCGATGATGACCGTACCAATTTGCGGGATTTTATGGTGTCGGTCGCTGACTTTGGCGAAACCGAATCCATCGCTGCCGATCACTGCACCGCTATGGATGATCACCCCATTGCCGATGCTGATCTCTTCGCGAATTGTCACGCTGGGATAGATAAGTGTGTCTGTGCCCACTCGTGTGTCGTTACCGATGTAACAGAGGGGACCGATGATAGTCCCATCTCCGATTTCAACATTGTCACCAACGACAACATGAGCCTGGATAGATACACGGTCTCCCAGTTGGACATTTTCCCCAATAACAGCCGTTCCATGCACTCCGTAATGCGGTTGGAACCGCTTGCGCCAGGAAAACATCTCCAGCACGCGCACGAAGGCAAAGTAGGGGTTCTTCACACGGATGATCGCTCTCTCTGCACTTTCGATATCTTCACCCACGATGATGGCAGAGGCGCGCGTTTTGGACATCTCGGCCCGGTACTTCATATTGGCTACAAACGTGATCTCGCCGGGAACGGCTTCCTTGATACCTGCGACTCCATGAATTTCAATATTGCCGTCACCGAGGAGTTCTCCACCAATGAATTCACTTACTTCCTGTAAAGTCTTTGTCATGATCTTTCATATAAGGGATGATGATCGCAGTCCCATGTCCTCCTCAGGCCGGCTATTGATCCGATTGGGATTTGGGTGCTTCTTTTTTGGTCTCTTTTGGAGAATCTTTCGATGTGTCGGCAGCTTTCGATGTGTCGGCAGCTTTTGATGTGTCGGCAGCTTTCTGTTTAGCACCTTCGCTCTTCCGCGCGGCGTGTCTCTCGTTCAGTTCCTTAATCACGCGATCTGTGAGGTCAAATTCTGGCTTCACATAGAGGATGATCAGTTGCTTGCGCAAAAGCATCGAGAAGTTCTCTGTCTTGCCAAGATCCAGAATATAGGCTTCAACTTCCTGGATGACGGGGTCAAAGAGCGACAATTGCATGTCATCCAACGTTTCCTGTGCGGTCGTTGTGAAGGATTCGATTTCCGTCTGCTTGATACGGATATCATTCTCAGTTTGTGTGACTTGTTCTTCATCCAGAAACTTCCGCTGTTTACCGAGTTTCTCCTGCATACCGCGTAGTTCATCGACTAAATCCTGACCTTTCGTACGCAGGCGATCTCGTTCTTTGTCAAGTTTGGCCATCGCTATTTTAGCACGTTCATATTCTTCAAGTACACGTTGAGTATCGATCACACCGATCTTAAGAGTTGATTGCGCCCAACCCGTGACCGTCAGACAGAGAAGTAAGGAGATTGAAATAAGTCCTGATACACAAAAACGTCTCATCATAATCGATTAGCCTCAGTTTCTCAGCTTGTAGCTTTCAGCAATCAGTTGATAATTCACTTTAGAATGCAGGACCGATCGTGAAATGGAAGCGGCCGCGCGGGGCTGGTTCTCCATCGATTTCACGGTCCAGGCCGTAGCCGTACTCCAATCTGGCGAGCATACCAAACAGATCAAACCGGACACCCACTCCAACGGATTTCTTGGGATGGAATTCATCGAAGATATTTGAGGTGTGCTCGTTCCACACCTGCCCCATATCGAAGAAGACGATCCCCCGTATCATGTCAGTGATCGGGAAACGGTACTCGATATTCACGTAGTACATCTTGTTTCCTCCGACAAATGGGTCGAATGGGTCGGGGTTAGTTCCAGTGTCGAACTGTTTAGGCTCAGGCAGCAGCGAGAAATCTTCGTATCCACGTATTGTATCGATACCACCCAGCACGTAGCGTTCCCAGTAGAGAACTTTCGGATCATCCTGACTCTGTAAGTATCCGGCTCTCAAATGTGCGACGAAAATGAACTTCCAGAAGCTGTCAAAAAACCAACTGGTGTCATAGGTAACTTTTTCAAAGGTATTATCGCCACCGAGAAATCCGCCGGAATGTTCAAGAGAGAGGCTGTTATAAGCTCCGCCGACAGGATCAAAGTAGCTGGTACGGTACTCACGCGCTTCATGAACCGCCGTGAACGTGATGCTTCGCGTTTCCCGACGCCGAGGTTCTTCTTCCATACCCTCAAGCTGCGGAAACACTGTCTTGGCACTCTCGTCTTTCAGTCGGAGTGACAGGTCAATATCCCGAGTGATCGGTCTTCCTACCTGAACCGAAGCGCCGAATCTCTCATCCAGATAATCGGGGTCAAGATTGAGTAGGCTTGACGAAGTGCTGTACAATCTTCGCTCACGCTTGAGATTATAGAGATTGAACGAGAAATGCGTCGGTGTTCCCAACATCCAGGGAGCAGAGAATTGCAGTTGGGCGGTTCGACGGTTCCGTGTGCCGATTTCACCTTTCAGATGTACTCGGTAGGCTCGCCCAAATAGATTCGTTTCACCGATCTCCGCCACACCGAACACGCCGCCTTCTGTCCCATAGCCCCCACCAATGGTGAAA
>JAJRTO010000193.1 GCA_024278235.1 Candidatus Poribacteria bacterium
ACGTGCGTGCCGAAGGTCGATTCGATGATCTGGTCGCTTACGGTGGCTGGCCCATGGATGATCACCATCCCGGGGGGATGCGCTGGACAGGTGCTCCCACTATTTTTCATCCCGCACCATCACCTTTTGGCATTCCCTATCGTTGCCTCTATTCGCGCAATATCGGGAACTTATTTTGCGCGGGACGGAATATCAGCGTCACCCATGCGGCAATGAGTTCCACGCGTGTCATGGCAACCTGTGCGATCCTCGGCCAGGCGGTTGGGACGGCGGCTGCCATGGGCATCCAGAACGGCCTGACTCCACGGGATATTTACCGGGAAGAGATCCGGGAACTCAAGCAGGCACTCATGGAAGATGATTGTTATCTCCCGTGGAACGTCCGCCAGGTTCCGGCACTCACAGTGGGTGCCAAACTCACGGCATCGGAAGGCGACCCGGAACCGTTGCGCAACGGCATCGACCGGCCTATTCACGGCACAGACAACGGATGGACAGGCGACATCGGTTCATGGGTTCAATACACATTCGATGAACCGGAGCGTGTGCGCAAACTCCGCCTCATCTTTGACAGTGATCTGAACCGCACTGAGAAGAATACGCCTTGTCATTATCCTCTGAGCATCAAACCTGTGACAGTACCGGAGACGATGATCCGTGCGTTTCGTGTGGAGTCGCTCAATGAAGATGGCACATGGACCGTTGCGGCGCGGGAAGAAAATAACTATCAACGATTGGTAAAGATCGAGACAGATATCCAGACCCGCGCCGTACGGTTTATCCCAGAGGGAACGTGGGGGGATGTCCGAGCCCATCTATTCGCATGGGATGTGAACGGATAGGGCGCGGGTTGGCAACGTTGCCTCTACTCCATCCCAAGTGCAGCCTGCGTTTCTTTGAGTTGTTCGATAATGGGGATCTTCTGTGGGCACTTCGGCTCGCACTCTCCGCATTCAAGGCAGGAAGCCGCCCACGCCTCTACTACGCTCCCATCTGATTTCTTTTTCTGTCCCAGGCGCGCATACTGCTGACGGGCATAATCTTCCAGACCAAATACTTTGTAATAGTTCATGACGCGGAAGTTTTCAGGGATATCCACATCGTTTGGGCACGGAATACAGTAGCCGCAACCTGTGCAATAAAGCTCGGATAACCGCTGGATCTCCTCCAGCATATCCAGCACATGTTGCCTCTCTCCGGGGGACAACGGTTCTGTCCGGCTTGCCGTCGCTGTATTCTCCTCGACCATCTCGATGGTGTTCATACCGGAGAGCGTGAGGGTTACGTGTGGATTGGACAGAACAAATCGGAGGGCGACCTCCGGAGTGCTCTTGGCTCCGCCTCGTACCATCTGTTGTATCCGCTCTGAAGGGGAAACCAGCCTGCCCCCTCCCACAGGCCCCATAATAGCCACACCCATGCCATGCTCATGAGCATAAGCGATCGCTTCTTCGTTTCTCCTGTCGAGTAGATTATACTGGACGAGCATCCCATCAAATTCCCCGGTATCGACCAGTTTCATGATGTTTTCCGGTGCATCATGGCTTGAGAAGCACATGTGACGGATAAGCCCTTCTTCTTTTGCCCTCCTGAAACGCTCGATGGGTTTCCCGGGGCCTAACTGATTCTGATACGTTTCCCATCTTAACCCGTGAAGGTGGTAGAAGTCGATATAATCCACATCTATCCGCTCCAGCGAATCATCCAGGTTTTGCTGCCACTCATCGCCGGATACACCTCGGTAGGGGTTCTTGGTGGAGACGAAGACATCGTCCCTCCGCCCCTTAATGGCTTTACCGACGGCGATCTGACTTTCATTCGCACAGTATCCGACGGCACTATCCACATAATTGACACCCAGATCCAGAGCACGTCTGATGATCTCAACAGAGAGATCCATGTTGACATGGTCCCCGTCCATCGGGAGCCGCATCGCACCAAAACCCAAAGCAGACACCTTGTGCCCTGTCCTGCCGTACGTCCTCAATTGCATATGTGTAACTCCTTTTAACATTTCACCCATTGATCGCATCATGAACCCGTCGTCACGTCAAAGAAGGGGGTTCTGATACGGAACCGAAGTCCGACGGAACCCTTGCAGATCCACTGCGGAACCATCATGATGGATTGGATCTCAACCAATGGGGTAACGCCGGAAGGATTCGGACTGTCATCAGTGTAGCATATGCGAGGTAGTGGATCAAGGGGGCATTGGTTCCGTAGGTAACACTTTTGTAAACAGATACCGAAATCGCAGAAGGGGAGAAGGCTAGAAAGTGAGAAAGTGGGAAAGTGGGAAAACGCTCCCCTTCCCATCTTCCCCCTTCCCATCTTCCCCCCTTCCCGCCTTTATATCAACGTTAGCTACATGAAGGGCATTGTCTATGGCCCGATGAACCGGAAGCATACAATTGGATGTTGTTCACTGAACCGATGTATGATAAACTCCCACTATGGTATCGCTGATATTTTGCCCACAACGCGCCAAGCTGTGAAGGAGGTCATGAGCCCATGAGTCCGGTCACTCGAACTCTCTCCCCGCCGGATGTTTCTGAGGTGGTTCAGGGTTGGAATAGAACATTGCCGTACGATACGATTGATGATGTCCGGTTCAGGGATGTCATCCTCGAAGATCCAAACCATGAGCCGGAAGGCACACTCGTCGCTGTGGATGATGGACGGATCGTTGGTTTCATGGATGTCATCACACGCGACAGCGTCGAAGGGAAGGATGGCAGAGGGAGCATGGAAGGGAAAGAGCATGCCTATCTGCGAGGACTCTATGCTCTCCCGGAATATCCAATTGCAGAGGTGCTGACCCCACTATTGGCTCAGACTGAATCCTACTTGAGAGAAAAGGGCAAACGGTCCATCCATGTGGTAAAGTATACCGGCAGATATTTTTTCCCGGGGCTTGATGCCCGTTACGAACGGATCCTTCGTTTCCTGGATTCGAAAGGTTTTGAGCGTGCCTCCATGATCGATGATATGGATGTCGATCTGACAAACTGGACACCCAATGCCTATCAACAAGATGCGATACGACGCGCAAAGGCTTATGGCGCCCATGTTGTGGACTATGCTCCGGATATGCTCGACGCCTTGCGGCGATTTGCGGAGCAGGCTCAGATCCCTCATTGGTTTGCACCGGGTTGGGAGGAAGCATACAAGACGATGATCATCGCGTTCAGGGATGAGAAGATCGTCGGTTGGGCAAATTATTCATTGCTGGAGGAATATGGCAGCTTCGGTCCCACAGCAGTACTGCCAGAGCACCGAAGCCACGGCATCGGCACATGGATACTTGTGGAAACGATGCTGCGCGTGCAGCGACATGGACTGCCACGTATCTGGGCGCATTGGACCAACACGCCGTTCTATGAGCTGAGCGGCTGGAAAGTATGCCGGCAGTATGTGTTTCTCACAAAGCAACTTTAGCATATCCCATGGGATGGACAAAAGAGGGACGTATGAGCTATCAGATCGTTCACGGCACGACTCACGGCCTACCCGACGTTGTGGAATTCATTGAGACACTGAACACGTTAGATCAAAATCCAGCGGTCGAGGCGAGAGGATTGTTTGACCAGGAGGTGGAACTCATCGTTGCCCGTGCTCCAGGGCGTCTGGATGTCATGGGGGGGATCGCGGACTACTCGGGGTCATTGGTGCTGCAACTGCCGCTCCGTGAAGCGACGCTGGTCGCCCTGCAGAAGACCCCGGCGCGCATGCTGCGCATCGTGAGTCTCGGCGCGGAGGCAAACAATCGTAAGGCCGATTTTGAGATGTCGCTGGATGATTTCGGCGACGCCGGGAGACCGATGGATTACGCGCGGGCTCGTGACTATTTTCAGCGGAAGCCGGAGGAACACTGGGCGGCTTATGCGGCAGGCGTGTTCCTGGTGTTGATGCACGAGTGTGGTATATGCTTCACGGAAGGGGCACGTCTTCTGATCGACTCCGCCGTGCCGGAAGGCAAGGGCGTCAGTTCGTCCGCTGCTCTTGAGGTCGCCACCATGCAGGCTGTCCTGGCGGCTTTCGATATCGAACTTGAACCGCGCGAGATGGCGATTCTCTGTCAGAAAGTTGAAAATCTGGTCGTTGGTGCTCCCTGCGGTGTCATGGATCAGATGACAGCCGTGTATGGCGAGACCAAGCGGTTGATGGCATTGCTCTGTCAGCCTGCTGAATTGCAGGGAACCGTGCGGCTCCCGGATGACATGGCGATCTGGGGTCTGGATTCCGGAATCCGTCACTCTGTCTCCGGGGCTGACTATGGCTCTGTCCGCGTCGGAGCTTTCATGGGTTATCGGATCATCGCAGAAATCGCAGGTCTGGTCGTGCGTCAAAAGGCACAGCACACGACAGTGGAGATCCCCGATCCGATCTGGAACGGTTATCTGGCAAATGTGCCCCCTTCGGAGTTTGAGCAGTTTTATGCGGCCCACCTGCCAGAGCAAATGACGGGCGAGCAATTTTTGGCGCATTATGCGGGAACGACAGATCCGGTAACCGAAGTAAATCCGGAACGAGAATATGCTGTGCGCGTTCCCTCCGCCCATCCTGTCTATGAGCATTTCCGCGTCAGGAGCTACGCTGAGCTGCTGAATGGCCCGCTGAGCACGCGGCGTTTTGAATTATTGGGGGAACTGATGTTCCAGAGCCATGCCAGCTACTCTGCGTGTGGACTCGGCTCAGACGGCACGGATCGGCTCGTGAAACTCGTACGGGAAGCCGGGCCTGACCAGGGACTCTATGGCGCCAAGATCACCGGAGGAGGGAGCGGCGGAACGGTTGCCATACTCGGTCGTTGCAATGCAGGTGAAACGGTGGCTGCCATTGCGGAACAATATGCTCATGAGACAGGCTACCAACCGCTGATCTTTGAAGGTTCTTCTCCGGGCACTGTGACGTTTGGCCATCTAAGGTTGGCCATCGCTTAAGATACTCCCCTTTTGAAAGGAATCGTTCATGAATTATCGCTGTGCATTTCTAGGATGCGGTCCGCGAGCAAAAGGCCATGCCGCGGCGTATAAGCATATCACACGTGGCCATATCGTGGCTGTGTGTGACTTGGATGAAGGACGGCTGAATGCGTTCGGCGATGAATTTGGTATCGCCAAACGTTACCGAGATCTGGATGAGATGCTGCGGGAGGAGAAGCCTGACGTGGTTCACTGCGTCACCGTCCCAACGCTCCGTGTGCCGCTCATGACCCGGCTCTCCGATGCGGGTGTGCCGGGGGTCCTCGTTGAGAAACCGATCTGCATCGGAGCGGACGATTACAAATCGCTCCGACGGCTCGATGCCGAGTCGAAGACCAGGTTCGTGGTCAACCACCAACTGCGGCATCATCCGAAGATCATCGATTTCCTGAAAGATGTCGAGGATGGCAAAATAGGCGAGGTGCGCTGTATCGATGCATCAGCACGCCTGCCGATGGCGGGTCAAGGCTGTCACGTGCTCGACCTGATGTTTGCGTTCAACGGTTATGCGAAACCCACGGTTGTGTTTGGTGCCTCGTCGGGATACGACGACATCAACGGTACTCATCCGAGCCCCAAAGCTGCGGAATCGTTGATCACATTTGAGAACGGAACCCGCGCGATGCTCATGGCAGGTGAGGGCGCGCCGGAATTTGAGGAGGGGCCAAGCTGGGCACACAAACGCATTGCCGTTTATGGCACTCACGGATTTATCCACTGGCGGATGAACGCGTGGGAGCGATCACTCCCCGATGGAACGGTTGAGCGGGGGCAGAAAAATTATGCGGAAGAAGATCGGCTCGGTCAGGCAAACCACACGAATGCCCTGTTCGATTGGCTGGAAGACGACAGCAAGCTCCATCCCTGTAATCTCACCACCTCGCTGGACGAGTGGCTGGTGATTTTGGCAGGTTATCAGAGTACCATCAAGGCACGACCTGTGGAGATGCCCTTTGATCCACCAGAGGATCTCCTCGACCAGTACAAGCGATTCGTGGGGGTTGGTTAGGTTCAGGGCAGGAAGAATGCCGGCGAGGAAAGGAAAACACTTTGAACTCGCCGGGGAGGGATGATGATGAAAATAACGGATGTCAAGAGGACACAGCCACTTGGCCCACAGAACCGCAATTGGGTGCTTTTGAAGATCTTCACGGACGAGGGGATCGTCGGACTTGGCGAGTGGGTCTTCGGTTTGGGGCGAGGAAAGTTTGAAGGGCTGAGGAACACGCTTATCGGCAGAGACCCCATGAACATCAACAAACTGCACCATGATATGCTCTGGCAGATGCAGGGACTGGGTGCAGGCGTCGAACTGGCGCTCTGGGACATCCAGGGCAAGAAACTTGGCCTTCCCATGCACCAATTGCTGGGAGGTAAGCTCCGCGACAAGATTCGCATGTACTGCGACTGCCATGCGGGGGATTTCTGGACAGGCGGGGGCTATGCGCGTCGATGGAGGGAAGTACGCGAGACAGGGGTCCTTGATCCCGTGTATGAGCCGGAATCCTATGTCGAGATGGCGAAACGTGTGGTCGGCGAAGGATTCACCGCTATCAAGTTTGATGTCGATGTCGCCAACCCCTGGAAGATGGATGTCTATGATCGTTCCATCAGCCGCCGCGAACATGAACATATCATCACGGTCATCGAGAAAGTGCGGGAAGCGATTGGATCTTACGTGGATCTCGCGGTAGATCTTCATGGGTCGTTCAACATGGCCGACGCGCTCCGCATCTGTAAGGACGTGGAACATCTCGACTTGCTATGGCTGGAGGATCCTGTACGCTGGGAGTGGGGAAATGTCGATGCGATGGCGAAGATCTGCATGCAGACGGAGACACCCATCTGCACCGGTGAGATCCTCTATGGAGCGAAAATGCATCGTGAACTGATCGTAAAGCAGGCATGCGATCTGCTGGAGCCGGACATCCCACTCAGTGGGGGGGCCATAGAGATCCGACGTATCGCCGAGTTGGCAGAGATGTACTATATGTCGATTGCGCCACACAACATGGCCAGTACGCTTACTGCCATTGGCGCCGCGCATATCTGCTCGACGATCCCCAATTTCCTGGCGTTGGAATATCACTCGCACAACATCCCGCTGTGGAGCAACATGCTGGATCTCAAGGAACCTATCCAACAAGGTTACATCGCCGTACCCGAGGGGCCGGGCCTGGGAGTCGAGCTGGACGAAGAGGCTATCGCAGCGCATCTCCCCGGAGGCGAACTCATCTGGTCCTAGAATCCCGAAAATGCACAAATCCAATCACAGCACCGAGTTCCACACCACGTTCACATATACCCCCATCCTGGGTGGCTATGAGGAGAATATCACACGTAGGGATCCAAGCCCTGTCATCCATGTCCAAAACCTTTACTATGTCTGGTATTCACGTTCTCTCCAGGGGCCATCAGGTTACTATGCCGAAGTGTGGTATGCGACATCCCCGGATGGGAAGTCGTGGACGGAGCAAGGTGTGGCTATTGGCAAAGGTGAACACGCCACCTGGGATGAGAACGGCGTCTTCACCCCGACCGTTCTGATCGCCGAAGGGCGCTACTATCTGTTCTACACGGCTGTTCCCAAACCTTTCCGTCAGGAGCATCCCCCCACACCGACGGCTATTGGCGTGGGGATTGCCGATTCGCCGGATGGCCCCTGGAGAAGATTCGATGGCAACCCCATACTGCGTGTGGGCCCTCCGGGGGCATGGGATAGCTGCCGGGTGGACGATGCCTGCCTGATCGTGCGAAAAGGTCGGTATTGGATGTATTACAAGGGTCGACAGCAGGGGTTGAGTCCAGCGGAGACGAAGATGGGTCTTGCGATTGCCGATAGTCCAACAGGGCCGTACCAAAAGCATCCTGAGAATCCCGTGCTGAATAGCGGGCATGAAGTGTGCGTTTGGCCGCACCGCGAAGGCGTGGCCGCGCTTGTCGCCCCGGTTGGATCTGAAGGCAACACCGTTCAATACAGCGCTGACGGTATCTGTTTCAGGCAAAAGGCACGGGCACACCCGCCGAGCGCCCCGGGACCCTATCGCACTGACGCCTATGCGGATGTTGCCTTCGGCAAGGGAATCACCTGGGGTATCTGTCAAAATGCGCGTGACGCTCCCCGTCCGTTCCTGATGCGATTCGACTGCGATCTGCGTGCGAGATGAGTCGAAAGTTGAGAGAGGAACCACTCTGGTTCTGGATACAGCAGAGGATGAAAATGACGATGAATACGGGCCTGTTCGGATGATACGGAATCGGGTCTGGAAATATGTCCGCCGGTATCCCTATGGCCCTCACGAGCTTTACTGTCTGGAAGAAGATCCGGATGAGAAAAGCAACCGGATCGACGAAGGGAAGTATCAGGATGTCGTGGTCCAATTGCGGGGAGAACTTGAGGGATGGTTCCTCCAGCATGTGGACATGTCCAGAGATGGAGCAAGACAGGCCGTTCGTGGTAAAGGCCAGATCGATGTGGTCGGGCCATCGAACGGGGGACGTGTTGCATTTGTGTAAGTCCATCACCCGACTTGCCAACGACTGTC
Source organism: Candidatus Poribacteria bacterium (assembly GCA_024278235.1). Lineage (GTDB taxonomy): Bacteria > Poribacteria > WGA-4E > JAJRTO01 > JAJRTO01 > JAJRTO01. The sequence continues at coordinate 8,531 of JAJRTO010000193.1, forward strand.
TTCGTCTCGTATTTGGAGCTTATACGGAATGCAGTTTAAAATTGCCGCTTTGAGAAATCCCCCTCAATCCCCCTTTACGAAAGGGGGAGGCTGATCCCCCCTCTTTGGCAAAGGGGGGTTCGGGGGGATTTGGGATCTGCCTTGTGCGGGTGCAATCTTAAACTGCAAATGGTATTACCTATCTTGGAGTTTACCTATCGATGAATGCATGCCATAATCTGGATGAAATCGCAGGATTGAGCCAGAGGGGACAAACGCTCAGCATTGTGGATCTCGTATCTGCAAATACACTCACAGCCGAAATGGCCGCGTATGGGCTTTATGCGATGGCTCACGGAGCATCTGTGCTTACTGCTGCGATGCCAGGAAACGCCGGAAAGACGACCCTCCTGGCCTGTTTGTTGGCAGGGATTTCAGCACGAAGTCGTATTGTCACTATCAGTTCGGATGCTCTATTGGCCAGGTTTGATGGGAGACCTGCCACACCAGAGGTTATGCTGATCCATGAGATCGGATCGGGCCCGTGGTATGGATATTTGTGGGGAAAGCACGTGAGCCGAGCCTTTGAATTGATTCAGCCCAATCGAGCCCTCGCCTCATGCATCCATGCGGACACGCTCGACCAACTCTACGGAATTCTCACATCCGATGAACTGGGGGTTCCCGAAACGGATCTCACCAAAATGGATCTCATCTGCTTCATGCACTTAGACAGAATGGATAACACCTATCGCAGACGGGTGGTGACAATGTATGAGGCGTTTGGAGATGCGACGGAACACCGTCTCCTCTTTCGCTGGAACCCCGATGATGACAGGTTTGCCAGGATCGATGATGCATCATTCCTATCCCGACTTGCAGCCATCTCCGGCAAATCCACAACGGAAATTCGTGGCGACATCACCCGGTATCAGCAGTTCATCGAGGCTCTGCAACGTGATGGCGTCAATGACTTCAGACAGGTGAGGCTGAAGCTCTTGGAGTCACTTGTTCTGTGAACCATCTGCCATACCGCAGCACAACCACGATGGATCTGCACTTACCGTTACCCATTTAGGAGGATGGTTTGAGAAATCATATCGCCACACCAAACGATGTGAAGAAAGGACAATATGCCAATGAAACTCAAGGGATATAGGGCTGTTATCGTTATTGCGGATGGATACCACGAGCATGAATTCTGGTTCCCCTACTATCGGTTCAAGGAAGAGGGAGCTGAAGTGCTGGTGGCCGGACCGGAGGTGAAAACAGTCTATGGAGAAGGGCGTCACGGGACAGATGGTTTACCTGCGGAGATCACTCATTCAGTTGACCAGGTCACGGCCCTTGAATTTGACGTGCTGTACCTGCCCGGTGGTATCTGGTCGCCGTTGCGACTGCGGTCGCACCTGCCGACCATCAATCTCGTGCGTCAGGCGATGACGGACGAAGTCATCGTAGCGGCTATTTGCCATGCTCCGTGGATTCTGGTTTCAGCCGATGTGATCAGAGGACGACGTCTCACATGTCCCCGTGATATGGCTGTCGACGTGACCAACGCTGGCGGTATATACGTGGAGCAGCCGTGTGTACGTGACGGGAATCTCATCACGGCAATCTACTTTGGATACCTGCCCGAGCATTTTCAAGTGTTGATACCTGCCATGATTGACGGAAAGAGCACACCGTCTGAATAAGACCTGCCGGGAAACCAGTACCGGACGACCCGGGATGCGTGCTAACAATGCGCTTCAACAAGGTACGTATCTTCATGATGCCACGCCTGACAAATCCCGGTGAAACCGGCGATATTCAACCATGCCATCACTTGCGCCGGCGAAACGCGGTGGCTCAGCGGCGGACCTGTTTTGCCCTCTTAATCGGGTTGCCAGTCAAGGACGGCTACCTTGCCACTCATACCCGCGCCTTTGCCTCACAGCTCGCTTCGAATGCGAGCGAGCAACTCCTTCTGTGTCAATGTCCCGGTCAGATCCATCTCCCAGATTTGCATGTATGATGAACCTCTGATGGAAGCAAAAGCGATTTTAGTGCCATCGGGCGAAAAACAGGGCGTTGTATCCCTATCGTCATCATTCGTCAGACGTGTCTGTTCGCTGCCATCGACATTCATCATGTACACTTCCTCGTTGCCATTCCGGTCAGAGACAAAGAGGATCCTGGTACCATCAGGAGAAAAAGAGGGCATCCAGTCGGTCACTCTGTTGTGTGTCAAGCGAGTCTGTGCACCACCATCCACTTCCATCAGGTAGATTTCGTGATTTCCATCCCTATCGGAAACGAATACGATCTGTTTTCCATCTGGTGAAAATTTTGCCCGGCCATCGAATGCCTGATTGTCTGTCAATTGCCGCCGGGTTTTCCCGACTATGTCCACTGCCACGATCTCCCAACCGTTAGGGGTGTATTCATCGAAGACAATCGTCTTCGCATCGGGGGAAAAGGCCGGACTTAATATATCAGCATCGGTCTTAAACAGTAACCGCCGGTTCTTACCGGTCATATCCATCTCGAAAATGGCAGCGTTGTTGATCTCATCCTCACGAGGCTTCGCCTTACGTGATGAGAAAATGATCTTCGTTCCATCCGG
>JAJRTO010000194.1 GCA_024278235.1 Candidatus Poribacteria bacterium
ACAGACTCCCATAAGCTTCTCGGAAGGCGAGCACGCCTGGCATCTGTACATCATCCAGTTAGACGCGAGTGGAATCTCGCGCAACAAATTTGTGCAGGGGATGCGGGAACGCAACGTGGAATGCGGAGTTCATTTTATCCCTCTACATCTGCATCCCTACTATCAGAAGAAATACGGTTATGCTCCGGGAGATTTCCCTCAGGCAGAAGCCGCTTTTGAGAAGGTTGTCAGCATCCCTCTCTATCCCGGTATGACTGAAGAAGATGTTTTGTATGTGGTCGAAGCGGCAAAGGATCTGCTAAGTGGGTAGGTTCCGTAGATCACAAAAGGAGCGGATATGACAACAGAAAAGACTGACCCGGGAAAGTGCTATGATCTGTTATTGAAGGGTGGACACGTCATCGATCCTGCGAACGGGATCGATGCAACGATGGATGTGGGGATCAGGGGGAAGCAAGTCGCCCAGGTTTCCACCGAGATTTCAGCGGATGCCGCTGCGAAGGTGGTGGATGTCTCAGGATATCATGTGACTCCTGGAATCCTGGACATTCATACGCATGTCTATACCTTTCCCTCGACGACCGGCTATTACGTGCTGAGCCTGAATGCAGACGCCCATTTGCTTGCATCAGGTGTTACATCGACCGTGGATGCGGGGACCGCCGGATGGAAGGATTTTCCCGATTTCAAGGAGAGGTGCATTGACAAAGCCATAACACGCATCTTGGCATTTATCAATATCGCCGCAGGTGGGATGGTCGACAAGGCATCTGAGCAGAACATTCGTGAGATGAATCCGAAGACGACCGCTGCCGTTGTCGAGGAATACAGCGATCTGATCGTCGGCATCAAATCTGCGCATTATTGGACGAGCCAACCCTGGGATGGAGATCATCCGCCGTGGGGGTCCGTGGAGTGTGCCGTGAAAGCTGGTGACCTCTGCGGCAAACCGGTGATGGTCGATTTCTGGCCACGTCCACCTGAGCGGCCCTATCCTGATCTGCTTCTGAAGAAGCTGCGCCCCGGAGATATCCATACCCATGTCTTTGCACGGCAGTTTCCTATTGTCGATGAGCATGGCAAAGTCCACGACTATCTTCGTCAGGCCCGAGATAGAGGGATCATCTTCGATCTCGGCCACGGAGCCGCGAGTTTCTGGTTCCGCAATAGCGTCCGTGCTTTCAAAAACGGGTTCCCACCGGACTCGATCAGCACAGATCTGCATATGGGCAATATCAATGGACCGGTGATCAGCATGATAGACAGTATGTCGAAGTATCTGTGCATGGGGATGCCGCTTTCAGAGGTCATCTCGTGTTCTACCCTGGTACCGGCGCAAGTCATCGGACATCCGGAACTGGGAACTTTAAGCATTGGCTCAGAGGCAGACGTTGCCGTCTTCAAATGTCTGGAGGGAACCTTCCGTTTCACAGACTGTGGCCGTGCAAAGATGACAGGCGAGGAAAAACTGGAGTGTGCCATGACGGTGCGAGCCGGCAAGATCGTATACGATCCCACAGGTCTGAGCATGCCAGAATGGGAACAGGCGCCAGCACCCTATTGGGAAATCCCGAACCTTCAAACCTAAATCGCTTGAGGTGGATCCGCAAATGGACATCTATGACGAACTTGGCATCAGGAAAGTTATCAACGGATACGCGACATTGACCTCACTCGGCGGCTCTATCATGCCACCGGAGGTACTGACAGCGATGGCCGAAGCCGCCCAGCATTTTATCGATATCGATGATCTGCAACGGAGAGTGGGGGAAAAGATTGCGGAATGGACCAGGAATGAGGCAGCCTATGTCTCATGCGGTGCGGCGGCTGGCCTCGCTTTGAGTACAGCCGCATCTATCACCGGTCTCGACCCTGAAAAGAGAGCACGGCTGCCCTATACCGATGGGATGAAGAATGAGATCATCGTCCATAGGTTCGGGCGTGTCGGCTACGATTTTGCCATTCGGCAAGCAGGGGGCACACTGGTGGAGATTGGGAGCACGGAGGGTACCTCTGCAGAGGATATGGAACAAGCTATCAACGAGAGAACGGCAGCCATTTTCTATTTCTACAATATCACGCGGATGGAGGGATTGGTCCCCCTGGAGCAGGGGATCGAGATCGCCAAACGACGCGGTGTGCCTCTGATTGTCGATGCGGCCGCGCAACTCCCACCAGTGGAGAACCTATGGCGATTTACGCACATGGGCGCTGATCTTGCGCTGTTCAGTGGAGGGAAAGGGTTATGCGGTCCCCAGAGCAGCGGACTCATCCTGGGTCGGAAAGAACTGATAGAAGCCTGCGCTTTCAACGCATGTCCTCGGGCCTTCATTGGCCGGCCGATGAAGGTAGGAAAAGAGGAACTGGTGGGGTTGATGGCCGCTGTAAGATGGTACCTGGATCTGGATCACGATAAACTGATGGAGACCTATGAGAGTCAGGTTCAACACGTGATCGATGCATTCTCGGACATCCCGAACGCTTCTGCACGCCGTAACTTTCCCAGCGAAGCGGGGCAACCCATGCCGCGTGCCGAAATTCTGCTGGATGAACAATCTCTTGGTATCACACGTGATGAGGTTCTGACTCAGTTGCGGGATGGAGAACCAAGCATTGCATTAGCGGCGGCCGGAGCGAATGGCATCTTTGTCAACCCGCAGACATTGGGACCTGGACAGGAGAAGATCATCATCACACGTATCAAGCAGATCCTTGAACTTGCTCAGTAGCGAACGCGCAGGTGGACTCAATCAGTCCTCAGGAAGCAAATCAGCTACTGAAGTCTGAAGTCTGAAGCCTGAAGCCTGATTTCTAGTGACCAAATACCCATGATCACACGCAAGTCGGATGAACCAAACCGTTTAGGAGACAAACATGTTCTTTGAACTTCGTATGTATCGTATGAAACCGGGGCAGCGTGAAAAATGGATCCGGCTGATGGATGAGAAGATCATCCCATTCCAGATAGCGCAAGGTATGGTTGTCATCGGAAGTTTCGCCGGTCAGGAGGAAGAAGATCTGTACGTTTGGATTCGACGCTTCAAGAGCGAGGAAGAACGAGAACAGTTGTATGCAGCGGTCTACGAAAGTGACTACTGGAAGAACGAGATCAACCCTCTCGTGCCAACGATGATCGATCGTGAGCGAATACAGGTCATCCGCATTGAGCCCACCCCGAAGTCAGTCATCCAGTGAGGATTCCCACCAAGCGATATGAAACAGATCCGTGTTCTCAAGAAGAACCTGTATCCCTGGACTCGCGAACTTCATCTCTACTTTGGATTGTTCATCAGTCCGTTCATCTTGGTGTTCGCCGTCAGCACCATCTTGTTCAATCACACCTTCAAGCCCTGGGATAAATCAGAGGTTCAGAGTGCACAAGTGTCCTCGTTAGTGATCCCAGCCGATGTGAAGGGCGGCACAGAGGGCATAGAACCTGCAAAGCAGATTCTGCGCCAGGTGAACGTATCTGGTGAAATCGGATTCATCCGTCACCAACCTGAGCAGAACCGGCTGATCATCCCCGTCTCTAAGCCAGGACGACGGATCACCATCGATGTGGATCTGTCCAATCGGACTGCAACCATCGAGCGGAAGCGCACCGATATATGGAGCACGCTGTTTTATCTGCACAAATCGCCCGGACCACACAATGCAAAGATGAGCGGAAACTGGATCTACACGCGGATCTGGGATCTGCTGGTGGATGGGGTCGTCTACCTCATCCTTTTTCTCTCGGTGAGTGGTATCTATCTATGGGCGGTCATCAAGGCCGAGCGAAAGGTTGGTCTCATCCTATTGGGAGCCGGTGGTGTCTCGTTTCTGCTGATCGTATTTGCCATCGTTGCCTGAGCCAGGGCATCCGCGAGATAAGGCGGATGTGTCTCAGATAGCCTTGCGCACCGAAACCAAAATATGCAGAGGTGAATAGTGACTTTACGAAACGTAACCCAGTGGATAAGCAATTGGAATCGAAAATTTCATATCTACGTGGGATTGTATCTCCTGTTCTTCGTGTGGCTATTTTCGATATCTGGTCTCATTCTGAATCACCCGCAATGGAAGTTTACGCAGTTTTGGCCAAGCCGAGAACAATCGGTGTCTGAGAGACCGATCCAGCCTCCGGTGTAAGGCGAGGAACTGGCGCAGGCGAGGAACTTAATGCAGCAACTCGGTATCTCTGGAGAAATCCAACAGATGACCTCAAAGCCGGAGGAAGCACTTTTCAATTTCAGAGTGATCACGCCGAGGAGAAGGTACAATATCAAGGCAGATTTCAGAAGCGAGCGTGCGACCATCGAGAAGGTACAGGTCAACGCGTGGGGTGTTTTGTACGCGCTTCATCTCTTTGATGGCGTGCAGATGGGCAATCCGGGAGAACAGCGGGACTGGATCATGACCAAGATATGGAGTCTCTTATTGGACGTCGTCGCAATCGGGCTGATTATCATGGTACTCGGTGGGATCTATATATGGTATCCAGTCAAGCACAAGCGACGCCTGGGATGGGTGGCTCTTGGGCTGGGGATTCTAAGCTGTGGGTTTTTCGTCTTTGGACTCGGTCGGATGTGATTTCAGTTTTTCAACTGCAATGCGGGCAACGCAAACATATCACGATACGCCTCTACCACAGCGAGATAATTTGAGAGCGGTACACTCGCTGTGATCGCGTTACTGGCACAGAGAATGTGTCCACCATTTCCCATCCCTGCCTCCAGACACTCGATGGTATGGCGTTTGACCTCCTCTGTGGAGCCGAAGCTCAGGATGTTTCCACAGTCCAGGTTGCCGTAGAGAGTCACGCGTTCCCCATAAGATCCTTTCAGTCGATGCAGATCCATCCCGGCGTGCCTATCGATTTCAAGATAGCCATCGACCTCGCAGTTCAGGAGAAAATCATCGATGACAGACCAGAGGTCGCCGTCACTTGCGTTCACAGCCCAGCGATCGGCTGCATGGATACGGCGCGATAGAATACGCACTTCCGGGACGATAAACGCCCGATACATCTGAGGCGAAATGAGTGGTCGGTTGCCTGCAAAATCCCCGCCGATGCCGATCTGGTCTATCCCCAGAGAGATGTATTTTTCAATGCGTGCCAGTGCATGCTTGGTCGCCAGGTGAAAATGTTCATGGGCGACCTCCGGTGCCAGCAGCATCGTCTGCATCAGATCCACATCGGTCCACACACCATGAGCATAAGCTGGGGCCAGGATGGGAAGATCGATGCAACGGTGCTTCATCTCCTCCTGGATACAGGTGTAGATGAAAAGGCTATCGTCGGGAGGGGCGGTCGGGGATTGCGCGGCATTTCGATTCCGACGTCTCATCCGCTCCACAGGATCTTCGGATGGCTCCTGTGCCGGAGTTGCTCTGGCTGGCCTGTTCCCTATTGGCCTCGGTGGCATGGGATTTGGCGTGGCATAGAGCATATCATGGCCCAGAAGACAGGCAAGGTCTAGCCGATCGACGGCGTTCTGGCAAACGGCGTTTTTCCACCCCTTCTCTTTGAGCACATCAGGCCAGTTCGCAGGATCCCCAGCATACTTCCGCCCCAGCAATCTATCCGCTACGGGGGACAGCAACACATACTCAAAGATGGGAGTACGATCCGGCTCCTGATGATTCAAGGCACATTCGATTCTTTCACGGGATGTCATAGCAGATACCTGGGTATGTGGATGTTCACCTGTCGGATCGGATTGCCACTACGTTAAACGAACGCACACGCCTTTCTGCTCCAGATATTTCTTCACATCTTCAACCGTATATTCCTTGTAGTGGAAAATGGATGCCGCGAGTGCAGCGTCTGCATCGCCATCTGTCAATGCCTGGTAGATATGTTCCAGTGTTCCCGCTCCTCCGGAAGCGATCACAGGAATATCGACCTCATCGGCGATGCGACGCGTGAGTTCGATATCATAGCCTGCTTTCGTGCCATCCCCATCCATGCTGGTGAGCAAGATCTCTCCCGCACCGAGTTCTGCAACATGCCCGGCCCACTCTATCGCGTCCAACCCGGTGGAGCGGCGTCCGCCATGCGTATAAACTTCCCAGCCCGAAGAATCCCTCTTTCGTTTGGCGTCTATAGCAACGACAATACATTGACTGCCGAACCGATCAGAAGATTCACGTACGACATCGGGATTCAGGATGGCCGCTGTATTGATGGATGTCTTGTCGGCGCCTGAGGCTAACAGTTGCCGGATATCCTCGACACTCCGGACACCTCCTCCAACCGTGAGAGGCATGAAAACTTGCTCGGCGGTGCGGCGCACCACATCGAGCATGATGTCTCGTCCCTCATGGGATGCGGTGATATCAAGGAACACAAGCTCATCGGCTCCCTGCTCATCATAGACTTTCGCAGTCTCGACAGGATCTCCTGCATCCTTCGGATCGAGGAAATTGATGCATTTCACTACTCTACCTGCATCGACATCCAGGCATGGGATGATGCGTTTGGCTAACATGGTATCTCCTTTTTTCGGACCACTTTGAGCGGATCCCTAAGCAACATCTCCTAGCTTCAGTAGATCACAATTCTATGGTAGGAGTGGCCTCAAGAGTCGCTGCGCTCCTGTTTGCGAGTTGGCGTGTTTGCGGGTTCACGGGTTCGTTCAACGTTTGCCGTCAGCACCCGCTTTAGCACAGCTCATACTCGCACCACCACCACGGTCACCCCATCCTGTTCCATCTCCTCCACCTCACCCCGGTCCTCGAACGGAACCTCCGACTTCCGGTCGAAGAGGACCAGATACCCCACATCCCGACCAAGACGCCTGGCATAACGAACCACCTGTGCCAGGCCACGT
>JAJRTO010000195.1 GCA_024278235.1 Candidatus Poribacteria bacterium
GTACATGATGCCACGCGCGCCGGGGGTACGCGCCAGACTTGCCAGCCAGTCGCGTGGATTGTCGAGCGTATCTCCGTCATAATATGCCCCGGCCAGGGTCTGGAAACCGAGGTCTGAGAACCACTTTAGGCTCTGCTCCCGATTCTTATGATACCAACACACGATGATGAGATCTTTGGGGACATAGTTCCAGGAGCCCGTGTAGTCGCCCTCCACCAGATAGTAGTCTCCGTGAGCGTTATGATTGGGGTCAAGCATGTCGGACCAGATGTAGATCTCAGCATCCGGGTTGACCTCGCGCAGGATCGCCACCTGTTTCGTGATGCAATCACCGAGGATCTCCGCCATGCTCATATGACGTTCCCTACATGCCGCACAGGAACCGCCTGCACGGATCTCATCCATACTCAAGAGATACTTCTGCGGCTGAAGCTGTTCGTGGAGCAACTTCGCCTCCCGACGCCAGATATCGTAAAGCTCCGGCTCCGACATACAGACAGATACCTGGCTCCGGTTGATGGTGATCGGATGATAAAAATTCACCCGCAGCCGCTCGCTATCATGGATCCGACCGTCCGGCAGGATCTGAATGGCCGGGCCATCATGTTCAGGCGGTCGCCAGGGACGCAGATCCGGATCCTCAATACGCGCATAGTCGACACCTTCCTGATAGATCGTCTGTCCATCCTCACTGGTCACCGTGATCGGTGTACCGGGACGACGCAGAACGTTCGCCAGACCGATTTCCTCGATGCGCAGGTCATCCAGCCACAGGCGTCCCGTTTTGCCACCCCACAGACCGGCGTAGAGCCTGATTTTGTCATATTCCAGGCTGTTGAATGTCATGGTGACCTTACGCCAGCCGGTCGTATCTGGTACACGTGGGTCATAGGGGGCCAACGAGCGTTTCTCCGCCAGCACCTGAATGCGAAAAGTTCCCTGGAGATTTTCTGTCCTCACCCAGCATGTGATCCTATAATGCCGATACGGATGCACGCTTACTTCCTGCATGATCCGTGCATGGCCATGCACAGGATCCACCTCACCGAAATGCTCGAAGCGCAGTGAGGCTTTACCTTGCTTCACCGTCTCCCGGTCCACAAAACTGATTTGTCCCGGCTTATCATGGAAGTTGTACCCCTGGAAACGATTTCCGTCGAATTCCTCGAACCCACCGTTGGCGATCTCCACAGGCGGATCGGCCGCCAGTCTTGCCTCATGCCCCTGTACCACGAACAAAGCATCCCTCACAGGGAGACCTGCTGCCAGATTGGGGTTGTGACTCAGTACCGAGCCACCATAGCCGGCTGAGAAGATGATCGGGATGATCTCGATACCAGATTCATTGCAGAACTTCTTGACCTCTTGCAAACGCCGGAGATGTTCGGGCGATCTCCGCGAAAGCCTGTCGAGCCCGGCGGATAGCACCATGCCGTTGAGCCCATGTTCGGAGGCTGTCTGGACGATCTCACGGATGTCCTGCACATCCGGATCGCGACCCAGCCCCCGTGAGACATACACCCATCTATCAGGATACATCGTTTCATCTCCCTCCGCTGATATTACGAATGTCATGGCACAGCAGACGAAACCGACTATCACGAGAATTCCTGAAGCCCCCCGGATTCTGCTCATACTTTCCTCCCTACGAGGTTCAGCGATGATGGGAAATAAGTCGCTGTCGGACGTTCACAACGGGCCTGAAGATCACTCGGGCTCCACGTCAACAAACTCTATCTCGAAGTTTTGACCTTTCCCCAGTAAGTCGCCAGTTTGTTGGCTGGCTCCACAGCAGCAAACACTTTGGACTCGAAGTTCTGCTTGATTTCTTTTGCACTTAAGGCTCTGTCGTAAATGAGGACTTCGTCGATGATACCGATGAACCCGCCATCACTTGCATGACCTATATCCGTTTCCGGGCCACCGGTAGAAATGGGTCCGCTATAAGGTTGTTCCATCGCCAGTTCGCCATCCAGGTAAAACAGCATCTGATCATTATCGACGACTCCCGTTAGATAGTGCCATTCTCCCTCAGGGATGCGGGGGGCCCCAAAGCCTCCATCGCCCTGCCAACCAGGCTGAACGATGAATTCCATTTCAAGGCCGCCATTTCGGCCGTCATACCTCATTGCCCATCCATTGGCATCTCTCTGTGCCACAATCGATCCACAACATCCCGCAACAACCCCGTTTACGGGATCATCGCTGTCGGCGTTCACCCATGCGGATACCGTCAGTTCTTCTTTGCCATTGAAATTGAGCGCGTCTGTGCCTACGATGTCGACGGAATTCTCACCACCAAACTCCAGGGCATCCCCGATTTTCCCTTGAACGATCTTGGGTTTGCCCACCATCTCGCCATCATTGCCACCCACGGGGTCTTTAACGGTTTTCCCATCGATGTCAGCCGCATCCATTGACCAATAGCCAACCAGTCCATCTGTAACCACGTCAGCTCTCACCACATTTCCACACACAATCATGACCGCTATAAACGTTAGGACATAAAGTCTAGTCAAGCTTTTCAACATTGTTATGAAACTCCTTTTCTTTGGTTCAGCAACGGCTGAAATTAGGGGTTTGCCGTTACCCTTTTCGTGAATTAACCACAGACCATTTTACATGCATTCTGCCTTCCACGCAACAGAAACATGACTACCACCCAAAAAACCTACTCAGTTCGAAATCCACCACCCATCAAACGGATCTCCAGCATCCGCCCTTGCCTGAGTTGTGTCCCGAGTCCAATCCGTCATCTGATCCTGCCTATGGATATCTGCTGTGATACCACTGCAATGTTGTGCTATCGTCTCGAACACACGATGTGCAATCACCAGGTTCCCGGCTTTGTTGGCATGTACGCCATCGGGATGGATGAGCCAATCGGCAACTCCCTCTGCCGCCCATATATCAGCATACAGACAGTCGTTTCTCTCCGCCAGTTGGCGTATCCCTTCATTGTAAAGGAGCGTTTTGTGGATACTTCCCTTGTCGAACGGTGGGAAGCTCCTGAAGCCTGTCATGTGATACACGGTGGTCAACACGATCAATGGGTGGCAGGCAGCGTTCACATCCTGGATAATGGTCTCCATATCCTCCATAAACTCCTCAACTCCCATCCCGGCACGCATGTCATTCAATCCGTAGCAGAGGATGAACAAGTCGGGGCACAGTTCAATTGCATCTTTATGATAACGCTCCAATGCACTTGGTTTCGCGGAGTGCTCGTAGCCTGGACTACGAGGAGAGATGGCGTTTGCGCCAATCCCTCGGTTGTGATAGTTTACAGGAGTTGCCTGGCACGCATTGATCAGATCCACCAGCACGTCAGCGAATCGGTCCTCTGTCTTTGAGAGCCAACCACCTCCTTGAACTGTACTTTCTCCCATTATCACCAGGGTCTTGAAGGGCTTTGACCAGTAATCACGTTTCTTCATAGGGAATATCCTCACTTCGGTCGCCAAATTCGCTTGGGATTCTCGCGGCTAAAAGGCACAGGAGATCCCCCCTCTACCGATAGCCACGAACGGTAGGGGGTTCCAGATACACCTGCGCTCGCAAAATCGCATAGATACAGCTCACGTCCGTCTTTTGCGCGGGACTTCAACAGCAACCATGAATCCAGCCATCCGTCCCAGCACGCCAACTCACCTGACAGGCCACGGGCATCGAGCATTGGTATGTCGTCTGGGTCCATCTGGTTGAAGTAGCGGTCATAAGCCAACAGGATGGGTCCTTGATAGATGCACGTCTTCCCCTCCAATTCCTGCTCACCTACCCAGAAGTGGAGCGACACATCCATCCTCAACTCCACAACATCACCGGATTTCCATTCTCTGCAAAGGGAGACGTAGGAACCCGGGGACGGAGAACCAGCGATCTTGCCATTCACAGTCAGGGAGTTCTCACGAGACCAGCCAGGAATTCGAAGGTACAAGCTGAAATGTTCAGGTTTATCCAAATCAACTGTCATCTTCACTTTCCCATCCAACGGGTAGCCGGTCTCCTGGATAACGGTCAACCGCATACCGGAAGGCAACGAAATCGTCATGGAGCCAGGGCCGTAGTAGTTCAGCACAGCCCCATCCTCAGCAACCATCATCGCCCATTCGCTCAACATGCCAAGACCTCGGGGAGCATTCACCGAACAGCAGTTTAACTCCGGTGAACCCGGTCGAGACTGAAAGACAATATCGTGAGCACTGGCACGTCGCTCCCCATCCATCGGCGTATTGTAAGTCCACCATCGTCCTGAAGGATGTTGGGCCCCCAGAATTGCGTTGAACGTAGAAAGTTCCAATTCATCCGCCACACGGGCATCCCCTGTCAATCGCAACATATCAATTGTCAAAGCGATCCAGGCAACGGTACAGCATGTTTCAATCGCTCGCTGGTCGTATGGATTTCCCTGACATGCCTCAGCGGATGTGAATCCTCCCGTATTGTGGCGGTCGCCTTTCAGCATCTCCCACCAGATGTGAGTGAAAGCATTGTGGTATCTGGCATCCCCTGTGATGAACCCAAGTTCACAGATGCCCTGGATGCAGTGAAGCCCCTCCCATCGTCTCGCTCGGAACTGTTGGATTTCCTTCCGAGCGAGGGCGTCTTCAAGGTAACCACAGCTTCCTGGCTTGCCCAACTCCTCGATCACCCATTCTGCCAGTTCCAAGTGTTGTGGCTGCCCGGTCTTTTCATAGAGCAAACACGCTCCGTGGAGGATGGCAAGGTTCTGTTCCGGTTACAGCATCCTTGCCCCTGTGCCCACGAAAGTTTGGTGTATGAGTTCCCCTGCTTTGCAGCACGCATCCAATGCGGGTTGAAAGTGGGTGTCTTCGTAATACATGAGGAATGCTTGCATCCAATGATAGTGTCCCCACACATCCCATCGGTCTGAAGTAAGACGTAACTCGGGCGGAAAGGGTCCAAGATAGCCATCGGATCGTTGCGAGTCGAGCAACTGTCCAACGACTTCATCGATCCGTTTCTTGAGTCTATCGTCCCGACTGATACGCCATCCCTGGATGGCTGAGATAAGATACTTGCCGACAAACTCCCCGGACCAGGGAAGCAGATCGCGAGTAGGTTTTCGCTGTTGGTCTCGAAACATCTGGAGCATTGCAGGATTGGCGATGGGTGCTTTGAGAAGCCATTCCTCCAGATTCACTTGGATTCGGTGTCCGACGAAATCTCGAAGGTCGAAGGCTACCGTGGTAGGTTTCTCGAAGATGGGTTCGATGGCAAGAGAAACATGCCGTTGATGTCGATTCATCTTTCACCTCTATCTCTGAGATACTGTCTCAGTATCTCCAGGTCTTTTCGGGCCGTTTCCATGGGTTTCTCCTGGGCGCGGGAGCCCAAACACTCAATGGTCAGGTAGCCTGTGTAATCAGCACGCTTCAGAAGATAAATCACTTCGGCATAGTCCGTAAGTCCTGTGTCGAGCGCGTGGAAATGCCAACTTCCATCTTCCCCTATCGTGCCGTTCTTGAGGTGTGTGTTATAGATGCGACCTTTCAATGCAGAAAACAGTTCTGGCATCTTCTCACCAGCGAATGCCAGATTCGAGAAATCCACTGTCAACCCGACCACATCGGATGAAGCCAGTTCGAGCAGGCGTTTCGTGCCAGCCAGGGTATCTGTGACCTGTCGCATGTGGGTTTCAAAGGCGAGCTTCACGCCGGTGTCCTCTGCTGTGGGTATCAGTCTATCCAATGCATAAGCAAGAGATTCCCAATGTTCATCCGTTGCATGGATGGAAGCTGGTGGGCCTGGCGTTATCTTGAGCATCTTGGTCTGAAATAGTGGTGCGATGCGTATATAGGTTTGAGCTTTCTCGATTTCGTCATCGAGGCGGGCGGTATCCGTGAAGTTGCTGAACAGAGAGAGCGCCGAGACTTCCAGTCAGGTTCTCTGAATCTGTCGAGCGATCTTCTGTGGCTGTTGGATTGCCATATCAAGGTCGAAGTGAGGTGCCGTACACGCCAGTTCGATGGCTGGGAATCCAATTTGAGCTGTTGCTTCGATCGCCTGTTTCAGAGATAATGTGAAAAGGCTTTGGCTAAAGAGTGATAGATTCATCGCTGATCCCTGAGATGCTTTCAGCCATCGACCTTCAGTCTGCTGATCGCTGAAAGCTATCTGTCGTGATAGTCCATGTATCGTCTGTGGTTGATACCTTAGTTTCCATACTCAACCTTGAGGAGCTTTTTCGATTATACACTCCTTAGAAGTGATGTCAAGAAGATTCTGTGAATGGAAGTCGAGGTTGGCTCTCATCAGGCGGATCTGAATCAAGCCATTCTCACTGTAAGGAAATAAGAATTTGGGCGACTAACGTTTTGAAGGCATACTTCATACGACGAAAACATTTGAAATCGCACACAGACACACCATACGCTCAGAACAATGCGTAGAAGGGGTTACTACAATGATACACTTCATGAATCCCATAAACCTGGACCGACTGGGAAGACTCGCTGTCGGAATAGCCATTTCAGCGGCCGTGATATTCTCATCGGCAGTGAGTATCGCAGAATCCGAGGAAACATCTTTCTCTTATGATTCCTATGCACTGGTACTGAAAACCTATGTCGATGATCGAGGCATGGTTGATTATAAAGGACTGAAGGCTGATTCTGAATCGCTCGACACGTTTACAAAGAGCCTGGAGTCGCTTGAAGTCGACGTCTATAATCGTTGGAACGAGGAACAGAAGGTCGCTTTCTGGCTCAATGCTTACAATGCTTTGACCCTCAAGGCGATTATCGATCACTATCCAATCAAGTCATCGCCTTTCAAGTCGCTCCGTTTCCCAAAGAACAGCATTCGTCAGATTTCTGGCGTATGGGATAAGCTTAAGTTCCCGGTAATGGGGAGCAAAAAAACACTGGACGAGATAGAACACGAGATCCTCCGTAAGGAGTTCAACGAACCACGGATTCATATGGCGCTGGTATGTGCCGCGATAGGATGCCCTCCATTGCTCGGTGAGCCCTACAATGGCGATAAGCTGGAACTCCAACTGGATGATCAGGCACGCCGTTTCTTGGCGCTCCCTGAGAAGTTCCGGATTGACCGCGACAAGAAGCGGGTTTATCTATCGCCCATTTTCAAATGGTTCGGTGATGATTTCGTACCGACTTATGGGACGGACGAGAAGTTCGATGGATATAATCGAACTGAACGGGCTGTGCTCAATTTCGTTACCAACTACCTCTCCCCGGAAGACCGGGACTACCTTACATCAACCAAACTATCCATCAAACATCTAGGTTATGATTGGTTGCTGAATGAACAGCAGGATCGGACATGAACGACACCGATTGATCTACGAACCCATAAGTTCGTAATCAACAGAAGGAAAAAATCGATGACGAAATCCATCGTACACACTGATACAGTAGTTCAGAGTCAAGAATCAGGAGCCAAGAATCGAGAGTTCCAGGACCGGCCGGCGACTCATGACCAGCGACGCACGAGGAACATCTACCGACTCATTCTGGCCATTCTCATTGTTGCTGGTGTGGTCACTGCCGGTATTCTATTGCCCGTCAAGCAATATCTTCAGGCCGTACTACAGTGGGCTGATAGCCTCGGAACAGCAGGTCCCGTCGTTGTTGCTGCATCTTATATCGTTGCATGTGTGCTCTTTCTACCTGGATCGATCTTGACACTCGGGGCTGGGGCTCTGTTTGGAGTGGTCATTGGCACGATCACCGTGTCGATAGGCAGCGTGCTTGGTGCATCTGCCGCATTCATTGTGGGACGCACCTTTGCACGAGATTGGGTTGCTAAAAAGGTCGCCGGAAATGCTAAGTTCAATGCCATCGATCAGGCCGTCGGACAGCAAGGATTCAAGATAGTACTGCTGACACGTTTGAGCCCCATATTTCCGTTCAATCTATTGAACTATGCATTGGGCCTAACAAAAGTGAAGTTCAGACATTATCTGCTGGGCTCCTGGATCGGGATGTTACCAGGGACCGTGATGTATGTGTACCTCGGTTCTGCTGCGGGTTCACTCGTGAATGCAGCCGCTGGCAATGTTCAACAGACTCCTGCACAACAAGCCTTCTTCTGGGTAGGGCTCGCAGCCACCATCGTTGTGGCGATGTTCGTCACGCGGATTGCCCGGAAAGCCCTTGCCGAAGCGACAACCGAAGTGAACTGAATACGCTCAGGACAATTGAAAGGTTTCAAAACGATGCATGAAGATAAATCGATACCGTTGGTTTTGCCTGCTGATGAATACAATGAAGAACTGGTTTCTAATGTCCATCCACCCGATTGGGTGAATCCTAAACCCGCATCACGCTATAATCTCGTCGTCATCGGTGCGGGTACTGCCGGGCTCGTAACGGCCGCAGGCGCTGCTGGTCTCGGAGCAAAGGTCGCGCTGATCGAAAAACACCTGATCGGCGGCGATTGCCTGAATGTCGGCTGTATCCCATCCAAGTCGGTGATCCGGTCCTCCCGTGCTCTTGCCGATGTCCGTGACGCCCATCATTTTGGTGTTTCTGTTCCCGATGGTGTCGAAGTCGATTTTCCCGCTGTTATGAAACGCATGAGACGTATACGCGCCCGGATTAGCCCCCACGATTCAGCCAGGCGATTTCAGGAATTGGGGGTGGATGTGTTTCTGGGGGAGGCCCGGTTTGCCGGCAATGATACGATTGATGTCGCCGGGCAGAAGTTGCGCTTCAAGAAAGCGGTCATCGCGACAGGTGCGCGTGCTGTTCAACTACCCATTGAGGGACTGGCCGAAGCCGGTTATCTCACCAATGAGACGGTTTTTTCATTGACGGAACGTCCCCAGCGTCTTGCCGTTATCGGCGCGGGACCCATCGGTTGTGAACTTGCTCAGGCTTTTCACCGACTGGGATCTGAAGTGATGCTCTTCCAGGATACCGGGCAGGTGCTTCCCCGTGAAGACAGGGACGCTGCTGAGATCGTGGAACGGTCCTTTGTCCGGGATGGAATTCGCTTGATGCTGAATGCCCGCATCCAGCGTATTACTCCGAAGGAAGATGGCAAGCTGATCGAGTTCACATGTGAGGGGCAGGAGAAGCAACTCATGGTCGATGAGATCCTGGTAGGCGTTGGCCGGGCTCCTAATGTCGATGGGCTGAACCTCGAAGCCGTTGGCGTCAAATATGATAAGCGAGGTGGCGTTGTGGTCAATGATCGACTGCAAACGACCCATCGCCGTATCTATGCCGCTGGTGACGTGTGTATGCGATATAAATTCACACACACCGCTGATGCTGCTGCACGCATTGTGATCCGGAATGCACTTTTCATGGGCCGCAAGAAGCTGAGTGCCCTGACTGTTCCCTGGTGTACCTATACAGATCCGGAGATCGCCCATGTCGGCATGTACGAAAAAGATGCTGAAGAACAGGGGATTGCAACGGAAACGTTTGTCCGGCATCTGAGTGAAGTCGATCGCGCATTGGCAGATGGCGAAGAGGAAGGGTTCGTGAAGGTGCTCACCAAGAAAGGAACAGATAAGATCCTGGGAGCTACTATCGTCGCACGTCACGCCGGTGAGATGATCAGTGAGATCACGCTGGCTATGATCAGCAATATCGGATTAGGAACGATATCAAACGTGATTCACCCGTATCCTACGCAGGCTGAGGCAATCAAACACGTGGCCGATGCCTATAGTCGCACGCGACTGACGCCCTTTATCAAGCAATTCTTCACACGTTGGTTGGCCTGGAGACGATAGCATGCAGGGACAAAACGCAATTCCCCCCATCTCGATCGTTATCCCCACACTGAATGAGGAAGCACATATTGCGACGGTCCTGGCAAACATTCCTCCAGCTCCCGAAGTGGAGATACTGGTGGTCGATGGTGGCAGCCAGGATACAACTGTCGACCAGGCTCGTAGGTGTGGGGTACAGGTGCTCCTGTCGCCACGAGGCCGTGCTAGACAGATGAATGCCGGTGCGGCCATCGCAAAGGGTGAAATCCTCCTCTTTCTGCATGCGGACACCCGTTTGCCCGAAGCATATGACTACTATGTCCGACGGATCCTGCTGCAACCGGATGTCGCAGCGGGAGCCTTTCAGTTGAGCATCGACTCACATTCACGTGGATTGCGCTTCATTGAAAAAATGGCAAACTGGCGTTCCCGGTATTTGAAAATGCCATACGGTGATCAGGCGATCTTCCTGAGAGCGGCTGTGTTCCACGAAATAGGCGGGTTCCCAGAGATGCCGATCATGGAGGACTACGAATTTATGCAACGCCTTCAGAAATGTGGTCAGATTGTGATCGCACAAGCCTCTGTGCTGACCTCGGCACGTCGCTGGCAGGAATTGGGCATCTTGCGAACGACCTGTATCAATCAAGCGGTCATTATCGGTTATTCACTTGGGATTTCTCCTTCTCGACTCGCTCAGTGGTACCGGGGGAAACAAAAGCGAAAATGAAAATAAAAATAAGAGCATCCCCTCTCTCCCCAACGCGTGTCTATTGGCATGTATCTTCCCAAATCAACTGTGATTCGGAAGCATGCACGGGACAAACGGAGCTATATCACCTCCAGATAATCCCTGTCCGGCAAAGTTGGGAACGCCGCTGTCGGTAATGTCTGGTACCAGTAGGCCACAGATGCGATGTCATCCTGCAATGGTAGATAACGACCGCCGCTCCGCCAGCCAAGTGCCTGAATCGTCACACGCAGATCCTGTTCAAAGCGGATCGGATCCATGATGTGCCAGCGATACATCCCGAATCGAGTCTGCGATGAGTAGACACCATCCGGACGGATCACCTGTGGCAGGCCCGCATAGGGAGTGGTAAATTCGCGGTAACCGCCGACATCGAAGTTGTACGAGCCGCAGAAGTAATCCTCAGTGCCGGTACCACAGATCGTCGGAAATTCCCCATCCCCATCCATATAGAACTTGATCTCGCCTTCACCCCACCAGCCGGTGTTATTCACGCCCCAGGCCATATAAGTGCCGACGTAATGTCCTCGTCCCCGGACGCCATCAAGGATCGTATACACTTCTTTGTAGGGAAGGGGATTGACACGGCGAAACTGAGCATGGAAATACGCGGTATCTTCTGGTACATCTGTGAGCGTGTAGTTAATCTGGTAATAGAGCGTCATCGCCTCCTCAGCGATGTTGGTCATCGTGATCCTGCATCGCTTACGGAACGGCATCTCCCAATAGCAATTGAAGGCACTCCCCGGGTTGACACAAACGGGCAGGGAAGTGACCTGGGCATATTGATTCCAACCACAGGCGAAGAAGTCGCCGACAGGGCATTCTACCGCCGGGATTTCCGAGTCATCCCAGTAAAAGCGCAGAATGCTGGATCGCCAACGTCCGGTGGGAGTCATCCAGATCTGCTGAATCGCACCAGGCTCTTGAATGTCTGCAAGGACACGGCATTCCCCCGGCTCAATCCGAATCGAGGGAGATATCTTCCAACCTCGTCCAAGATCCCGGGCACAGCCAGCGCCCGTCCCTTCTGTTGCCATGCCCCCCTTGCCCTTCTCGCCTGTGAAGTTCTCCGGGCTGATCGAGCGTGTTTTCGCAGACGATAGACGCGAGAGGTTCCCCAAGTGCAATCCAAGTCCATTAAATGCTGACATCAGTATCCTCCGTTCAAATGGGTTTCAATGAAGTACGCACTATCTATGAGAGCTTTCAGAAAACGCCCCATCTCAGGAATTCATAGATCATCACGTACGCCGCACAGATAATCATGATAAACGTCACACCAATTCCGACCAGCTTGGTTATCATGGGTGTCAATTGTTTTTCACCTGATCCCGTGTATCGGATCGCCACATAAACGAGTGCTGTAACCAGAGTCGCAGTGATCAGAGCCAGCCCTACTATTCCATACCAACCTTGCGATGGAACCCCCGGTTGCTTAATCATCCGCCAGGTGTGCTCCAACGGATAATATCTGGGAACCCTGATGTGGAATCGGATGATGGCACAGTAGGTGAGTGAAAAAACAGAGACGAATGTTGCGCCGATGAGATAGGCACTATCTGACTTTTTCATCTCAAACGGCCTCCAGGGTTGTCAAGTAGAAACTCGCGATCACCATGTACCACACCATGATATGGAGTAGGAAGCAGAGCGGCACATAAAAGAACAACTTCTCCTTCTCTTCTTTTGGTTGAAAATTCCTACTCAGCAGATAATAGGCGGCGAACATCGCCCACCCGATAGCTGCCCAATGCTCTTTGGCCTCAAAGAGTCCTGTCGCAGCAGGGAGAAGTTGGTCAAAATACTCGGCACGCACTCGAATCCGGAAAACGGGATAGATCAGTGCGCCCAGACCGAACACCGCCGTGTACAGCCAGAATGAGATCTTGACGTACAACCTCTCCTGTCTTCTCCGAACGAATCGGCCTCGACAGTAACCGATCACAACGATCAGGTTATGTGTCATGCTACCAATCAGTGCAAATGCGCTTGCCAGATGAAGGAAAAGTATCGGTCTGGCAAGGTTTTCAAGAAAGATCATAAGCCTATCACTTGGTACGGACCTTTTGCAAATGTTTCAAACACCCGTGTGACTTGCCATGCCTGTTCCAGGGTTCCTTTCACAGCCAGATCCGGGTAGAGCGGCTTCCCACTGGCATCATAGCCAGTTACGATGAATACGGCATCAAGTTCTTCATCCCGCAACATCTCCTGATAATCCGAGTAAGCTCGCTCGGCCCCGTACTTGACCGCAAACGCCCGGGCTTTTTCGATGGACAGATCGCACGTTGCAATGAGCTTAACGGGGGCAAATTGAAGTGCAGGATAGATGTTCCGGGAAGAATGGGAGCCGCAACCGATAAAGCCCGCCCTGATCTCTGGTTCGTCTACCAATTGACCGCGAAAATTGATACGCATTACTCTCTCCTCGATTCGACTTATAACTGAAACCGCCAGCAAATCAGTTTTGAAGGAGTGTGTCGAGCAGGCCAAGTTGCGCTTTCACCACATGCTCGACCTTCTGCATGTCCTCCCACCTCAGCCTGCCCACCCGGTTGATGAGCCGCTGCTGACTCACCGTGGTAAGTTGGTCTGCCATCGCCTTGCTCTGTCTGTCACTAAGTGTTACAACGGCCTCACTTGGATAAACGCGGCCTACCCTGGATGTCAAAGGTACAACCTGCACGCGGTTGAGGTACTTGTTTGACGCATCGTTACTGATAATGACCGCCGGTCTCTTTTTCCTGATCTCCCCACCTACCGACGGCTCAAAGTTCACCCACCACACTTCACCGCGGTTCATCGCTCACGTCTCCGATTGTGGCCTCTGCCCACTCCAGTGCTTCAGCTTCACGTTCCTCGTCTTCAGCCATTTGCTGATAAGCTGTTTCCAGCTCCTGATAGAACACGTGTGGTCGCACCAGATCCTCGATGAAACGGCTAATTCGGCGGCGGCCGATGACTGCGTGTAGCCCTTCGTAGACTTGCTCATCTATCGTAATAGTCAGTTTCTTTTGCATCACATATCTCCTTGTAGACATTCTATACGTGTATTATACGTATAATAGCATCGATCAGGAGAAAAATCAAGGAACACAGAAACGACTCCGGCTATGAGGACATAAAAACCTCTCCGAAACTCCGCCCATGCTCGAACAGCGCGTCAATGTTCTCATGTGGGACCTCCGGCATGACACTACTCGTGGACGAGAGCACGAATCCTCGGTGTCTTCCCGCGAGTCGGAAGGCTCTCTCTACTGAGTCACAGACATCGTCAGGGGTACCGAATGGCAATGTGCTCGTTACAGAAACACATCCCCACACGGAGAGAGGATGTCCTGTCCTGTCTTTCAACTTCACGATCTCTTCGAACCGTACTCCATGCTCCTCCTCGAATCCTTGCAGACCCATGACTCCGAGTGACAAGATCTCCTCCAGGATCGGGTTGATGTTGCCGTCGCAGTGCCAGATGATACCAATGCCATTGTCAACGAGTGGCTGCAAGCACCATCTGAGTTCGGGAAAATACAATTCCCTCAGGATGGCTGGAGACACGATTGGACCGCTGCCCATACAGATGTCCTGGCCACCGTAGACAAACGGCGCTATGTGATACTTCTCGCATGCCAGAGCAATCGCCTCGTTCAAGAGTCTCCCCTTCAGCGCCGTATGGTGATAATATCTCCGCATCGCCTCCGGGTAGTCCACGATAGCCATGAGATAGTTCCGATACCCCCAACGCGTGTACCCTCCCATAAAGTCCGCTTGACCGAAAGAATCTATGAACAAGACCTCGTATTGGGCCTTTTCAATCCGTTGCTGTAATCTCTGTGCATAGTGGAAAGCGGTTCCATCCACATCGAAGTTCGCCTCAACCTGCGAATCTTCTGGAATCCGGTCTATGGATCTGAGGATATCTTCAGTGCTGGACACTCCTTCTGTTCCCCCCGGCCGAGCTTCGTGTGCAAGGTGTCCCTCCTCGATGTTCCTCTGTGCCTCTCCCGGGAAATACCACTGTGGCACAAGATTGATGCCACAGCGACGGAGATAGTCGAAGAAGACGCCCTCTCTGTCTGACCAGTAGTCGCGTCCCGCCACCTTACTCATGTATGAGGAATTGGTCATCCAGCAGTAGTTGATACACGGTTTGTCAACTTCCTCGCGCATTAGAGTAGCGAGTGCTATGTCCAGGCCCTTCATAATTCTCCACGCAGCAGCTTCGTTTTGCTTTCCATATAATGCTGAAAATTTGACCAACTCACGTCCGGCGGCACAGTATGGTCGACAGTCGGGATGAATCCACCTTCCTCGATCAATGGAATAAGTGTCCGCAAATGTCGGTCGATGGCTCTGGGGCCTTTCGCCAATTCGCGTTTATCCACACCGCCCCAGAGCCGGAGCGAGCGACCATACTGTTTGCGTAGGCGTATAGGGTCCTGGTCAGATGCCCGTTCCAGGGGCCAGAGTATATCGACGCCCGCATCAAGCATCCATGGGATCAGGGCTTCCGGATTCCCGTCCGTGTCGATGCATGCATAGCGCACACCATGGGATTTGTAGAACTCGATCACCCGTTTGAGCCGTGGGAATATGAACTGTTCATAGGTGCCCGGACTCAACAGCGGACCGCTTTTCATGGCCATGTCTTCGTTGAGGCAGATATATTCGACCGTCGTACACTCAAGAAACGGACGGGCTGCTTCAATGAGAAAATTCGCGTGATGCTCCATCATATCGTGGAGCAGTTCCGGCTGGTCGTACCACGCATAGGAAAGCCCTTCTGTGCCCATCAGTTCTCTGGCAAACCAGTAGAAACCCAATGTGGAGCAGTTGGGTCCGAAAATGAGGGGATAGGTTCTTGCTCGCCAACGCTCAAGATGAAGTTCCCGCCAATTCGATTGATAACGCTGAGGGCTGGACGGATCCAGACGTTTCTTGATCCGCTGCCAGTCCTGCATATTCTCAACCGGAAAGCGGAGGTACTGGTCCATCGACATCCGTGCCCCACCAACAGAACCTTCCTTGAGTGCCTTGCGTATCCGTCCCGTTGGCCCACGAAAGGTCACGGTGCGTTCGTCTTCCTCGAGGATTACCTGATCGAACGGTGGGATCAGGTGACCGTTGAAAGCGATGAATTCTCTTGGATCCATCCCCAGGCTGTCCTCTCCACGGAACCAGTCCCAATGCATGGATGTTGAATCGAATCCCTCCTTCGTCCAGCGTTCCCGGGTTTGAACCCAAACCCCCAATTCCCAGTTCGGCACACGATCTACCGACTGATACTCCATAACGGCCAGAAAACGCTCCAGATGGTTCATTGTCGTTGGACTCCATTCATCATGTGTGTTTGCCTTCATCCTGGAAAATTGCTGATCAAGAATATAGCATACTTGACATCAGAAAACCATGATTTTATTTGGGGTCTGCTGGAAACATCCTCTCTGTCAGCAGGGGGAACTTCTCACTTGCGGTATGTCGAGAGATATGTCATACTCGTGAGGACAAACGAGCCTCAAGCTGGTTCTCTGGTTTTCAAAAGTCAGAATTCAGTAGATCACAATTCTTATGGTAGGAGTGGCCTCCCGGCCACGATTGTCGCGTCCAGGAAGACGCTCCTACGGCGAAAATGTGAGGTACTGAGATTACTTGCAGAGAAGAATTCATGAATCAGACTTTTCTAAAACGTCATCAATCTATCATCCTGATGTCTCTCGTGGCGGTATTGCTCATCGGCATGGTATTTTACATCATCTATGCCCCACCGGTACAGCGCATCGATGCTCCGGCAGAGATAACCTTTGACAGAGAAGTGTTTGTACGTCGCAAACCGAGTGATGAAGCTCGTCCGTGGGCGCGAACCAAAAAGGGTTCTCGACTCGTCATCGTGAGTGAAGATGGGGAGTGGCTGGAGGTAGAACTCGACGCACGAATAACGGGTTGGGTACGAAAAGATCAGGGAAACATCAATCCCCCACCGTTTGCACATCCGACACCGCGTCAACAAGCAAAACAGCGGATTCGAGCGCTGATCGATTACCTCCGGTGAAGCGGGGATAGGGCAACCTCATTTGGCTCAATAATCGCCAGTCACAGGCTCTGACCCCTGATGAATACTGGGATCAGGAAATCAGATTCCTGTGCAAATGCAGCATATGTGTTCATATGAGGTTGCCCTGGAAGCGGAAGAGAGTGTTCTTGACACCCTTTGCCATCTAACTTATAATGTAGGCAATTGACCAGGAGGAAAGTGCTCCCTCTCTCGACTGAAGACTATTTCCAGAGAAGAAAACACAACCATGAAACAGATGCTCATCGTTCAGCTTGGGTTTTTGCTCGTGTTGGTGGGTTGCGCGGCAACCATCGATCCAACGGTAGTGAATACGGTTCTCACAGACGCAGAGAACGCTGTCGTGCTGGCACAGCAATCTGGAGCGAGAGAACGTTCAGCACAGCAACTGCTCCAAGCGGAACGTCTCCTCAATGAAGCACGCGTTCACCTTGAGGAAGGGAATATCTCAACCAGTTTGGATCTCGCCACCCGATCCCGTATCGAGGCACAGATCGCAACGGCTGAGGCGCGGTTAGCGATTGCAACGCAACGGGTAACAGATGCGCGGACGAGAATCGTCAGAGCAAAGTTAGGACAAATGGCTCATCAGGTTGCTGCTGCGCA
>JAJRTO010000196.1 GCA_024278235.1 Candidatus Poribacteria bacterium
GGCTACCGTGTGTTCCTGGAACTTGCTCACATGAGGGAGGAAGAACGTAAGGTAGTAGACTAAAGAGGGATTGGTTTTGCTCCATCTAATTGGGTTGTTGATGCTATTTTCCGTGCAATCTGACGGGTATTTCGAGCACGTCACAGCGGCCTCGGATGGACGGATCATGCGTTTTGATGAGATGCCCATCCGTGTCTATATACAGGAAGCTCCTTCCCCTCCATTGGCCCGTTATATCCAAACTGTCTATGATGCCCTCGATGCATGGCGCACTGCATCAGAGGGAAGATTCCGTTTTGAGATCACCTCAGAGGACGAGTCGGCCGATATTCTCGTCTTCTGGTCGCGCGAACCCGGCCGTTTCCAGCGGCGACCTCGCATTGCAGAGGCAATCCTGATCCGTCTCGAACATCAGCGATGTCGAGTGGAAATTCAGGTGAACCTTCGGCAGTGGCCATCCCTTGAAAACTGGGATATCAGTAGTGTCTACAAAGCGATGCTACATGAGATCGGGCATGCGGTGGGTATCTGGGGGCATAGTCCAAATCCGGGAGATGTGCTCTACTACGCCAATGATAACGAACAACTGAGCGAGCGTGATAGAAATACGTTACACCGTGTGTATGCAACACCTGTTGGTGTTGGTTTTCATCAGGATGCCCTGTCGAGCCTTCGAGATCAACTCGGACAGGACCCTCAAGATGCGCGTTCCCACTACTTGATTGGGACCGTCTATGCCGATATGGGGCAATATGCACAGGCCATTGCCGCGATCCAGAAGGCTCTGGAGTTGGATCCAAGCGTTGCAGCCTATGCAACTCGATTGGGTATGATATTTCAGGAACAAGGAAATCTGGATTCAGCCATTCAACAGTATACACATGCGGTCCAACGCCGTCCGACGGCTGCGTTGCACAGCATGCTTGGAACACTCTATCTATTCTATGATCAATTTGAGAAAGCCGTTGAGCATTACCAGCAGGCGATTCGTATGGACCGACGGCAATCCGCCCTGCGCCGCAACCTGTTGGCCATCTACCATCGATGGAGTGTTTACTTAATGAAACAGGAACGGTACCAGCAGGCAGGGACGGTTCTCGATCAGGCTCTTCAGGAGTATGAGTTCTCTCCCATTCTCAATTACGATCGCGCCGTAGCCTATGAGGGAGACAAGAAATACCGTCAGGCCATAGCACAATATGAACACACGCTATCTCTTGATCCGGAGTTGGTGACGGTACGTATCAGTATGGCCTCTGCATGGAATAACCTCGGCGTGCAACACACACAGTCGCAGGAATGGGAAGATGCCATCCATTGCTATCAGCAGGCCCTTGAGCTGGATCCAAATTGCTGGGAAGCACAGCGGAATCTTGAGATGAACTATCTCCAGCAGGCATGGCAGCAACATGCATCCGGAAACATAAAAGCTGCCATTGCCGGCTATCAGCGCGTTCTCTCTCTCGATCCCAGGAGTGTAGATGCGCATCATAACCTGGGTCTGGTTTACCTCAGACAGAAACGCTACACGGAAGCACTTCAGTGCTTTGAGCGGGCTGTGGAGCTTGAGCCGGAGTCTACCCAAATGCTGGCAAATCTGAAATATGCACGTCGACAGCAGTGGCTGATGCAGTTGCGTAGCGTATTTCTGCCGGTGTTTGGGATCCTATTCCTATCGTATCTATTCGTCAGATGGACGTACCGTCGTATCGAAAGGGAGAGTTCATGAGGGAAAAACGCCTGTTCTGGGATGCAGAAGGACGCCGCCGCTCCCGTAACCCGTATCAGAAAAGCACGGTTCCCTGGCTCGATGAGAAAGGCACGCATCAGTTCTTACTGGACTACATTCTGCGTAGCCGACCTCAGCAATGGCGTCATGCACTCGTTGAGCTGGGAATCGTTTCCCCAGAACATTTGGAGCGTCTCAGATCCCGCAAGTGCCCATGATTTCATGGATGGAGGCGATTAGCGATTCTGCTCGATGATTTTGTCGATATATGGTTTCTGATTCGCTTCGCCAACTTGCCTGAGCGAAGCGATCAATTGCCGCATTTTCTGTCGGTAGGTATCATTGAACAGAGCAAACTTTATTTGCTGACGTGGGGTTAGTTGGCTATTGAGTTCCCCTGTAAGTCGCTGAACTTCCTGCCAGTATTTGTTCTCCACATCTTTGCGAGCCTTGAGAACTGCAAGTTCCTCTTCTTCATCCGTCGGGAGGTTGCTGACCTTCTGTAATTGTGCCATGATAGTGCGCCGGTCCTCGCGGAATCGATCCTTGACCCGTTGGAGTTCCTCAAATAGAGGGGTGAACTGGATCATCTGCTCCTTTGAGAGTTCCAGTTCCCTTGCCAACATCCATATACGGAGAAGTTCCAGCAGCTCAACCGTATGTGTTTTTGCCGTATCCGTCTTCTGAGTTGAAATACTCTCCGTTGCTGTAGGTTGGTCCGATGATCTTAGGTCCGCCGCTCGTAGTGGAATGAAGATTAGCAAGGCAGCCACACCCACAGTAATCGTAATCCAGAGCAATCTCTTCTGGCGGCTCATGCTTGATTCCCCTTTCAGTTTCGGATGAGAATGTCATCTAATATATGTGCTGGCCCTGATCTCTATAGACAAGGGAACCCCAGAGTTCATCCTCCGGCAAAGCGAGTGCCTCTTCCAGCACAGCGAGGTCAAATTTCAGTTCTATCTGGATCGGTTCAGGAGGATCGTCTAAGGCTCCTGTGACTAACATGAGCGGATCTTCCATGATGACAGGTTCACTCAATTGACGAAGCTCTCTTGCTTCAACGTCATTGATCAATGTGGTTGATATCACCTCCATAGGCGAAAGATACACTTCCTGTTCTCGGTTCAGATAGTGCTTTATTTGAATCACTAACAACGCGGTCAATACGAGGCATGCCAGTGTGGCAGTAGCTCGCAAGTATGGCTGATGTGCCCATGTCCGCCATCTGGATAGCTGAGATGTACGCTGTTCCTCCGCATCGATACGTGCATATAGCCGTGGCAAAAAATTCTCCCACGCCTCGGGAGGAGGGTATTCCACCTCCAATCGGGACGCAAGCTCCAGAGTTTTCTGATAGATTGCCAATTCCTGCCGGCAGGTCGGGCAGTCACTAAGGTGTTCTTCCAACGCATCGTGGGCCTTCACGCTAAGGAGACGTTCCAAATAGGCGGGCAATCGTTTCTGGACTGTTTTACATCTCATGATTATGAGCCCTTCATCTTCAAGATCAGAAAGCAGAATCAGGAAGAACTCGTTGAAATCAGTTCTTCTCCCACATAGGGGGCGAGCAGCTTACGCATTTTATGATTTGCGTTGAATAGATGTGCCTTGACACTGCCGATGCGTATCCCCATAGCATCAGCAATCTCCTGCAACGGCAGCCCCTCGTAGTGCCTTAATATGAATACTCGCTGCTGTTGGATTGGCAACTGTTCAACAGCTTGGTAAATTTCCCGAGCCAGTTCTGCGCGCTCCAGGCATGCATCGGGACGTTCGTATCTTTTCTGAGCCACCAGGGGGGAATTATCCGAGAATGTGTTTGTAAGTTGGAAAATACGCCTCTGACGCGAACGTTTCCGGAGATAATCAGTACATGCATGCTGACCAATACAGTAGAGCCAGGTGTAGAAACTCGATTCCCTGCGGAATCTCCTCAGTCCACGGTAAGCTCTCAGAAATATCTCCTGTACCAAATCCTGTGCGTCCTCTCTATGATGTGTGAAACCATAGGCCAGCTCATAGATGCGCTTATGGTATTTTTCCGCAAGCTCCCCAAAGGCTGTTCGATCTCCTCGTTGAGCGCGTTCAACTAAAAACTGGTCTGTATAGTCCGACATCTCCAAAGCATCAACTCCTGCTGCCGAACTGGGCATCCTACTCCCTACACAACATGCACACGGCTATTTTTACATGCGGTGAAGCTAAGATTCTCTTTTGATAGACGAGGGGAAAACCGAAAGGTTTAATAAACGACAGGATATGGAGCCGGCGAGAGGAATCGAACCTCCGACCAACTGATTACGAATCAGTTGCTCTACCGCTGAGCTACGCCGGCAGCCACAGACGAAGAAATGGTGCCGAGACCCAGAATTGAACTGGGGACACGCGGATTTTCAGTCCGCTGCTCTACCGACTGAGCTATCTCGGCACCGGAGAGGAAAAGTTCACGTGAATTAAAGAATATCAGAAAACCTTTCCACTGTCAAGAGCAAATTGTGCTTCCCAAAGAGATAGAGAATGTGCTACAATTGCAATATAAGATTTGAAAAATCGTTGGTATCTGTCAGGCTAGATATTGCCACAATGAACACAGGAGCATCTGATGTCTGAACTTGAATCTATCGTTCTCGATTTAGAAACGATGATCGAATTTGCCGGGGGCGGGATTGTAAGCAAAACGCTCATTGAACAGGATTTTGGGGATGTGTCTCTTTTCATGATGGCGAAGGGGCAGTCCATGTCGGAACATACATCGAGTCACCCGGCTGTCGTGCATGTATTGAAAGGGGAAGGGATCGTCCAGCTCGCAGGCGTCGATCATGTCGCCAAACCGGGCAATTGGATTTTCATGCCGCCCCATTTACCCCACGCTTTGGAGGCGACGGAAGATTTCGTTTTCCTGCTGACGCTCTTTCCTGAGTAACCCTGAAGGATCTTGAGACTCAATTCTTGCAAAGGTAATGTGTGATAACCGATTTGTCCATCTTCAGAGAAGTGGTGTGCCGATGTATCTCAAGAACTATATTGTAACGCCTGTCGATGGCAGGCAGGTCTCCATGGCGGAGAGCTATCCTACTATCACTGTGAACTTCCGGCACATCGTGGACAACGAACTGATTCAGATTGAGCACCGCCAGGTACCATTGGACATTTTGATCTACGAATGCCCTAACGCTCTGGGGCTTGAGCAGAATATCCTGTGGGAGGAAGTACGGGATCGTCTTGATGAACTTTTTGTTCATTTTCTTGAGTCTGTTGCCGGAACGTGGTCACTCAATACCTGGTTTGATCTCGTTCGGCTCCTGGACTCAAGAATGACGACCTATCATCTTGTGGCCTCATCCGAAATCGTTTCTCAACTGATGGAAACGGGTGAAACAGAGGAGGGAATCAATGGATCAGGATTTCCCCTTTATCATCATTGGTTTGAAATCGTCAGGCAGCCTTATCTCAACGATAATGCCTGTTATGTCATCCCTCCAGAGTACTATGTGACCTATCTTCACAAATATGAGTTTGCTACCTCCTACCGAGTGAATGTCTGTTCCTTTCTGGATCTATCAGAACAAGCCTTCCAGCCAATACGTCTTCAACCCCAGAGCGTCATTGATCTATTGATAGCGGGCCAATCACCACATTATATGGGAGCCGAACGTCGAAATGGCGTCCAGGCCCCATTGGTTCAATTGGACAAAGGGTCTCTGCGCCATTGGCCTGCGGAATCAACCCACAGAGAACTCACAGGTTGTCCTGTATGCAATGGCAGCATCCACCACCTCAATGAAAAAGACGCCTTCTGTCTTGATTGCGATTGGGACAATCTCAGACCAATCTGTTAAATTCAAATGAGGTCAATCCATAGAGGAAGGGTGATCCGCACAAAAAAATGTGTGCTAGTCAACTGGTCAACGGGGTGTCATAAAATATTAGGACCAAAAAAACGTGCTGACTAGCACACATCAGTAAGGATTGTAGGGCTTGTAGATTCGATACTAATTATGACGCATAAAAGTTACGAAAATATTAACAAAATGTAATTTTTTTGTGAGAGTTGCAATTTTCTCTCAAGAAAGATGAGTTCAAACGATAGTCACACGAGTTTTTCAGTGAGCCCCGTAGAGCGTGCAGCTTGCTCGTTCCGGCACGAAGCCATCCTGGCCAACAAGCTGGCAGCATGCTCTACTTCCTCCGTAAATGAAAAACTGTCGTCATCACGGCGGCAGCCTGCCTCACAACTCGGTGTCTGCTCTCCTGGTAACGAGCCGGAAAAACCTACTCACGTTCCCCTGCAACAATAACAACTCCGATGTGCAAGCCTGAAAGCCACCTAGACTTCACAGAGAACATGAGTTATAATCTTAGTATACATCCCAGAGCAAAGGAATGATCGATGCCACGCACATTAACCTGGACTCCGGAACAAGATCGCAGACATCAAAAAAAGAAACCATCGAAAAAACGTGAGCGCCCTGATGCGCGCTCTTCGCGTCCTGCACCGAAGTCTACGGGTTCAACTTCTGTACATCCCACGGGACAGGCTACCTCCATACAGAAACATCGACCTGAAAAGAAACACAATATTGCTGAGATGTATATCCTCAAACAGATACGCGAAAAATCCCCGATGGTCTTACACGGTTATGGAGTTACAGATCACTGTCTCTTTGTCAAACTCAGCAAGTATCATTTGACAACATTGGTGGATGGCAAAAAGAAGGGCAACGAAAAGCTAGGCTTGTCCTGCTACTACAAGCAACGTGACGAAGATCAGGTACATCAAGTGATGCGCCTCGATGATGAGATCGTGTCACTGGAATTGGTTCCCATCCGACCGCGCAAAGATCGTTACGTGGTAGTGAACGAAATACTCGCTCAGAGCCGCCGTGAGTCAAGCTCGATTGAAATCACACTGCGGACGGGACATGTACTTCAAGGGTACGTGCTCTGGTTTACACCGTATGACATCGGTTTGATGCTTCCAACGAAAGTCAAGGTGATGATATTCCGCCACGCTATCTATCGTGTGAAGGCCGATGTTGTAGAATCGCAGACTGGAAGCTGAGTTCCTGGCCTTCCAGCATTGCATCTGCCTATGGAATATATTCGACCAACTTGAGTCCTTCTCGGAACCAATCCCGCAGAGCCGTTTCTTCACTTGCACTCCGCTTTGCCATGCGACCACTCGCCACCGAGAGATCCAACTCGCGTATCACCGTTCGTTCGTCAAAGTAACCCGCCTCCACCAGCACATTGCCGTCGGGATGCACGATTTTGGAATTCCCATGAGACGAGCCTTGCGCCCGGATATTTTTCGGATCGGCAGGGGTGTTCGCCTTTATCCACTTCCCATCCATCTGATTGCTGTACCGACCACAGCCGCGATGTTGCGTTCAGCACAGACGTTCGAGATGGCCTCCTCGGCCTGAGCAAAGACCTCTCCTGTCATCTGTTCCCAGTAGTCGGCACGACAGCAATAACCAAACAGCGTCCCCTCAGGAAAAGCGGCGATCTCAACCGATTGATCCGCGCATGCATGGAGCTTTTCAATCACACGATCCGTGTTCCGCTCCACATCTTCCGTATTGAGCAGTTGACATGCGGCAACCTTGATCCTCTGTCTGTTTTGCATTGGCACCTCCGGTTTTCAGTATGACGGAGTTGAAAAGTCAGATGGTTCATCTGACTAGAAACCAGACTTCAGGCATCAACAAGTAAGCCAGCTACTGAAGCCTGAGGACTGATGCCTGAAAGCTAGTGAGTATTATTCACCACCTATCGCCTTTTGCAGGCGGGCCAATCCAACCACATAGTCGTGCTGTGCCTGGAGACGATTCACCCGGGCTTGGGTCAACGCCAGTTGACTGTCAATCAGTTCCACGCTCGTCAACATTCCATTCTCGTAGCGCAACTGGGCTAAGCGGAGCCCCTCCTCAGCCTGTTCGACGCTCCGACGCTGGACCTCGACCAGGGCAGCCGTCCCCCGAAGTTGCAGGTAGGCCGTTCGCACTTCCATCTCGATGGCATCACGCAGTTGCTCGTGGCCATACTGAATTTGTCGGAGCCCGGCTTCTGCTTGGTGCACCTTTCCACGAGTTGCGAACCCGTTGAATATCGGGATGTTTGCTACCACAGCCACATTCCAGGTGGAATAGCGGGGTTGTTGATCTGTATCGTTGAGGCTATAGTTTCCGGCAATGGATATATTCGGAAGGTAGCCGGCCTTCGCGATCCTGACCAGTTTCTCTCCTGCTTTTTCTTGCCAGGTCAACTGTGCCAGGTCAGGACGATGTTTCAAAGCCGTATCGATCAGAGCCGCCAGATCAAATTCCTGAGGCTGGTAATCCAGCGATCCTTCGACATTCACTGCTGTATTCATGTCCAGTCCGAGTATCATCTTGAACCGGTTCTGCGCGAGTTGCAGTGTGTTCTCGACCCGCACCTGTTGGGACTGAACGCTGGCAAGTTGTACCTGTGCTCGTAGCACCTCAAAATCGGTTGCGATCTCCACATCTCGAAGTTGTTGAGCCACCTTCACCTGGGCCTCAACAAGTTCCACTGCCTGCCTGGAAACTTTCAGGTACTCCTGAGCGAGGAGCACTCCGTAGAATGCCTCGTGTACCTGTAATTCCAACTGCTGCTGGACGGAGTTCAGTCCAGCGACTGCTGCTTGTTGAGATGCGATGGTCTGCTTGTAGCGATTCCAGAGTTTCCCAAAGGTGAAAAGAGGTTGCTGAACGGCAACCTCCCCTTTCCAATTATGTCGCGCTCCCATCTCAATTTCGATGGGCCCTGACTCCGTCGGCGGGGCATCAGGACCTGCAACAGGCCCGAATGGGGACGGCATATCACCAAAGTCGAGGATGGTGGTAGGAAGTTCACCAAAATAGAGGTAACTTCCGTTAGCACTGATCTGTGGCAGCATAGCTCCCTTTGCTTCGACCATCTGTCCCTCAGCAAGTTTGATGGCCTCCTGCGCTGCTTTGATCTGCGGGCTGTTCTGAAGAGCCAGCGTAATACTCTCTTCCAACGTGAGCGGTTGGGAATGGGCAGATATTGGAGCGCTGAAGAAGATAACCACCATGAACAGTGATACATAACCCATCAGCCATCGGCCATTGGCTCTGAACCCATTTTCAGAGGAGATAAGAAGTCTTGATTTTCCCATGATTTTCTCCCAAATTCAGTGATCGATAGTCCTGATTCTGCAAGGAGGTTGTCATCCTAGTCTGCCAATTCGGGTTGAAGGCGGCTGTCCATGTCTATGTCCAGCAGTCGCTCTCTCTTTTTGACACGGAAACGTTTGGGTGTCAAATCGTCGCTGATGGCATACAGACAAGGGATGATAAATAGGGTCAACAGAGTCGACATCGCCAACCCCCAGATGATGGTGTTTGCAAGGGGTTTCCACATCTCAGAGGATCCTCCCAGACCAATTGCCATTGGTAATAACCCAAAGGCTGTTGTCAATGTCGTCAAGACAATGGGACGTAACCGTAGTCGGCCTCCTTCCATGATAGCTCGCCATTTGCCGACGCCGGATCGTCTTCTCACATTGATAAAATCGATCAGGACGATGGAGTCGTTCACCACGATCCCAGCTAGTGCGACCATGCCGTATAAAGTAACGATGCTGAATGGAGACGTGTTCACCAGCAGTCCAAGCATCGCACCGATAAAAGCGAAGGGAATCGTGAAGAGAATGATCAAGGGTTGGAGGAGGGATTTGAACTGTGCCCCTAACAAGATATACATAATGAAGATGCCCAGTACAAATAGCTGGCTCAAACTGGAGAACGCTTCATTGAATTCAGCGAACTCACCTCGAAAGTCGAGATAATAGCCGGGATAACGCTGGCCAATATTTTGGAACTTCTCTTCGATGATGCGGTTGACAGCCACAGGTTGATTGATATTCTTATCCACCTCTGCGGAGACTGTGATCGCCCGTTCCCCCTCAAACCTGGGAATCGTTGCATAACCACGTGCCAATTCGAGGGAGGCGACTTCTCGGAGTGGGATGAGAGTACCCATCGGTGTTGCGAGCTTCATCGCTTCGACCCGTTCGATTGAAGATTCAGAAGCATCCCGGAACTTGACAACCACATCAATTTCCTCATCACCCTCTCGATAGGTCGTCGCCACGGCCCCGTGGAAGGCCGTGCGTACCGCATCCGCGATCTGGAACACACTGAGTCCGTGGAGACTCGCTCTGGATTCATCCACTTGAACGCGTAGTTCCTCCTTGCCAGGCAGGAAGTCATCACCGATGTCATAGACACCAGGAACCTGCGCAAGCTCCGCTTTGAGTTCTTCGGCGATGGCCTCTAATTGTTCGAAGTACTTCCCCTTCACCTTGACTTCAACGGCTTTTCCCGTTGGAGGGCCACCGGACAGCCTAGCGAATTCAATCCGTTCAAAGCCTGTCAGGAACTGACATCGAGTGCGCAGATCCGCAAGGATCTCACCTACCTCTCTGTCCCGATACTTGGCTTCCACCAGACCCACAATCACTTGACCCACGCTTGTATTCGTCGTGACATCATCTTCCTCTTCCAGGCGACCGGCGGTTGTAATCACAGAATCTAACTCGTTCTTCGGTAGGGTCAACGCTACCTGTTCCACTTGCTTTAGAACGCGATCAGTTTCCGTAAGTTTTGTGCCTGCCGGCATCCACACCCGCACATAGAAGATCCCAAGATCTTCTTCGCCGAACATCTCGACACCGATCAGGGGGATCAGGCTTGCACCGGCTACCACACACAAGAGCACGGCAGCAACGGCCCAGTAACGGCGGCGCAGAAAACCCTTCAAAACACGCGAGTAAATAGTGATTATTTTCTGGAACCATCGACCATCGCGCCTGCGTGCATGTACAGGGTTCGACCACTCCGCGAGGTGCGAAGGCAAAATGATCAATGCCTCTGCAAGGGACGCACAGAGTGCCATCGTTACCACCATTGGGATGATTTTCAGGAAGGCCCCAATGAGTCCCGGCATCAACATCAAAGGGAGAAACGCGGCAATCGTCGTGAGCGTCGCACTGAGCACGGGGGCTGTTACTTCCTGCATCCCGTCCATGACGGCGCGATGGACGGATTTGCCCATCTGCATATGACGGTAGATATTCTCCGTGATCACGATGGCATGGTCCACCACGATCCCCAGGACGAGCACCAGGCCAAACAACGAGCCGCCGTTGAGAGTGTTTCCGGTAACATCGATAAAGATAAATGTCGCCATGAACGCCACCGGCATGCCAACGGCTACAAAGAGCGCGTTCCGCCAGCCGAGAAAAAGCCACAGCGAGAGCATCACAAAAGAGATGCCAAAGAGCGCGTTGGATTGAAGTGTGCTCAGTGTGTCTTTCGTATAAACAGAGTAGTCGTTTGTGATGTCCAGATGGATTCCATGAAGCGCATGTTCCATCTCATACTCTTTGATCAGTGATTTTACTTGATCTGCAAGTGCGATGG
Source organism: Candidatus Poribacteria bacterium (assembly GCA_024278235.1). Lineage (GTDB taxonomy): Bacteria > Poribacteria > WGA-4E > JAJRTO01 > JAJRTO01 > JAJRTO01. The sequence goes on from JAJRTO010000196.1 coordinate 11,206, forward strand.
TATTGGTATTCGCCTTTTTCGTGACATTTAAGGTGATCGCCGGTCGTCCATTGAGGCGCGAAATGGTCTTGGCCTCTTCGTAAGTATCCGATACCTCGGCAATGTCCCGGATATGAACCTGGTCGTCCGAAGGGTAGGAATGGACGATGACATTTTTGATCTGTTCGACATTCTGGAACTGGCCGACAGTGCGCAGCAGATATTCCGAGCGGCCCGCCGAGATCGTTCCCCCGGGGATGTTCAAATTCTGCGCGCTGAGAACGCCTACCACCTGTGACAGTGCCAGGTTCAAGCTGTCCATACCTTCAGGATCCACCTCAACCCATATTTCCCGTTCGCGTGCTCCTGCCAGCGTGACACTCGAAATGCCGCTGATCTCGTTGATTCTATCCTTGAGATCATCTGCGATGGCTTTGAGTTCTTTTTCTGGAAGTTCCCCGCTGACCACGACGCTCAATATTGGAAACCAGGTGCTTGTCTTGAGTTCCAGCACCTCGGCATCTTCAGCACCATCGGGGAGTTTGACCTTATCGATTTCAGCACGCAGATCCTGAAACCGTTTATCGAATTCGCTCTGCTTCAGGCTCTGCTCAAATTTCACACTGATGAACGAGAGTCCCTCGTCGGACGAAGATGTGATCAGATTGATATTTTCAATATCCTCAATCGCATCTTCGATCGGTTTTGTGATGAGCTGTTCGACTTCCTCTGGGGCAGCCCCCGGGTATATCGTCGTCACAAATACCCAGTTGAAGGGAATCTCTGGATCCGATTCTCGAGGTAAATTAAGGTAGGTATAAAAACCAACGACAAGGATCGTGATTGTAAGCAAGTTGATCAGGATAGGATTTTTGATCGAAAAACGCGCAAGGAACATGGTAGTCCTCCTCAGGCAAAGCCCTGAAACGTGGGATGGGTGCGTGTGGGTTCAGAGCTCAGTGAACCTTAACGACTTGCACAAAGTCCCCATGACGTAAGTTCTGTTGCCCTGCAATGACCACCTGAGTTCCAGCTTCTAACCCCTCTATAATCTCAACGAGGTTCCCCTCTATTAAACCTTGAGCGACAGGGGTTTTCACCACCCGGCCAGTTTCGACTGTGAAAGCGTATTTCTCTCCATCCGCTGTATCCGTCAACAATGTCGTGCGGGGTAGCAGGACAGCGTTCGGATGCACCTTCGTTGGAAGCTGTACTTGAGCGAACATCCCCGGCTTTAGCAGATGCTCAGGGTTATCCACTGAGATCTCTATCTGCACCGTCCGGGTCATCTTGTCGACTATCGGACGGATGGCCGTTATTCGCCCCTCCACGGATGTATCCAGCGCATCCACGGCAATCGATGCGACATCACCCATGTGGATCTTCGCCAGATCGGCTTCCAACACGCTGACATTTGCATGGACCACATCCATATCCACCAGCTCGAAGAGCGGTGCAGAGAGTGTGGCCATATCTCCTGGATCGAGATTACGGCGAGATATGATACCGCTGATCGGTGCTTTCACAGAGGCATCGGCCAGTCTTTTGAGAACCAGCTCCCTGGCGACTTCCACCTGTTTCAACCCCGTGCGTGCAGCAGCGATTTCTGCCTCCCAGCTTTTGGCCTTCACCAGGGCCTCGGCGGATTTCAGGACCGCTTGAGCTTGCCTGAGTTGAGCATCTGCCATCGCAATATCCTTCTGCCAGGTTCGTTTCTCTACCTGGGTGCGCGCGAGTTTAAGCCCGGCCTCCGCCTGTTTGACC